>NZ_AP024745.1:11086133-11395677 GCF_019704555.1 Actinoplanes sp. L3-i22
GGTCGAGATTGCTGCCCTTGAGGAAGACTCGCTGGGCGGTATCGACCCGGGTGGTGTCGCTGTGCGCCGCCTCCTTGCGCATCTCGGTGTCCCGGGAGTCGAGGAAGGCGCCCAGGTACGCGATCTCGTCCCCACCCTGGGACGGCGTCTTCCGGGCCCGCACCGCCCGCTCGCGGATGGCCCGGAGCCCGTTGACGCCGTGCATCACCGCCGCGTCGTAGTACGCGAACTGCCCCAGCGCCCGCAGCCCGTCGGTCTCGGCCAGCCGCACGGCCGGCGTGAAGTACATCCGGTCCCGGGCGTCCTGCTGGGTCTGCTGGAAGACCGGGTCCCGCGCGGCCGTCCGCCAGGCCGCCGGGAACCCGGGGTCGAGCCCCCGGTGCGACTCGGTGCCGTCCACCGCCCGCAGCGCCGGGAGGTACTTCGCCAGCGCGTTCGACGGCGACCGCCGGGTGTAGTCGGTGACCATGTCGAGCATGTCGCCGGTCCCCGAGCAGAACCCGATGATCCCGCCGGTGTAGCCGCGCCCGTCGCCCAGATCCTCGAGGTAGCCGAACTCGCCGCGCCAGTTCAGCGTCGAGTTCTCCGCGCTCGCGACCAGTTCCAGCGCGGTCTCCTTCTTGACCCGCGCGCGCAGGTCGCCGGCGACCGCCGGGACGCCCGCGCCGGGTGCGGTCGCCGACTCCGGGAGCTTCGCGGCCGGCCCCGGACCGTAGGCCCGCACGTCCCACAGCGAATACCCGCTCGGGGTGGCCCGCTGGGTGGCCAGGATCCGCAGATACCGCCCGTGCCCCTTGAGGTTGCGCAGGTCGTCGACGCCGCCGTTGCCGGCCGCGGTCCGGTACGCGTCCGCCCAGGTCGCCCCGTCGTCGGAGAACTGCACCCGGTAGCCCCGGGCATACGCCGTGGCCCAGTGCAGCCGCACCCGGGTGACCTCCTGCGCCGCGCCCAGATCGACGCGCAGCCACTCGGTGCCGGTCCCGGTGCCGCTCGCCCAGCGGGTGCCGGTCCCCCGGTCCACCGCGGACGAGGCCAGCCACGCCACGCTCTGCGTCGAGGACGCGAGCGCCGGGCGGGCCATGCTGAGCAGCACGTCCGCGGACGCGTTCGCGGCCACCGACACCGCGGGCGGGACGCAGAGAATCGCGGCGATTCCGCCACCCAGGGCCATCGATCGCCTGCTACGCGTCCGCATCCTCCCAAACTAGGGCGGGGATCCTCAGCGGCGCCTGCGATTGCGGGAAATCAACACGATCGTCAGCACCACGCCCCCGACGATCAGCAGGCAGCAGAGTCCGCCGAAGGCGAAGAACCCGAATCCACCCCGGCTCCGCGTACGCCGTTTCACCGCCTCGGTCGCCACCTCACCGGCCCCGCTGCTCGCCGCCCACGCGTGCACCGGGATCACCAGGGACAGCACCGCGCCGGTCAGCGCCGCGGTCAGCCGCGACCACCACTTCACCATGTCAGCCATGTGCCCCATGCTGACCGATGTAAGCAACGGCCGCGACACCGAGTAACCACCGATGATCACGGGTAAGTGGCCGTCACCGAACGGAAGGGGCAGCATGGACGCGAAGCTCGAGGCGCTCGCCGCGGCATACGGGGTGGCCACCCGGTACGAGAACTTCCAGCGCCGCGACACCGAGGTCGCCCCCGAGTCGGTGATCGGCGTGCTCGGCCTGCTCGGCGTCGACGCCGCCACCCCGGCCGCGGTCGAGGCCGCGCTCGCCGGGGTCAAGACGTCCGACGATCTGCCGGGGACGATCGTGCTGCGCGAGGGCCAGCGCCGGGAGTTACCCGCGTCGGCCGAGCTGATCTTGGAGGACGGGACCGTCCGGACCGTCAGCGTGCTGGCGGACCTGCCGCTCGGCTGGCACCGGCTCGGGCGGACCACGGTCGTGGTGGTCCCGGTGGAGCTGCCCCAGCCGCCGGCCACCTGGGGCTGGATGCTGCAGCTCTACGCGCTGCACTCGGCCGAGTCGTGGGGCATGGGCGACCTCGGGGACCTGCGGTCCTTCGTGGAGCAGTGCGGGGACGCCGGGCTGGTGCTGCTCAACCCGCTGCACGCGATCACGCCGGTGCCGCCGGTGCCGGCCTCGCCGTACTCGCCGTCCAGCCGGCGCTTCGCGAACCCGATGTACCTGCGGATCTCCGACACGGCCGAGTATCGGGGCGCGGACCAGGCCGTACAAAATCGGATCGATGCTCTTAAGCCGAAGGCCGAGAAGCTGATCGACTACACCGCCGTGTGGGAGGCCAAGCTCGCCGCGCTGGAGCTGCTCTGGCCCCTCGCCGAGCCGGTCGACCTGGCCGACGATCCGGGGCTGACCGACTTCGCGCGGTTCTGCGCGCTCGCCGAGCGGCACGGCCCGAACTGGCAGGCGTGGCCCGAGGAACTGCGCCGGCCGGACGCCCCGGCCGTGCTCGCCTACCGCAGCGACCGGATCGCCTTTCACGCCTGGGTCCAGCGACTCGTCGAGCAGCAGCTGAACCTGGCCCGCGAGGCGGCCGCCGGGATGCCGGTCGGCATCGTGCACGACCTGGCCGTCGGCATCGACCCGACCGGCGCGGACGGCTGGCTGCTGCAGGACTCGCTCGCCCCGGGCGTGCGGGCGGGCGCCCCGCCGGACGCCTTCAACCAGCTCGGCCAGGACTGGGGGCTCGCCGCGTGGCGGCCCGACACGCTGATCGAAACCGGCTACGCCGCCTACCGCGACATGCTGCGACGGATCTTCCGGCACGCCGGCGGGCTCCGGGTGGACCACGTGGCCGGGCTGTGGCGGCTCTGGTGGGTGCCGCCGGGCATGGGGCCGGCCGAGGGCACCTACGTGCACTACGACCCGGAGGCCATGCTCGGCATCCTGGCCCTGGAGGCGCAACGCGCCGGCGCCGTGGTGATCGGCGAGGACCTGGGGACCGTCCTGCCCGAGATGACCGACACCCTGGAACGGATGAACATGCTCGGCTCGTCCGTGCTGTGGTTCACCCGGGACTGGGACACCGGCGAGTTCCGGCCCTCGGCCGACTACCGCCGCAACGCGCTGGCCAGCATCTCCACCCACGATCTGCCGACCGCCGCCGGGTTCCTGGCCGGGGCGCAGGTCGAGGTCCGGGCGCGGCTGGGCCAGTTGGCCGGCACCGCCGAGCAGGAGTGGGCCACCTGGCGCGCGGACAAGGCGGCGCTGCTGGACCGGCTCCGGGCCGAGGGCCTGCTCGACTCGGAGCGCCCCGAGGACGTGGTGCTCGCGATGCACGAGTTCCTCGCCCGCACCCCGTGCCGGCTGGTCACCGCGTCCCTCTACGACGTGCTGCTGGACGAGCGCCAGCCGAACCTGCCCGGAACCTTCGACGAGTACCCGAACTGGCGAATTCCGCTGCGCCCCGCGCTCCCGGAGGTGTACACCGACCCACTGTTCCGCAAGGTTGCGGAAATTCTGGGTAAGCGGAACACCGGAACAACTGAGGCAGAAGTGAAGGGAACCGAGCGATGAGCTTCCTCGACAAGGCCAAGGACTTCGCCGACAAGCACGACGAGCAGATCGACCAGGGGCTGGAGAAGGCCGGCGACCAGATCGACCAGCGGACCGGCAACAAGTACTCCGAGCAGGTGGACCGGGGCGTCGACGAGGCCCAGAAGCGCACCGGCGCCGGCGACACCCAACCCTGATCATGATCCCGCGCTCGGCTGATCGCTTCCGGTCAGCCGAGCGCGGGCCCATCAAGATCAAATTCTTTTTTGCCTACGCTGCGGCCAATAACTGATCGTCGCTCCCGCGGGGACCCTTCCGGGCCTCGCAGGGCGCGGGGCGCCCAAGAACGCGAGGCCCTCCAGGGCGACGTCCGCGGGTGGTTGCGGTTTCAAAGGACCCACGCCCCGGCCGCGTGGGCCGCGGGCTCGGTGGTGGCGGTCAGAGGCTGAGCGGGACGGGGCCGGGGTCGTCGTCGACGGCGTAGAGCATCGGGTGCAGCGGAAGATACGTGTCCGGCTGGCGGCAACTGGCCGGAGGCAGCAGCGACGACCGGTGGTCCGGGTGCTCGTGGCAGTGCCGGGTCGCCCGGGAGATCGCGTCCGGGTGGTGCCGGCCCCCGCCGTATTCGCCGCAGCTCTCGCAGTCCCACCGCCAGAACGGCAGGCCCTCGTCCGAGGTGTGCCGGCGGATCCGGAGCGGCGGCCCGGCCCGGTGGCGGGCCGCGCGCAGGATCGCCGGCATCTCCCGGGCGGGCGGCGGGCCGGACGGGCGCCGCTGACCCCCGATGAGCTCGGCCAACAGGTTGCTGGTCACCGTCACCTCCGTACGTCGAAATGTCGGTGACAGTGTGAAACAGCAACCTCGCGCCGAAAGGCGAATTCAGCGTGCGGTCACCAATCCGAGCGAGGATGCGGTCACGCCCGGGAAGACCGGGGCCAGGCTGCCCACGCCGCACCGGGCGCGGAGGATCTCGCCGATCACCGCGCGATAGTCGGTGGTCACCGCGAGATCGCCGTCACGCAGCCGGTCCGCGGCCAGGCCCGGCCAGGTGCCGTAGACCTGGCCGCCGCGGACCCCGCCACCGAGCACGAACATGGCGTTGCCGTACCCGTGGTCCAGTCCGCCGGACCCGTTCTGCCCGACCCGGCGGCCGAACTCGCTGATCGTGACCAGGGTGACCCGGCGCAGCCCGTCCGGGCCGAGGTCGGCGGCGAACGCGGCGATCGCGCCGGCCAGCTGGGCGAGCTGGTCGTGCATGCGGCGGCCGGGCTGGGCGGCGCCCAGGTTCTCGTGCATGTCCCAGTCGCCGGAGTCGACGGTCGCGGTCATCAGCCCGGCGCCCGCCTTGATCATCCGGGCCACGTCCCGCAGCGCGGCGCCGAGGTCGGTCGACGGGTACGCCGCGCCGTTCGCCGGGGTATAGCCGACCGCGCGCAGCTCCCTGCCCCGGTCGAGCGCGCCGGTGAGCTGCCCCGCGGTCCGCGCCAGCGCGGCCGGCGCGCCCTGGTAGAGCGCCGCCATCGCGGCCGACAGCGGCTTGGCCGCGTCGTCGCCGGTCAGCGCGAGCCCGTCGACCGAGCCGAGGCCGAGGTACGGCGCCGGCCCGTCGAGCACCCGCGCCGGTCGCGCGGTGCCCATCGCGATCGCGTTGAACGGGTCGTCGGCGCCGAGCGAGCCGAGCATCCGGTTCAGCCAGCCGGTGCGCAGCGAGGTGCCCGGCGCGGCCCGTTCCAGCTCCTCCATCGCGGAGAAGTGCGACCGGTTCGGGGCCGGCTGCCCGACCGCCTGAACCGCGGCCAGCTTGCCGGACGTCCAGTAGGGCAGCAGCGGCGCCAGCGCCGGGTGCAGCCCGAAGTACGTCCCGCCGCCGATCAGCTGCGACTTCGGCACCGCGATCGACGGCCGGGCGGCGTAGTACGCCGGGTCGCCGGCCGGGACGACCGCGGACAGCCCGTCGAACCCGCCGCGCAGCGAGAGCAGCACCAGCACGTCGCCGGCGTACGCCGGGTCGGCCGCGAACGCCAGCTGGGTGTCGAGTTGCGAGCCGGCCAGCCCGGCGAACGCCCCGGCCGCCCCGGCGGCGAGCAGCCGGCGCCGGGACAGACGGGCCCGGCGGTCCTCGTCACAACCACAGTTCACAGTTCCCACCTCAGCGGTCATCGCAGCGCGAAGTTCGGAGAGTTCAGCAGCATGGTCAGCAGGTACGGATACATCCAGCCAACCGCGGGATCGTTGGACTTCAGTTGCGACGCCGGTGTCTTGCCGTAGAAAGCCGCCACCGCCGCGGTCTGCGACGTGCCGAGGGCGACGCCGAGCAGCCGTTTCGCGGTCGCGTCGATCAGCGCGCCGTAGGTGGCCGGCCGCGCCCCGATCAGCCCGGTCAGCAGGTCGGCCGGTTTGACCAGGTCGGCGGGCCAGTACCCGGCGGCGATGGTGAGGTGGAAGTTCCACCGCACGAGCAGGCCGGAGGGCGACGCCCACGCGGCGGCGACGTCCGGGTAGCCGTTCGGCGGCCCCCAGCCCAGCGGCGCCTGGCCGGCGTTGCGGGCCATCCAGTACAGGCTCTCGTACGTCTTGGTCCCGCTCGGCGGGGGACCGTAGCCGAGGATCCGCACGGTGGCCGCCAGGTCCTCCAGCGGCGTCCGGGTCTTCGCGCCGACCGAGCTCGCGAACTCCTCCGAGCCGAACAGCGCCCGCAGCACCGGCACGATCGCCGACCGGTTGTCCAGATAGACCTTGACCAGCTTGGTGACCAGACTCGGCGGCGGCACGTCGGCGACGAACCGGACGCACAGCTTGGTCGCGATCCGCCGGGCGGTCGACGGATGGATCGCCAGGTGGTCGAGGAGCGCCAGGGCGGCCGCCTCGCCGCCGGTCGTGGTCGCGTTGGCGTGCGCGAAGGTGAGGATCTTCACGGCCCCGGTCACGTGGTTCGCCGCGTCGTACCGGTACTGCCCGGTCGCGTTGTCCACGGTGAGCCCGCTGAGCAGCTTCGCGGCGTCCTTCACGTCGGTCTCGGCGTACTCCAGCCCGACGGTGTGCAGCTCCAGCAGCTCCCGGCCGTAGTTCTCGTTCGGCGCCTGCCGGGTGGAGAACCGGTTGTCCAGGTAGGTCAGCATCGCCGGGTGCCGGGCCGAGGCCTTGAGCAGGTCGGCGAAGGTGCCCAGGGCGTACTTGCGGATCACGTTCCGGTCGTAGTCGGCGCGGCTGTCCCAGACATCGCCGGACGGGCAGGTCACGTTGAGGTGGTTGGCCCAGAAGTCGGCCATCACCTCGAACAGCTGGCGCTCGCTCCAGATCGCCCGGATCGGGGCGGCGAACGAGACCTGCCACATCGGGGTCCAGTCGAACTGCTTGAGCTGCCCGGCGGCGACCTTGGCGCGGATCTCGGCGATGCTCAGCCCGCACAGCGGGAGCCGGGCGACCAGCTGGTCGGCGACCGGGTCGTCGATGCCGGCCGGCTTGAGCTGCCGCTCCAGCCAGGCGGTCGCGCCCAGCTTGCGGATCTCGGCGATCGACGACGGGCTCGGCCCGAACGTGGCCCGGCGCAGCAGGTGCAGCAGCGGGTCGGCGGGCAGCAGCCCGGCCACTCCCGGGTCGGCCTCGATCACCACGCCCGGCTCGACCGCGGCGTGCATCCCCGGCTCGGCGGCGAGGGCCGGTGCGCCGGTGGTGAGCGCGGCGGCGGCGCCGGCCGCGACCGCGCCGCCGAGCGCGGTTCGCCGGTTCAGGGTCTGCTCGATAACCGTCACGGGGTGCAGGATCGGGAGTTGCCGCGCCCACTGTCGGCTTCCCCGCCCGGTGCTCCCGATTCGCTCCCGGGACAATTGCCCGATGGCACAGCGCAGGGCGTCGCGACGGCGTATGGAGACGGTCGCCTCGGGCGTCGCGGAACTGGTCCCGGACCCGGACCGGGACACCGCGTTCACGCTGCTGCTGGACGGCGCCCCGCAGTCACACGTGGACCTGGCCGATCCGGAGTACCTGCAGTTCGAGTACATCCGCCGGATGGCCGCGGCGCTGGACCTGATGGCCGAGCCGGGCCGCCCGCTGCGCGCGCTGCACCTGGGCGGCGGCGCGCTGACCCTGCCGCGCTACCTGGCCGCGACCCGGCCCGGGTCGGCGCAGCGGGTGGTGGAGATCGACGGGCCGCTGGTCGAGATGGTCCGGCGGGAGCTTCCGCTCCCGGCGCAGGCCGGCATCCGGGTCCGGGTGGCCGACGCGCGCGAGGCCGTCGAGGGGATGCGCGACGGCGGGTACGACGTGATCGTCCTCGACGTCTTCGCCGGCGCCCGCACCCCCGCCCACCTGGCCTCCCTGGAGTTCGCCCAGCAGCTGGCCCGGGTCCTGGACCCAGCCGGCCGGCTGATCGCCAACGTCGCCGACGGCCCGCCGCTCAAGCACGCCCGCGCCCAGGTCGCCACGATCCGCGCGGCCCTGCCGCAGGCCTGCCTGGTCGCCGACGCGGCGGTGCTGCGCGGCCGCCGGTTCGGCAATCTGGTGGTGCTCGCCGGGCGCACCCCGCTGCCGGTGGCCGAGCTGACCCGGCGCGCCGCGGGCGACTGGTTCCCGGGGCGGGTAGAGACCGACCTCGATCGGTTCGCGGCCGGCGCGACGCCGGTCCCGGACGCCACCGCGGTCGCGTCCCCGTCTCCGCCGGAAGGTCTCTTCGGTAACCGAAAGTGATCGCCTGTTCGGCCGATGGTGCATCGGTCATCACTGTCCGGTGTCACTTTCCGAACTTACGCTGTGATTCGTGCCGGGTCACTGGCGACACTGGGATCTGAAGGCTGTAATCGTCTCGGCCGTGTTTTACCGATCGCGGCGTGAACGGGGAAGGCAATCATGTTCCACCAGCACTTCCTGTCCGCACCGGGCACCGACCTCGGACCGCTCGACAGCGGCGAGCGGTTGCTCTGGCGTGGCCGCTGCGCCGTGGCGGAGTATGCGTTCGACGAGGCGTCCTCGCTACCGCGATGGACCCTCCCCGAGGAGACCGAGGTCCTGGTCACGGACCGTCGGGTTCGCTATACGTATGCGGACGAGAGCACGCTGAGTAGCGGCGAGCTCTTCTGGCTCTGGCCGCAGCACCTGCGGGTCCAGCCGGGCAACCGGGACATCGGGCGGACCGCCACGGTGACCCAGATCCAGCTGGTCTGCAACGGGCCGGACGGCAGCTTCCCGGCCCTGGTGTTCGCCGGCGGCGACCTGGCCACGGTCGGCGACGCCGACAAGCTGGCCAACGTGCTGCGCCAGGCGATCGCCCGGTTCCGGGTGGAGAACCAGACCGAGATCGGGGTGGCGCCGGCCCACGCGCGGATGCTGTCGCGCCTGGTGATCGGGCCGGAGTTCAGCAACTACCAGGGCGGCGAGGGGCAGACGGTGACGCTGCTCGGCTCGGTCCAGGTGCCCGCTCCGGAGCCGGCCGAGCCGGTCTACGCCGAGGCCGTCTACGACGAGCCGGCCTACCAGGAGCCCGCGTACGCGGAGCCGGCCTACCAGGAGACGTCGTACCAGGAGCACGCGTTCCAGGAGCACCTCTACCAGGAGCCGGTCTACCAGCAGGACCAGCACTACCAGGAGCAGGCCTACGCCGAGCCGGTCTACGACGCCGTCCCGGTCTCCTCGGTGCCCACCTCCGCGGCGCCGACCTCCGGCTCCCGGGCCCAGGCGGAGCGCCCCGGCCGGGCCGCCGACGCGGTCCGCGCCGAGCAGGCCGCGCGCGCCGAGCAGGACGCCCGCTACACCGAGCCGGACCTGGCGTCCCGGGCGTCGAGCCTGGCCGCCCGGGTGGCCAGCCTGCTCTCCACCGACGACGAGGACGCCCGGTTCGAGGGCCAGACCACCAACCTGTCCGCCTACCTCAACCGGGCGGACGACCAGTCACGCCGCTGACGGCTCCGGCCGGGCGTAACAGCCACCGGTGGCGACCCGCTCCGCGTGCACCCGGTGCGCGCGGTGCAGCAGCTCGGTCAAGCCGCCCTGCCGGGCCCGCTCGCGATAGCGCTCCGGCAGGGTGTCCAGGTTCCGCTCCTCGTCGAGGAGCTGGTGGTACACCTCGTCGCAGTACGCCGGGTCCTTCTCGATCTCGAGGAACTCGGTGGCCCGGCGGCGGGCCGCGGCCGCGTACGTCCGGGCCCGGCCCTTCGGGCTCAGCAGCGACGCCACCACGGTGACCAGCAGCACCCCGATGATGATCCCGAGCGACGCCACGGTCGGGATCTCGGTGACCCCGATGTGCTCGCCGTCGTTGATGAACGGCACGTTGTTCTGGTGCAGCGCGTGCAGGATCAGCTTCACGCCGATCAGCGCGAGGATCGCGGCCAGCCCGTAGGACAGGTAGACCAGCCGGTCCAGCAGGCCGTCGATCAGGAAGTACAGCTGGCGCAGGCCGAGCAGCGAGAACGCGGTCGCGGTGAAGACCAGGTAGACGTTCTGGGTGAGCCCGAAGATGGCCGGGATCGAGTCCAGCGCGAACAGGATGTCGGTGCCGCCGATCGCGACCATGACCAGCAGCATCGGGGTCAGCACCCGCTTGCCGTCCTGGTAGGTGACCAGCTTGTCGCCGTCGTAGGTGTCCGAGGTCCGCAGCACCCGCCGGGCCAGCCGGATCACCAGATTCTCCGGCGCCTCCTCCTCGTCGTTCTCGTCCCGGGCGCGCACCAGGTTGCCCGCGGTGAGCAGCAGGATCAGCCCGAAGATGTAGAAGATCCAGGCGAACGAGTTGATCAGCGCGGCGCCCAGCAGGATGAACGCGGTCCGCGCGACAAGCGACACCGCGATCCCGACGAGCAGCACCTTCTGCTGGTCGGCGCGGGGCACCTTGAAGCTGCCGAGCAGGAGCAGGAAGACGAAGAGGTTGTCGACCGAGAGCGCCTCCTCGGTGACGTAGCCGGCGAAGTACTCCGCGCCCATCGTGGACCCGCCGAAGATCCAGACCCCGACGCCGAACAGGATCGCGATCGACACGTAGATCCCGGTCCAGAGCGCCGCCTCGCGCAGGCGCGGAACGTGGGCGCGGCGGACATGGACGAAGAAGTCGAAGAGCAGAAGACCGATGATCCCGAGAACCGTCAGAAGCCACACCACGCCGGACACATCCTGCATCGGACCAGCTTAAGGCCGATCGGCGTGGCTCACTGTCCGGCCCCGGGTGATCTTCACGCGTCGTCCGTCACGGCCGCGCGCAGCTGGGCCGGGGTCAGGAAGATCGCGCCGGTCAGGTCCGCGCCACGCAGATCCGCACCGCGCAGGTCGGCGCCGGTGAAGTCGGCCCGCCGCAGGTCCGCGCCGCGCAGGTCGGCGCCGATCAGCACGGCGCCGCGGAGACTCGCGCCGCGCAGGTCCGCCCCGCGCAGCTTGCGGCCGATCAGCTGGGCGCCGCTGTGGTCCGGGCGGCGGCCACCGGTGCGGGCCCGGGCCAGCTCGCTGACGCTTCGCAGCAGGGGCACCACCCCTTTGCGGTACGTGTCCACGTCCAGTCCCCGGAGCTCGTCGGCCGGTCGGGCGGCCACCTCGTCGATCTCCTCGTACGCCGCCCGCAGCCTCGGGTGCAGCCGCCGCGCCTCGTCCAGCCCGAGCGCCTCGGTGAGCAGCCAGAGCAGCTCGTGCAGCTGGCGCACGACCGGCAGGGTCGCGAACATCGCCCCGGCGATCTCCGGGTGCGCCCGCCAGTCCCGCCCGCCGAACGTCTCCTGGGTGATCCGCTGCCCGGCCCCGAAGCAGTCGAACACCACGCAGCCCCGGAACCCGCGCTCCGGCAGCTGCTCGTGGATCGTGCAGCGGAAGTCGTCACCCAGGTTCCGGCAGGGCTGCCCGGCCGGCTTGTTCACCGCGAAGTCCGAGGACTTGGCGAAGGCGGGGGCGACACAGCAGAGCGCCGCACACCGCGTGCAGTCGGCTTCCAGCGTGGTCACGTCAGCGCTTCCCCGCCCGTACGTCGGAAAGAATCATCGCTCCTCGCGCCCGTGCGCGGACCGCAACAACCGGCCCTCCCGATTCTGCCGCGGCAGGCCGGCGCCGGCCGCGTCGGCCGCCGACGCCGAGCGCAGCTCGGCCAGGGATCGCCGCAGGCCGTCCCGCAGCCGCTTGGCCAGCGGCCGCTCCACCAGGCGGTAGACCAGCCAGGACAGGCCGAGCAGCAGCACGATCGTGCTCGCCACCAGGGCCCAGGCGGGCAGGTTCGTCGACTCGTGCGCGTGCCGGATGAAGGTGTACCCGATCCGCTGGTGCAGCAGGTAGAACGGGTAGGTGAGGGCGCCCGCGGTGGTCAGCCAGCGCCAGCGGATCCGGTCGGTCCAGCCCAGCGCGATGGCCAGCACCGCGGCGTAGGCGAGCGTGATGATCAGGACGCCCGGCCAGACCGGCACCCGGAAGCCGGGGTGGATGTCGGTCACCCGGTCGATGACCCGCGCGACACTGATCAGCCAGGCGAACCCGACGATGCCGAACAGCAGCGGCGACCGCCCGAAGCGGTGGATCAGGAACGCCGCGATCCCGGCGATGAAGTACGGCGCGTACTGCGGCACCGCCAGCACCTGCAGCGCCGTGCTGCCCAGGGCCGGCCCGATCGCCGCGACGGTCATCCAGATCGCGCAGAAGAGCACCACCCGGCGGTACGTCAGGCCGAACGCCACCATCACCGCGAACAGCAGGTAGAACCGCAGCTCGACGAAGAGCGTCCAGTAGACCGTGTCGACCGCCGGGATGCCGAGCGGCTCCTGCAGCATGGTCAGGTTCGCCGCGATCTCCCGCAGGCCGGGCTCGCCGGTGACCGGCACCCCGCCGGCGATCGGCGCGAGCGTGACCACGGCCGCGGTGATCAGGACACAGATCCAGTAGGCCGGGTAGAGCCGGCTGACCCGGGACGTGAAGAAGTCACCCAGGCTGCGGTTCCAGCTGCTCATCCCGATGACGAAGCCGCTGATCAGGAAAAACAGCTCGACCCCGAGGAAGCCGTAGACGGTGACGTGGGTCAGGTGCGGCAGGAAGTGCTCCGGCTCCCGGCGCCCGTCGATCCGCCAGGCGACGGTCAGGTGGAACGACGCGACGGCCAGGGCGGCGATCAGCCGCAGGGCGTCGAGCGTCGCCAGGCGTACCGGTCCGCGCGGCGCCGGCCCGGCCACCGGCGGGGTGGCGGGGCGCGTCATCGTGGCCTCGATGACCTCTTTCTCCTGACTCCTCGGCGGCAACAGCATGCCATTCCGCCGGATTGGTCCGGTTTGCTCGCTGTTCGCCATGTTCTTGTTAGGCATCGGAGCGGAATATAGCCGCCGGCGTCAAAAACTCAACCTCCAGCAGCGGCAATATGTCCGTTCCATTCGACGGTACGTAAGATCCACGCATGAATTCCGCGCCGCTGCCCGTGCGTTACAGCCGCCGGGAGGCGTTGCGGCACAGCGCCGCGCACCCCCGGGGCCTGCCGCCCGGCGCGCAGGCCGCATCCGCCTCGTCGCCCGGCGCGCAGGCCGCGTCCGCCTCGCCGCCCGGCGCTCCGGCCCGGCCCCCGGTGGTGCTGGTGCACGGCACCAACGGGCGCTCCTCCTGCGACTGGTTCACGCTCGCCCCGCTGCTGGCCAACCACGGGCGGCAGGTGTACCCGTTCGACTGGCGGCGGGCCCGCCCCGAACCCGGGACCAGCGCCACCCACCGGCACGCGCTGGAACTGGCCGCGCACGTCGACCAGGTCCGGGCCACGACCGGCGCCGAGCGGGTCGACGTGGTCGGCCACTCCTGGGGCGCGGTCCTGGCCCACTACCTGGTCCGCTGCCTGCCCGGAGAGCCCGCGTCCGGGGCCGTGCGCACCCTGGTCGGCCTGGCGCCCACCTACGGCGGCACCACGCTGCACGGGCTGCTCCGCCGGCCGGACCGGCTGCCCGCCGGGCTGCGCCGCTGGCTGGACGCGAAGATCCCGACCTGGCGCGAGCAGGTACCCGGCTCCCCGGTGCTGACCGCGATCCGGTCCGCCCCACCCGCACCGTCGACCCGCCTCACCACCATCGTCACCCGCTACGACCAGTTGGTGACGCCCTACACCGCGTCCCTGGCCGCCGCCCCGGACGCCACCCACGTCGTGCTGCAGCAGCACACCCCGCGCGCACGCCCCGGCCACCTCGGCATCCTCCACCACCCAGCCGCCCTGACCCAGGTCCTCCAAGCCCTCAAAGCCCCCTGACCCGCAGCCACCATCACGATGACGCCGGAGCACTCATACCTGGATCAGGTTGCCCAGCCGCGACCCCACGGCACGGTCACCCCGCGCGCGACCTCCCGCAACGACTCACGCTCTCCGACAGCACCTGGCCCCAGCCCGGCCGAATCCACGGGCACGCACACCCACGTACCAAAGCAATCGGTTTAACCAGAAACCGAACCGCCTGCCGCGCCCCGCCATCGCGGCCAGGAACCAAACCGCCCAGCGCGCCCAGCCGTCGCGGCCAGGAACCGAATCGCCTGGCGCGCCCCGCCGTAACGCGGGGTTTCAGGGGGCTCGGCCCCCTGAGCAAAATGCGAAGAGGGGCCCCGGTCCGCGCTTTCCGCGGACAGGGACCCCTGCCATCTCGTAGCGGGGACAGGATTTGAACCTGCGACCTCTGGGTTATGAGCCCAGCGAGCTACCGAGCTGCTCCACCCCGCGTCGGTATGGGTAAAGCTTAGCTCCTCCTGAAGGGGGCTTCACACCGGGGTCACCCGGAGGCTTAATCCCCAGGTCACCCGCCCTTTACCGGCCCCCAGCCGGGACCGCGGGCCGCCTCGCCGCTCGGAGAGAAAGTGGCGAGGCGACCCAAAAAGTCCAGGATTTCTCAGATCGCGGCCGGAACCGCCCGCCGGGACCGCACCTTGGCGGCCCCCAGCGCGGCCACGTTCAGGATCAGCCCGGCCACCGCGACCCCGGTCACCAGGTTGACCCCGGGCCGGAACGGCGTGAAGTCCCCGGACGCCGCGGTGGTGGCCGAGGCGATCAGCCCGCTGACCACGGCCAGCACCAGCGCGGTCCCGACCTGCCCGGACGACTGGACCAGCCCGGAGGCCAGGCCCTGTTCGTCGTCGGAGATCCCGTCGGTGGCCTGCGCCATGATCGAGCTGAAGCCGAACGCGAAGCCCCCGCCCAGCAGCAGCATCGTCGGCAGCACGGTGACCAGGTAGTCGGGCCGGCTGCCGGCGGTGGCGAGGAACCAGACGTAGCCGGCGCTGAGTGACACCATCGCGGCCACGATCAGCGGCGCGGTGCCGTGCCGGTCGATCAGCCGGCCCATGAACGGCGAGCCGAACGCCACCAGCAGCCCGGCCGGCAGCAGCGCGAGGGCCATCCGCAGCGGCGTCCAGTGCAGCACGTCCTGCAGGTAGAGCGTCATCATGAACTGGAAGCTGACGTACGACCCCATCAACGCGACCATGCTGGCGTTGGCCCGCACGATCGACCCGACCCGGAAGATGCTCAGGCGCACGAGCGGGTGCCGGACCCGGTTCTCGGCGATCACGAACGTGACGAGCAGCACCACGGCGAGCGCGGTGATCGCGATCATGACCGGGTCGAAGCCGCGCTGCGGGGCGGTGACCACGGCGTACACCGCGAGCAGCATGCCGCTCACCAGGGTGACCGCCCCGATCAGATCGTGGCCGCCCTCGGCCGCGGGCTTGTCCCGGGGGATCAGGAAGATGCCGGCGATCAGCGCGGCGAGCGCGAGCGGCACCGGGACGAGGAACGTCCAGCGCCAGCCGAGGCTGGTGAGCAGCCCGCCGAGGATCAGGCCGGACGAGTATCCGCTGGCCCCGAAGACCGTGAAGATCGAGAGCGCCCGGTTCCGGGCCCGGCCCTCGGGGAACGTGGTGGTCAGGATGCTCATCGCGGTCGGCGCGGTGAACGCCGCCGCGAGCCCCTTGACGAATCGGGTGGCGATCAGCAGGCCGCCGTCGTCGACCAGGCCGCCGACCAGCGACGCGACGGTGAAGACGCCGAGCGCGATCAGGAAGACCTTGCGCCGGCCGAGCAGGTCGGCGGTGCGCCCGCCGAGGAGCAGCAGGCCGCCGTAGCCGAGCACGTAGCCGTTGACGATCCACTGCAGGGACGTGGTGGACAGGCCCAGCTCGGAGCCGATCGAGGGGAGCGCCACCCCGACCATCGAGACGTCGAGACCGTCGAGGAAGAGGACCGCGCACAACACCGCGAGCACGCCCCAGAGCCGCGGAGTCCAGCGGTGTTCCGCGGCGGCGACGGCGCTGTCGCCGCTCGCCGCGGACGGGGTCAGGGATTCGGTGATAGTCACGGAAACGACACTAGATGCACGCGCATCTAATGTCCACGCATCTCATGCCGTCGCATAAATTTCACAAGCATTAACCTGAGGGTACGGAGTAAGATGCCCCCCATGGAGCCGGAAACCGACCTCGTCGATCGCTGGCGATCGCTCCTGACCTGCTACAACGAGGTGGCTTGCCATCTCGAGCGGGCTCTGGGCGACGCCCACTCCCTCACCCTGAGTGAGTACGAATCACTCGACCGTCTCACCACCCAGGAGTGTGGCAAGCGCCGCATGCAGGACCTGGCCGAGACGATGTATCTGAGCCAGAGCGCCCTGTCCCGCACGGTCAGCCGGCTGGTGAAGAGCGGCCTGGTCGACCGCACCCACTGTGAGGACGATCGCCGCGGCGTCTACGTCGAGATCACCGAGGCCGGGCGGCAACGCTGGGCCGAGGCTCGGAAGACGCATCTGTCCGTGCTGTCGGAGCACCTCGCCCCGGTCGGGTAGGGGACAGCCCCGCCACCACCAGCACCACCGCACCGCAGGCCGCGACCACCACCCATCCCGGGCGGGTCGCCGCCGCAAGCCCGGCCGGTCCGACGTCCGCGACCAGCCCGCCGGCCAGCGCGATGCCGAGCGCCGCGCCGACCTGCCGCGAGGTCGAGGCGATCCCGCCGGCCACCCCGGAACGCTCCGGCGGCAGGCCGCTGACCGCGGTGTTGGTGATCGGCGCGTTCGCGAAGCCGATGCCGATCCCGACGAACAGGTACGCGACCAGCAGCACCGCCACCGGCGTGCGGTCGCCGAGCCCGATCAGCAGGGCGCCGCCGAGCACGGTGCTCGCCCCGGCCAGCCGCAGCGGCAGCCGTGGCCCGACCCGCCCGACCAGGTACCCGGAGAACGGCGCGCAGACCGTCGCGGCGAGCGCCATCGGCAGGGTGACCGCGCCGGCCGCGAGCGGGCTCAGACCCCGCACCTGCTGCAGGTAGAGCGTGCCGAGCAGCAGCGTCACGTTCAGCGCGACGAACATCACCACCGCGCCGCCGACCGCCGCCGCGAACGGCGGCCGCCGGAACAACCGCAGGTCCATCAACGGTTCGGCCCGGCGCGCCTCGACCCGGGCGAAGATCAGACCGGCAACGGCGATGATCCCGTACGCCGTGATCAGCCACCCGGACCACCAGCCCCGTCGCGGCCCCTCGATCAGCACCGCGACCACCGTCCCGACCAGCAGGATCAGCAGCGCCTGACCGGGCGGGTCGAGGCGCCGCGGCCGGGCCGAGCGGGACTCCGGGACGTACGCCACGGTCAGCGCCAGCACGATCGCGATGATCGGCAGGTTGGCCCAGAAGACCGTCCGCCAGCCCAGCCCGGTGATCAGCGCCCCGCCGAGCACCGGCCCGGCCGCCATGCTGAGCCCGAACACCGCCGCCCAGACCCCGATCGCCTGCGCCCGCTCCCGCGGATCGGTGATCACGCTCACCACGATGGCCAGCGCCACCGGGCTCAGCATCGACCCGCCGACGCCCTGCACCACCCGGGCCGCCACCAGCAGGTCCAGGCCCGGCGCGAGCGCGCAGCCGGCCGACCCGAGCGCGAACAGCACCAGCCCGAGCCGGAAGATCCGGCGGCGCCCGACCCGGTCGGCCAGCGCGCCCGAGGTGATCATCAGCCCGGCCAGCACCAGCGTGTAGGCGTCGACCGTCCATTCCAGTTCCCGGATGCCGAGGCCCAGGTCCCGCCCGATCGACGGCAGCGCCACGTTGACCACCGTGGTGTCCAGCCCGACCAGGAAGATGCTGGTGCAGCAGACCGCCAGCACCAGCCATCGGCGTGTTCTCTCTGTCATGACCGGAATGCTGGGCCCGCGCACCCCGGCCTACCCAGCAAACTTGCGAAGACCGCAAACTGCTCTGGTGGACCCTTCCCTGGCCGAGCTGCTCGACGGCATCGGCCCCCGGTTGCGCCGGATCCGGCAGGACCGCGGCCTGACCCTGGACGACCTGGCCACCGCCACCGGCCTGTCGGTCAGCACGCTCTCCCGGCTGGAGTCCGGCAAGCGCCGGCCGACGCTCGACCTGCTGATCCCGCTGGCCCGCACCCATCGGCTGGCCCTCGACCACCTGATCGGGGCGCCGAACACCGGCGATCCCCGCGCGCACCTGACCCCGCACCGCACCGAGCCCCGGACCGGCAATCCCAGCGTGGTGGTGCCGTTGACGACGTACCCCGGACGCCTTCAGGTCTTCAAACAGATCCTCGGAACCGGCCGGGACGAGCCGCGACTCGTGTCCCACCCCGGCCACGCCTGGTTCTATGTGCTCTCCGGGCAGGTCCGGCTGCTGCTCGACGACCGCGAGCAGCTACTGGGGCCCGGGGACACGGCCGAGTTCGACACCGCCGAGCCGCACTGGTTCGGCCCGGCGGGTGACCGGCCCGCCGAGATCCTGCACCTCTACGGCCCGCACGGCGACCGGCCGGTCACCACGTCCACTTCGTGACCGGCACGCCGTTGCACTTGGCCAGGAAGACCCCGGCCTGATTGTCGGCCGACGTCGCGGCCAGGCAGATCGTGGTGTTGCCGACCGGCCGGATCGTGCCGTCGGTGCCGAACTGCCACTTCTGCGCGGCCGAGCCGTTGCAACTGAAGATCCAGATCTTCTGACCAAGGGCAAAATTCGACGACGGTACGTCGAGACAGCTCCCCAGCACCCGCAACGTCCCGTCGCTGGTCAGCCGGGTCAGCGCCTGCGCCTTGGACTTGTTGCAGTTGTAGGTCTGCAGATAGGTCTTCGGCGTCAGCGAGGACGACGGCACGTCGACGCACCGGCCGGTGCTGTTGGTCAGCGGGCTCATCAGCGGGTTCGGGCCCTTCGCGACCTGGACCATCTTGGCGACCGACGGGACGCCGTCGGTGCCGACGATGAAGAGCATGTAGTAGCCGGGCGGCGCCACCCCACCGGTCGGCGGCCCGGTCACGGTCAGCGTCGTCCCGGAGACCGAGAAGTTCAGCGGGACGTAGCGTTGCCCCTGGTCCACACTGTGCGTCGCGTCACCGAGGCCGACCAGCGCGACCTTGCCGACGTTCGCCGCGTCCGGCGAGGTGACGGTGAAGCCGGTGTTGATGCCGACCGTGGCCGGCGCCGCCGAGATCACCGGACGGGTCGCGAGGTCGCCGCTGCCGTCCTTCTTGTACAGGTAGGGCGGCGTGAAGTACTCGACGTTCTTCTCCAGATAGCCGGCCGTCACGCAGACCCCGCAGACCCCGCCACCCCCGGTCATCACCCGGCCGTCCGGCAGCAGCACCGCCGTCGAGTGGTACTGCCGGATCCGGCTCGCACTGGCCAGCACGGTCCACTGCCCGGTCGCCGGATCCCACCGCTCGGCGGCCGTCGCGGCGTGCGCCAGGTCGACGAACCCGCCGGTCGCAGCGCTGGTCATGCCACCGGTCGCGAGCACCGAGCCGTCCGCGAGCAGCGTCGCGCTCTGCTGCCGCCGACCGACCGACATGGACCCGCTGGCCACGGTCGACGGGGTGAGCCCGGTCCCCGAGCTCATCACCACCGAGGTCTTGGTGGGAACCTTCGCCACCCCACCCTCGGTGAGAATGCCCCCGCCGAGCACCAGGGTCTTACCGACGTCGTACGTCGCGAAACTCCCGTAGTCCCGCGAGATGTTGTCCCGGGTGGTGGTCGCCGTGATCTGCCCGTTCCCGGAGGTCGTGACGGTGTACGCGGTCGGATACGGGCCGTACATGGCAAGCCCGGTGTCCGGCCGCGACCCCAGGAACGGATAGAGCCGCGCGTTGTACTTCGTGAACCCGGTCAGCGACCGCAACGCCCCGTCGTTCTGGTAGACCTCCGCGGTAGCCGGCCCACCCCCGATGATGACCTGCTCGCCGTTGGCGGTCTCGGCCACCGCCGGATACCACCGCCCCGCCGCCATGTCCTTCCCCCGGCTCCACGTCTCGGACTGCCAGTTGAAGATGTACGTGGTAACCGTCCCGGCCAGGCTCGCGTTCAGATTCCCGCCGGCCACCAGGATGTTGCCGTTCGACATGTGCGCGAACCCGGCACAGAAGATGTTGTTCCCCTGCAGGTCAACCCGCTTGTTCGTGTTGTCGACCGGATTCCAGACCATCGCCCGGGTGAACGTGTGATCCGGATACGACTCCGCGGCGTTGTCCCCCACCGAGTCCCAGATCAACACTTTCCCGTTCGGCAGCACCGCCTCGAACACCGGCACCACCGGCGTATCGGCAACCGCACTCCACGCCCCGGACACGGCCGGATCCGCTGCCACCTTCGCCTTACTCCGGGTGTTCCCCGGCCGCAACCCGGTCTCCCGCTGGATCCGAGCCGCGTTCACCCCGGTCTGCTTCTCGATCTGATCCATCGGCGTCCCCACCAGATCCTGAGCCATGTGCTCAGCAAGATCCGGGTCGCCGGGCTCCCCTTCCGCATGCTCATGCGGCGCGACCTGCGCAGACCCCGAGTGCTCATGCCCCACGACCGCTTCCCCACCGGTGGCGACGGCCCGCTCGGGCGGCCCACTCAAAGCCCCGAAAAGGAATAGGACGGACAACACCCCAAAAACAATAAATCTGCGCCCCGTACGCATGCGAGCAGTCCTCCCGCCGGATTCCACGCGGCGGTCCGCACCCATTCACGGCGCGCAAACATGGCCCGGCAGCAACCGCCCCCAGCCCCACCCACCTCACGTGTCCAGTCCAGTCACACTAACTCGCCACTAAGTCGTTCCTCAATGTCCAATTCCCGGCAACCATCCCTCAGGCAACCCCCCAACCAGGCAAAACACCCCCCACCCCACCCCCCAAACAACCCCCGTCGCCCCTTTTATCGCGAAATTCCCCGCCACCCCACCCACCCAAATCCCCACCCCAATTTGACCTTGCAGCCAACAACTCCCCACCAACAAGCCACCCCCCATTCCCCGCATTCCCCCCACCCCCGCCATCCCCCCACCTCAATACCCGAACCCCCACAATCCCGCCCAACCCAAGGACCAAGCCCCAAGGTCCAACCAGGAGATGCAGGAGACGCAGGAGATACAGGCCAGCAAGCCAAACGCGGCACCCAACGGCACAGAACACGGCAGAGTGCGGCCAAGCGCAGTCAGAGCCGGCAGGGGCCACCTGAGGGCCACAGAAGGCGGTGCTCAGCGGCGACAACTCAGCCAACGACCGCAACCGGGCAAAGAACGAAAGTCACGGGACACAGACACCGAACGTACAAAAGCAATTGCTTTAAGCAGAAACCAACCCACCCAGCGCGCCCAGCCGTCGCGGCCGGGAACCGAACCGCTTAGCGCGCCCCGCCGTAACGCGGGGTTTCAGGGGGCTCGGCCCCCTGAGCAAAATGCGAAGAGGGGCCCCGGTCCGCGCTTTCCGCGGACAGGGACCCCTGCCATCTCGTAGCGGGGACAGGATTTGAACCTGCGACCTCTGGGTTATGAGCCCAGCGAGCTACCGAGCTGCTCCACCCCGCGTCGGTATGGGTAAACACTAGCGCACTCTCCCCGGGGGCCGCAAAGCAGCCCCCGGGGCAAGCGTTTGTACTGGTCAGCCGCCCGTGCTCGGGGTCGGTACGGCGGACGCGGACGGGGCGACGCCGGGTGCCGGGGTGGCTCCGGTGGCGCCCTGAACCTGTTGGAAACGGGTCATGGCCTCGTCGAGGGCCTTGAGCGCCGTGCCGTAGGCCGCGAAGTCACCGGACTTCTGGGCGGTGCGCACGTTCTCGATGGCCTTGTCGACGTCGGCGGCCGCGGCGGCGAGGTCGCTCGGCACGGTCGTGGACGGCGCGGTGGGCTGGGTGGTCGGTGGCGTGGTGCCGGTGCCGCCCGGGTTGGTGGTGCCGGTGGTGGGCCCCTTGTTGAGCTTGGCCAGGGCTTTCAGGCCGTCGGTGAGGTTGTTCTCCAGCACCACGTTGGAGCCGTCGCCGTACGACATGAGCACCTTCTGCAGCAACGGCGGCGCGCTGGCCTGGGTGCTCTTCACGTAGACCGGCTCGACGTACAGGATGTTGTCCTTCAGCGGCAGCGAGATGAGGTTGCCGTAGAGGACGGTGGCCTGGCCGCTCCGGTTCAGGCTGAACAGCTGCTGCGAGATGCTCGCGTTGTTGACCATCAGGCGGTGCACCTGGACCGGGCCGGGTGTCACCGCGTTGTTGGGCAATTTGAGTACCTGCAGCTGGGGTTCGCCGGCCGCGGTGTACGACCCGGAGATCAGCGCGGCCATGTTGTCCCGGTTGACCGGGGTGACCCCGGAGGTCAGCTGGAACGTGGTCGCGGTCTGCTCGGGCAGCTTGACGTTCAGGTAGAACGGCGGCTGCTTGACCCCGCTCTGCGGCGCGTCCGGCGCGTTCGGCACCTGCCAGAAGTCGTCGCCGTTGAAGAACGTCGACGGGTCCTCGACGTGGAACTTGGTGAGCAGGTTGCGCTGCACCTTGAACATGTCGGCCGGGTACCGGAAGTGCGCGGCCAGGTCGGTCGGGATGTCGGCCTTGGGGACGACCAGGTCGCCACCGAACGCCTTGTTCCACGCCTTGAGGACCGGGTCCTTGTCGTCGAACTCGTAGAGCTTGACGGTGCCGTCATACGCGTCGACGGTCGCCTTGACCGAGTTGCGCATGTAGTTGACGTCGTCCCGGGCCAGCGCGAACGACCCGGTCCCGGTGAGCTCGTCCCGGGTCTCGGTGGCCAGGTTGATCTTCTGCGAGTACGGATACGTCGACGCCGTGGTGTACCCGTCGAGGATCCACACGATCTTGCCGTCGACGACCGCCGGGTACGGGTCGCCGTCGACCGTGAGGAACGGCGCGACCTTCTCCACCCGCTCGCGCGGGGTCCGGATGTACATCACCTTCGACGCGGAGTTGACCCGGTCGGAGAGCAGGAAGTTGCTCTCGGTGTTCTTGATCGCGAAGACCAGCCGGCGGAAGACCGAGCCGATCGAGACGCCGCCCTTGCCGTCGTAGGTGTAGTTGACCTCGGCGTTCTTGTCCTGCTGCTGCGGGCGGTCGAACTCGACGTTCTTGTTCTTGTCGGTCTGGCCGACGATCGCGTACTCCGTCGACTGCTCGCCGTAGTAGATCCGCGGCTGGTCGGCCTCGAGCTCGTCGGTCGGCGCGGAACAGGTGCCGGAGTTGGTGTCACCGAGGAAGCCCGACACGAAGTACGGGTACCCGGTGCCGGCGCACACCTTGTTGGCGGGGGCGGCGACCAGGCCGTACCCGTGGGTGTAGACGGTGTGCCGGTTCAGCCAGTTCCGCTGCTGGGCGGAGAGCTTGTCGTCGTTGATCTCCCGGGCGCCGACCACGTAGTCGCCGGTCTTGCCGTCGATCGTGTAGCGGTCGACGTCCAGCTTCTCGCCGAAGTCGTAGAAGCTGCGGGACTGCTGCGACTGGGTGAACGCCTCCGAGACCAGCTGCGGGTCGATCACCCGGACGTTCTGCGCGCTGGTGTCGTCGGCCAGGTCGGTCGGCGGCGTGGTGGTCCCGTCCGGGTTGGTGGTCGGGGTGTAGTTGCTGGTGTTCTTGTCCGTGGTGCCCAGGTCGAACGCGGCTCGGGTGGCCTGTATGGCGCGTTCGATGTATGGCCGTTCCTTGTCCGACAGGCTCGGCTTGACCTGGAAATTCTGCACCGCGAGCGGGTAGATGCCGCCGATCGCCACGGCCGAGACGGCCAGCAGCGCCAGCGAGACGCCGGGCCAGACCAGGTTCCGCATCACCGCGTTGGAGAACACGATGATCGCGACGGCGACGACGATCGAGATGTAGGCCAGGATCTCCTTGGCCGGGAGCAGCGCGTTGACGTCGGTGTAGCCGGCGCCGTACAGCCCCGGGGAGACGTGCTGCTCGAGCAGCAGGGCCCGCCGGTCCAGCACGTACGCCACCGCCTTGAGCAGCACGAACACCGCGACCAGGGTGGTCAGGTGGGCCCGTGCGGCGGTGGTCATCCGGTCGCCGACGCCCTGCAGGCGCACCCCGCCGAAGATGTAGTGCACGGCCAGCGCGCCGAGCACCGACAGCACCACCGCGGTGAAGCCGACGCCGAGCACGTAGCGCAGCAGCGGGTAGTCGAAGATGTAGAACCCGATGTCCACCTTGAACTGCGGGTCGGTCTGACCGAAGTCACCACCGTTGCGGAACAGCATCCAATCGGTCCAGCGGCCCTGCGCGGAGAGCCCCGCGAAGAAGCCGATCACCAGGCTGACCACGGTGATCCAGGTGCCGAGCCGGGGCGCGAGAACCATCCGGTACCGCTCCAGCGTGGCCTGTTCCGCCGAGTGCGGCCGCAGCAGCGGGCGCAACCGGTAGGCCAGGTACAGGTTGACGCCGACCACCAGGGCCATTGCCGCGCCGACCGACAGGAACAGCAGCAACTTGGTGACCAGCACCCCGGAGAAGACCTGGGTGAACTGGACCTCGTTGAACCAGAGATAGTCCGTGTACGCGTCGATGCCCCAGCCGAGCAGCGTGAAAAGTATGAAGACCCCGACCAGGACGCCGACGGTGACGCGACCGCGCCGGCTCATCCTCGGTAGGGGGCTATTACGCATTACCAACGTTGGCTCCACACTTCGTCGGGCGGTGACTCACCTTACGATCTCCGATCACTGCCAGTGGTCATGATGCCGAGCATGGCGTCGGGGTGCCACCCGACGTGAACGTCTTGAGGGCGGTGAGCGCATCGTCCACGGTGGCCACCTTCGCCATCGGGAGCCCGGGCACGGCGTTGCGCAGCGCTTCCGCGCAGTTGTCCTTGGGGACCAGGAAGATCTTCGCGCCGGCCTGCTTCGCGCCGTTCAGCTTCTGCGGGATGCCGCCGATCGGGCCCACGTTGCCGTCGTCGTCGATGGTGCCGGTGCCGGCGATGACCTTGCCACCGGTCAGGTCCTCGTCACGCAGCTTGTCGATGATGCCGAGGCTGAACATCAGGCCGGCGCTCGGCCCGCCGATCTTGTCCAGGTCGATCTTGATGGTGAACGGGTGCGGCTGCTTGGTGTCGATCTCGATGCCGAGCCGCGGCGTCTTCTTGTCGTCGGCGGCGGCCTTGGTGGTGACCGCCACGGTGCCCGGCTTGTCGGCCCGGGTGTAGCCGACGGTCAGCGCGGTGCCCGCCGGCTGCGCCTTGACCAGCTCGGTGAGCTGGGCCGGGCCGGCGACCGCGGTGCCGTTGATCGAGGTGATGACGTCGTTCTCCTGGAGCTTGCCGACCGCGGCGCCGTCCGGCGTGACCTTGCGCACGTACGTCTGCACGGGGTAGCCCAGCTCGCGCAGCGCGACCGTCTCGGCGCTGGTCTGCGAGTCCTTCCACTCCTGCGCGTTCTGCGCCTGGACCTGCTGCTCGCTGCGGTCCGGCGGGTAGATCAGCTCGCGCGGGACGACCGCGTCCTTGCCGCTCAGCCAGCCCTGGATCGCCTGGACCAGCTCGACCTTCGACTGCACGTTGACCGTGGTGAGGCGGAGCTCGCCGGCCGACGACGAGGTCTTGGCCCCGGTCACCTGGATCACCTCGGTGCCCTCGGCCGAGCCGAGCGTGTTCACCGTGGGGCCGGGGGTGAGCACCACGTACGGCAGGTCGGAGATCATGACACCGGCAGCCAGCAGGGCGGTTATCAGGGCGCCCAGGATGACGGTGACACCGCGACGTCTCATGCGCGTGAGACTACCCACCCTGTCTGAGTTCTCTCTGAGCTGACACCACCATCAGTCCGCTACGAGCGTTTCGCGCGTACCGTGGGGGTCGTGCCTGATATCCCGTTCGGCTTCTCCCTGCCGGGCGCTCAGCCGCCCGATCCCTCCGATCCGCAGCAGATGCAGCAGTTCATGGCGCAGCTGCAGCAGATGTTCGCCGCCCCTGGCAGTGGCCCGGTCAACTGGGACCTGGCCCGGCAGGTCGCCGCCAGCCAGCTCTCGGCCAGCGGCGACCCGGCGGTGAACATGCACGAGCGTCACCAGGTCGAAGAGGCGCTCCACCTCGCCGATCTGTGGCTCGACCCGGTGTGCGCGCTCCCCAGTGGCATCCACAAGGCGGTCGCCTGGAACCGCAACGAGTGGATCTACAACACTCTCGACGTCTGGAAAAAGCTGTGCGAGCCGATCGCCGGCCGCATGGTGGGCGCCATGGGAGACCTGGTGCCCGAGGAGGCCCGGGCCCAGCTCGGCCCGATGCAGTCGATGGTCGCCACGCTCGGCGGCGCGCTCTTCGGCGGCCAGCTCGGCCAGGCGTTCGGCCAGCTCGCGGCCGAGGTGCTCTCGGCCGGCGACATCGGCCTGCCGCTCGGCCCGGCCGGCACGGCCGCGCTGATCCCGGCCAACATCAAGGCGTACGGCGAGGGCCTCGAACTCCCCGAGGACCAGGTCCGGCTGTACGTCGCCCTGCGTGAGGCCGCCCACCAGCGGCTCTTCGGCCACGTCCCGTGGCTCCGCGCGCACGTGCTGAGCGCCGTCGAGACGTATGCGAACGGCATCACCGTGAACCGGGAGGCGATCGAGGAGGCGATGAGCCGCGTCGACCCGACCGACCCGGAGTCGATGCAGGCCATGGCGCTGGAGGGGATCTTCACACCGGAGGACACCCCGCAGCAGAAGGCCAGTCTGGCCCGCCTGGAGACGGCGCTCGCGCTGATCGAGGGCTGGGTCGGCCACATCGTCGACGAGGCCGCCGGTGACCGTCTGCCGTCGGTCGCCGCGCTGGGCGAGGCGTTCCGCCGCCGCCGGGCCGCCGGCGGTCCGGCCGAGCAGACCTTCGCCGCGCTGGTCGGTCTCGAGCTGCGGCCGCGCCGCCTGCGCGAGGCCGGCGCCCTGTGGTCGGCGGTCGCCGAGCAGCGGGGCACCGCCGGGCGCGACGCCCTCTGGGACCACCCGGACCTGCTGCCCACCGACGAGGACTTCGCCGACCCGCAGGCGTTCGCCAGTCCCCGGTCGGACTGGGACATCAGCGAGCTGGAAGGCCTCGACGGCAATCCCGAACCCGGCCCCGAGACGCCGGAGAAGTAACACCCGTTCCTTGATCCCGGGGGCGGCGCTCTGCGCCGTCCCCGTTCTCTTTCCCGAGGCGCCGGGTCAGCTCTTTCCCGAGGGCGCCGGGTCCGCCGAGCTCCAGGTCACCGATTCGGCGGTACGGCCGGTGCCGCGTCCCCGGGGCCACGCTGATCAGCCGCCGAGCAGCGCCCGGGTGTTGTCCCAGCCCTCCAGGGCGATGTCAAGCGTCCCCAGGTCGGCCGGGCCACGCAGGCGCCGCCAGGGCGGGGTGGTGGTGACGTCCCCGGGCGCCGGAGCGTTCCTGCGCAGCAGCTGCGCGGAGGCCCCGTCCAGGTCGTGATCGGCCAGCCACTCCGGCGCGGGCAGGCTGGTGGCCACGCCGAGCACCCCGCCGCCCGGCCCACCGGGGGCGACCGCGACGGCCTTGCTCTCCAACGGCGCCAGCAGCTTGCCCAGGATCATGCCCGGCACGTCCGGGGCGTCGGCGGCGATCACGGCAGCCTGCTCGAAGCCGTCAGCGGTGGCGGCGGCCAGCACCGGCAGCACGGTGACCTGCGGAACCTCATAGATCCGCATGCCCGGCCAGGCGATCTCCTCGGCCAGCGGCCGGTCGGCCGGCGTGGTGGCGATCGCGGCCTCGGCCTGGGCCAGCCGCGCGAGCAGGTCGACAAGGTCCTCGGCGAGGGCGGCGCGCCAGGCGGCCGGATCCACCCCGGGCGGACTCCACGGCACCGGGACCAGCATCGCCACCACCACACGCCGCGTCACAGGAGCACCCTACTCAGCCCACCACCCGGAGCACCGCTCCCGCTCCCCGCCTTGACCCCAGCCCCCCGGCCCAGCCCCAACTCCGACCCCAGCCCAGCCCGGCCCGCAGACTCAGCCCAGCCCGACCCGGCCCGACCTGACGCAGCCCGACCCGGCCGAGCCCAGCCCGACTCGGCCCGACTCAGCCCAGCCCGGCCCAGCCGCAGCCCGGCCCAGCCCGACCCAGCCCGACCCGACCCGGCCCGACCCGGCCCGACCTGACGCAGCCCGGCCCGGCCCAGCTCCAGCCCGACCCCGCCTTAGCCCTTTGCCATGGCCTTGGCCTTGGCCTTGGCCTTGGCCTTGGCCTTGGCCTTGGCCTTGAGAATCGATCTTGAAAGGTTGATCTTGGGCCGCTGATCTTGGGTAGCCGCGCCGGGTGCAGTCCCACCCTCCCAAGGGGGCGGCCCTTACAAACATTGTCCCGTGGCGATGGGTTGCCGCGCTTGGTGCCTGTGGACAACTCGCTGGTGTGGATAACTCGCCGGGGGAAAGCCGCAGGCCAGCGCCTCGCTGGCGCAGGCAGCGCGCTCACGCCGGCAGCGCACTCACCCGGGCGGGGCGCTCACGCGGGCGGGCGCTCACGCGGGCGGGGCTTACGGCCGTACCGTCGCAATCGCCGGAGGCGCCCGGGAGCCGGCGGCGGATGGCGGATCTTGCACCGGGCGGGGGCGCGGCGCCGTAGGCGTGCGCGGTTACTCGGCCAGGACCAGCGAGCCTGAGGCGGCGACGCCCTCCAGGTAGCCGCGGGCGCGTTCGGCCTTGGGGAAGCGGTTGACGAGTTCCCAGAAGCGCGCGTTGTGGCTGGGCACGACCAGGTGGGCGAGCTCGTGCAGGAGCACGTAGTCGATCACCCAGTCGGGCATCTCCTGGATCCGGTGGGAGATGCGGATGGTGGCGTCGTCCGGGGTGCAGGAGCCCCAGCGGCCGTTCTGGTTGGTCACCCAACGCACGCTCGCCGGGGCCACCACGTCGGCGTAATCGTCCAGGTAGCGCGCGGTGAGGCGGCGGGCGCGGTTGAGCAGCTCGGCGTCGGTGCACCGGAGACGTTCCTCACGGGCGGCCAGCCGGGCGAGCATCCGCTCGACCCACTCGGTCTCCTCGGCGCGCGAGAACCGGTCCGGGATGAGCACGACCACGCGCTCTCCGTCGCGATACGCGGACACCGTCCTGCGCCGGCGCTGACTGCGCCGCACTTCCACGACAGGTTTGCGCACGCGGGCCATTACCGGCTCGCGAGGCCCAGATTCGGGTTCACGTTGAGACGCTAATCCGCGAGACCCTGGTCACCGCAAGAGTACGCCCAATGACTGTCACGGAATACGGCCGGTTCGTCCGCATATACCCGAAAAAATTTTCCTCAGCCGCAACATCTGAGACAGGCGTCAACCTAGACCATCTTCGACTCAGTGGACTACTGGGGGCTCACATCCCTTTCGTGCCGTTGTGAGACCAATCGTCGGCGTGTCAGGGCAAACCTGTACGAAAAGGGCACTTCCTCCCGGCACACTCACGTCGTCGGCGACACCGCCGACACCGCGCTGACATGGAACCGGCCTGACCTGGGTAAGTCCACGCCCCGGACGAGGGCCACGCCACATGGCGGCCCAGCGCCGCAGACAGGTTCGCGCCCGTCGCCGCGAGAAGGCACGGGGCCCAGCGGCCGACGACACGAACGAGGAGGAACCGTGGCCGAGACCACGTACAACGGCTATTGCGTCAAGTGCAAGGAGAAGCGTGACTTCCAGGGCAACGTGGAAGTCTCGAAGACCGGCATGAACATGGCCAAGGGCAAGTGCCCGGTGTGTGGAACGACGATGAACCGGATCCTGGGCAAGGCCAAGCCGGCCGACGCCAGCTGACGAGCGGCCCGGGTAGGGCGGCCACCTCGGCCGCCCTCCCCGGACAGCCGTAACCGTGTCCGGATCGGCACGTTGAGTTATTCAGGGGCTTCGCATCTTCCTGTGGATAACTCGCACCATCCTGTGGATAAAGCAGCCGAGTGGCTCGTGGGGCTGTGGATAACGAACCCGCTCCGCAGCCTCGCGGTGACAACCTGTCACTCATGACCTCTCGGCCCCGCCCGTCGCCACGCGTCCCACTGCCCCGGCCCACCCTGATCCCCGGGCTCACCCGGGTCTGGCGTGGGCCGATCGAGTTGCAGCTCGGGATGGACCCGGCCCGCGCCGTGCGCCTGGAGCTGCCCGACCCGCGCCTGGCCCGGGTCCTCGACCTGCTCGACGGCAACCGCCCGGAGCGACAGGTCCTGCTGCACGCCGCCGAGCTCGGGGTCGCCCCCGACGAGGCCCGCCAGCTGCTCGATCTCCTGCACCGCGCCGGCCTCGTGCTGCCCTCCGCCGCGCTCCTGCCCGCCGGGCTGCCCAATGCCGAGCGGCGCCGGCTGACCGGTGAGGCGGCCGCTCTCGCCCTCGGCACCCCCGTCCCCTCCCCGGCCCGCACCCTGCGCCGCCGCCGGTCCGCCCGGGTCGTCCTGGCCGGTCGCGGCCGGCTCGGCTGCACCGTCGCGGTCGCTCTCGCCGAGGCCGGCGTCGGCCACGTCTTCCCGGACCTCTCCGGCATGGTCGGGCCGGGTGACCTGGCCGGCAGCGCCCTGCAGACCGCCGACCTGGGCAGCCCGGCCCGCGCCGCGGTGGCCGCCGCGATCGTCCGGGCCGCGCCGGGCACCGACGTGCGGGAGGTCCGCCGCAGCCCGGCCAGCCTGGTCGTCCAGCTCGCCCACGACGAGCCGGCCGCCCTGGTCGCCGCCGCCCACGCGGCCCGCCGCCAGCCGCACCTCGCGGTGCGGATCCGGGACGGCGCGGCGGTCGTCGGCCCGTTCGTGCCGGCGCTCGGCGGTCCCTGCCTGAACTGCCTGGACCTGCACCGGCGGGAGCGGGATCCGGGCTGGCCGGGCGCTCCCGCGCCGCCGGGGCCGGACGCCGCCGAACCGTGCGCGGTGGCGACCCTGCTGACCGCGACCGGGCTCGCCACGGCCGAGGTGCTGACGTTCCTGGACGGGGCGACCCCGGAGACGCTGGGTGGGGCCGTCGAGATCAGCGCGCCCGGGCGGTCCCGCCGGCGCACCTGGCCGCCCCATCCCCGCTGTTCCTGCCACCGCCGGACGCGTCGCGCCCGGGTGCCCGGTTCGGGACCGGAATCGCTGAAGTGTGGAGGAAGTGTGGATCCTTAATCGAACCTTTGTCGCATAACCTGGCAAACCCGGGCTCGACGGGCCGAGTAAGGCCCCGTCGTCGGTCACAATGATCTGGTGACGGACATACCGCGCCGCGCGGCCTCTCGGACAGCCAAGCTGGCCGCACTGCCCCTCGGCTTCGCCGGCCGCACCGCGCTCGGTCTCGGGAAGCGAGCCGTCGGGATCGCCGCCGATGTCATCTCCGCGGACATTCAGCAGCGCACCGCCGAGCAGCTGTTCAGCGTGCTGGGCCAGCTCAAGGGCGGGGCGATGAAATTCGGTCAGGCGCTCTCGGTGTTCGAGGCCGCCATGCCGGAGGAGATGGCCGGGCCCTATCGGCAGGCGCTGACCAAGCTGCAGGAGGCCGCCCCGCCGATGCCGGTGGCCAGCGTGCACAAGGCCCTCGCCGAGCAGCTCGGACCGGACTGGCGGGACGGTTTCGCCGAGTTCGACGACAGCCCGGCCGCCGCGGCCAGCATCGGCCAGGTGCACCGAGCCGTCTGGAAGCTGCCCCCGGCCCGGAAGAACGGGAAGCCGAGGTTGCTGCCCGTCGCCGTCAAGGTGCAGTACCCGGGGGCCGGCGAGGCGCTGGTGTCCGACCTCAAGCAGCTGTCCCGGCTGGCCGGCATGTTCAAGATCATTCAGCCCGGGATCGACGTGAAGCCGCTGCTGGCCGAGCTGCACGAGCGCGTCGTCGAGGAGTTGGACTACGAGATGGAGGCGGAGACCCAGCGCGTCTTCGCCACCGCCTACGCCGACGACCCGGACATCTTCGTGCCGCGGGTGGTCGCCTCCGCGCCGCGGGTGCTGGTCACCGAGTGGGTCGACGGCACCCCGCTGGCCAGTGTGATCGCCGACGGCACGGTGGCCGAGCGGGACGAGGCCGGCCGGCTGATGGCGATCCTGCACTTCTCCGCGCCCGGGCGGGCCGGGTTGCTGCACGCCGACCCGCACCCGGGCAACTTCCGGATCCTGCCGGACGGCCGGCTCGGCGTGATCGACTTCGGTGCGGTGGCCCGGCTGCCGGAGGGGCACCCCGAGCCGATCGGGCGCCTGGTCCGGCTGGCCCTGGCCGGCGACGCCGACGGGGTCGTGGCGGGGCTGCGCGACGAGGGCTTCATCAAGCGGGACGAGACGATCGACGCGGCGGCCGTGCTCGGCTTCCTGCGCCCGATGATCGAGCCGGTGGCGGTCGATCGGTTCCGCTTCACCCGCGCGTGGCTGCGCGGCGAGGCGACCCGGATCGCCAATCCCCGGTCGCCGGCGTACCAGCTCGGTCGCAAGCTGAACCTGCCGCCGTCGTACCTGTTGATCCATCGGGTGACGCTCGGCTCGATCGGCGTGCTGTGCCAGTTGGAGGCCGAGGCGTCGTACCGGGAGATCCTGGAGAAATGGCTGCCGGGATTCGCGCCGGAGCATTCCGCGGCGTCCTGATTTCGACCCTCCACAGCCGATCCGGCGAAATCGGAAAGGCCCGTCCGCATTGGCGGACGGGCCTTTTATTTCCCGGGTAGCGGGTCTATGCGGGGATCTCAGTAGCCGCCGACGCCGAGTTCGCGGGCAGCCTGCTTGCGGGCTTCCATCGCGATACGGCGGGCGGATCGGTAAGCCTCAGGTGCACGGTCACTCTGAGGCTGACGCATTCGAGCCCTCGACAAGGCCTCTTGGATGAGTCTCACTTTGGTGGCTCCATTCGGGTGCACGGTTCCGGTGCTCGGCTTTCGTTCATCAATTTCGGGGTGGGCGAGGACGGTCATCTCAGGCCGCCAGCCGCACGCTGTTACGGGAGTCGAGACCGTTCGCGGCGAGCCGCTCCTCGACCTCGACAGCGAGCTCGGCGTCCCGAGCCACGTCCGCCTTACGCGGACGGCCCCGCGGCCGCTTGCGCGGAACCACGGCACCACGCTCGAAGATCTCGCCGCCCCAGACACCCCAGGGCTCGCTCCGCTCCACCGCGCCGGCGAGGCACTCGACGCGCAGCGGGCAGTCCCCGCAGAGCGACTTGGCCAGCTCCAGCTGGGCCGGGGAGTCGGAGAACCACAGGTCCGGGTCGAACTTCCGACAGGGCAGGTTTGCCTCGATGTCGACAGGGATGTCGATCGGGGCCAGCGCCAGACTCATAAAGCCCGGTCACCTCTCTCTTCTTCGCGATCTTCTGGATCGTCTTCCGGGGTCAAACACCGGCGGGTGAGCCGGCAAAAGAAATGAGGCCGCGGATCCCGGTTAGGGGTTCCGCGGCCTCGAGGTGAGCCGGAGGTCTGGTCTATCAGACCGGCCGTCCTCGAGGCGGGGCACCGCCACCATCCGTGTAGCGCTTGATGGAGGTGGAGTCGCTGCCCTTGAATGCAGTGGTGGTGCCAGTGGTGCCATTGATTCCGTCGACGAGCACTCGCGCGACAGCCCATTTGCCCAGCTCGGCCTGGGGCTGGCTGACGACGTGGTGCGCCTGCGGAACCAGGACCCGCTCAGCGACCAGCAGCGCCGACGGAGAGGCGGTAGCGGGCAGCAGAACGGACGGAGCACAGGCGGCAGACGGCAGCAACGACGAACGCATCAGCATGGTGTTGATCCTCATGATTGCCACCTCCTCCGTATACCTGCACTCGTGGTTTGATCTCGCCCGGGAAGGTTCCCCGGCCAAGGTGTGTTCTGAGGCTATGCCTGCCCTACAGGGGAGGGCAAACGAATTAACGGACTAGTTTTCAAAGTTTTTTCGGTCGAGCTCATCGGGGCTCGCGCCACCCACCAGAGCGAAGACCGCGTCGCCGTACTGGCCCAGCTTGCGAGGCCCGATTCCGGCAATCGCCAGCAGTTGCGCCGGATCGGCCGGGCGGCGTTCCGCGACGGCCACCAGGGTGGCGTCGGTGAACACGACGTACGCAGGAACTTTCAGCTCCGCGGCGGTACTCGCCCGCCAGTCCTGGAGCCGCTGGAAAAGATCCTCGTCCATGTCCGACGGACAGGTCGGGCAGCGGCCCAGTTTCCGGTCCGCGCCGGCCATCAGGGTGGCCCCGCAGACCCGGCACGAGGACACCTTCGGCGGACGGCGGTCGGGTTTCCGACTGCTCCGTTCGCCGGTGACTTTGGGGAACCCGCCGGCCGAGCGCTCCACCTGCGGGAGGAAACGGCACGGCCGCCGGGTACGGCCGCCCGGCGAGCGGGCCTGGCCCAGCGACAGCCACAGGAGCTGGCGGGCCCGGGTCACCCCGACGTAGAGGAGGCGGCGCTCCTCCTCCAGCTGCTCGGCGGTCTTCGCGTACGTCGTCGGCAGCGTCCCGTCCGCGAGCCCGACCAGGAACACCGCGTCCCACTCCAGCCCCTTGGCGGAGTGCAGCGAGGCGAGCGTGACCCCGGCCACGGTCGGCGCGTGCTGCTGCTCGGCGCGACGGACCAGCTCGTCGTTGAACGCGGAGAGGCTGATCTCGCGCTGGACCCGGCCGGCCTCGCCGATCGGCAGGATCTCCGGCTCCGCGGCGTACTCCTCGGCGAGCACGACCAGCGCGGCGAGCGCCTCCCACTGCTCCCGGGCGGCGCCGCCGGGCGGGGGCCGCAACCTGTTCCAGCCGGCCCGGGCCAGGCCTTCGTGGACCGCCTCGACCAGCGGGGTCTCGCCCGGGATGGAGCGCACCGCGGCGCGCAGGGCGACCATCGCCTTCCGCACCTCGGCGCGCTCGAAGAACCGCTCGGCGCCCCGGACCAGGTACGGCACCTGCGCCTCGGCCAGGGCCTCCTCGTACGCCTCGGACTGCGCGTTGGTCCGGAACAGCACCGCGATCTCGCTGGCCGGGGTGCCCGCCGCGATCAGCTCCCGGCAGCGCCGGGCCACCGCGTTCGCCTCCCCCGGCTCGTCCGGGAAGACCTTGAGCTCCGGCTCCGGGCCGGACGGGCGCTGACCGACCAGCTCCAGGCGCAGCTTCGCCTCGGTGCCCCGGGCCTGCCGGATCACCGCGTTGGCCAGCCCGACCACCTGCGGGGTGGAGCGGTAGTCGCGGACCAGGCGGACCACCACGGCCTCGCGCCACTTGCGCGGGAAATCGATCAGGTACGACGAGGTGGCGCCGGTGAACGAGTAGATCGTCTGGCTGGCGTCGCCGACCACGGTGAGGTCGTCCCGGCCGCCCAGCCACGCCTCCAGCAGGCGCTGCTGGAGCGGGTTGACGTCCTGGTACTCGTCGACGACGAAGTGCCGGTACTGCGCGCGGATCTGCTCGGCGACGTCCGGGTGCTCCTCGATGCCCCAGACCGCGGCGCGCAGCAGGTCCTCGAAGTCGATCACGCCCTGGGCGCGTTTGAGCGACTCGTACGCCGCGAACACCTCGGCCACCCGGGCCGGCTCGAACGGCGGCTCACGCATCGCCTTGGCGGCGGCGACGGGGTATTCGGACGGCTCGACGAGGGACGACTTGGCCCACTCGATCTCGCTCGCCAGGTCCCGGGCGACCGCGCGGTCGGCCCGGACCCCGGCCTTGGCGGCGGCCAGGCCGACCACCCGGATCTTGCTCTCCATCAGCTCCGGCATGGCGCGGCCCTCGAGCAGGCGGGAGGCGAAGTAGCGGACCTGGCGCAGTGCGGCCGCGTGGAACGTGCGCGCCTGGACCCCGCCGGCGCCGAGCGCGGTGAGCCGGGCGCGCATCTCGGCGGCGGCCCGGGCGGTGAACGTCACCGCGAGCACGTGCCGCGGGTTGATCTCGCCGGACAGCGTCCGGTGCGCGACCCGATGGGTGATCGCCCTGGTCTTGCCGGTGCCGGCGCCGGCCAGGATGCAGACCGGGCCGGCCGGGGCGGTCACCGCCGTCCGCTGCTCGGGGTCGAGCCCTGCCAGCACCGCTTCAGTCCGCACGGTAGGGAATCATGACACCCCCGCGGCGTGTTGTGCTGTAAGGCGTAGTGCCGTGTGACCCGTATCCGAAGGAGCCCTGTCCGATGCTGACCATGTACTCGACGTCCTGGTGTGGGTACTGCCACCGCCTCAAGTCGCAGCTCGATCGGGAGGGCATCGCCTACGAGGTGATCGACATCGAGCAGGACGAGGCCTCGGCGGCCTTCGTGCGGAAGGTCAACGGCGGCAACCAGACCGTGCCGACCCTCAAGTTCGACGACGGATCGGCGCTGACCAACCCGTCGATCGTGCAGGTCAAGAAGCACCTCGAGTCGATCTCGGCGTAACCCGCGCACCGAAAAGGGGCCGTCCACCCGGACGGCCCCTTTTTCTGCGTCCTTACGGAATCAGAGCCGGGATGGTCGAGTCGAGCAGGCCCCGCTCCTTGAGCGCGCCGTAGAGCGGCGTGCTCGCCGGGTAGTGACCCCACTGGTGGTCACCGTCACCCTTGCCGAAGCCGCCGAGCAGCTGCTTCTGCACCTCGGTCTTGCCGTCCCACTCCGGCTGGGCCGGCAGGTCGGCGACCTCGTCGCGGATCGCGATCCAGCGCGGGGTGTAGCCGAAGAACGCGCCGACCCGGGTGATGTCGGAGTAGTTGTCCGACCGGGCGTGCCAGATGCGCCGGTCGAAGACGACCAGGTCACCCGCGTTGGCGGTGATCTGGACAGCACCCTCGGGCTGCGGCCACGGGACGCCACGGCTCGGCGGGCCGGGCAGCCAGTTGGTCTTGTGGCTGCCGGGCAGGACGGTGAAGTTGCCGCGGCCGGTCTCGCTGACGTCGGAGAACCAGTAGGCCAGCTTCACGGACAGCATCGGGCGGGGATCGGTCTCGATCTCCCGGTTCTGCCGGCCGCCGTCCTGGTGCCAGTGCCACCATTCCTTCTGCTGTTCGTGCAGCTTGGGGTGCACGTCGATGTGCGAGTGGTACACGTGGATGTTCCACCCGAGCAGCGACCAGATGTACTTGAAAGCCTTGGGGTGATCGAGCAGGAAAGCCAGCTCGGGCACGTAGGCGATCGGCGAGAGCTGGTGCAGGGCGCCGGTGGCGCTCAGCTTGCCCTCGGCCTGGGCCTTCTCGTAATACCCCAGAATCGCGGCCCGGCCGGCCTCGATCTCGCTCTCACTGAGCACCGACGGCACGACGATGTAACCGTCGCGGTCGAACGCCTCCCGCTCCTCCGCGGACATCGGCGTCCACGCCGGCGCTTCCACCTGGGTCATCGGATCCCCTCTCGTCTTTGTAAGCATGACGCACCGGGACGGTACCCAGGTTGCCGCCTAAACGAGAAATTCTCTGATCAGACGTTTATTCGTGATCTTGGGCACTGCCGGCGAGCCATTTCTCGATGAGATAGAACGCGATCGACGACCGCATCGGCAAGCTCATCGGAACACCCGAATCCGGGTGCACGAAACCGCCGGCGATCATCTTGGCGATCTGCTCCCGGGTGAACCAGTGCGCTTCGTCGATCTCCTCCGGGTCCAGCCGCAGCGGTTGCGACGGGTCCGCGGTGGCCAGGAAGCCGAGCATCAGGGAACCCGGGTACGGCCAGGACTGGCTGCCCTCGTACGCCAAGGAATTGATCTTGATGCCGACCTCTTCGGTGACCTCGCGAGCCACGGCGGCCTCGGCCGACTCCCCCGGCTCGACGTAACCGGCCAGGCAGGAGAACCGGGTCAGCCCGTCCGCGCCCCGGCCCCAGCCCGAGTTGTGACCGAGCAGACAGCGACCGGACGGACCGGCCACGCCGTCGTGCACCACCACGATCATCGCCGGATCGGTCCGCGGCCACATCAGGTCACCGTTGGTGTCGGCGCGGGCCCAGCCGGCCTCCACCGCGACCGTGGGCCGGCCCGAGCGCGGCGAGAACCGGTGGCTGGCATGCCAGTTGGCCAGCGCGGCGGCGGCCGTGAACAGGCCGGCGTCGCGCGCGTCGAGCAGGTGCCCGACCTCGCGCAGGGTCACCGCCCGCGTCCCCTCGGCGGGCGGCGGGGTGGTGTCCATGGTCCAGACCGGGGTGCCGTCGGTGTCGACGCCGAGGAACCAGCGCTCCGCGTCCGGCGCCTCGGCGGCCGGCACCAGGACCAGCGCGGCCCCGCCGTCGGCCCGCTCGGTGACCAGCGCCCGGCCCCCCTTGGCCAGGTCCACCACCAGGACCTGGCCGCGGGTCCAGGCCTCGGCCAGCCAGGCCTCGTCCTTGCGATGATGCGCGGCGCGGTCCAGCGTGGTCCGCGCCAGCGGTGGGGTGCCGGGCTGCTCGCCCAGATCGGGCTGCTCCGCCTGGTCACCGGGGTCGGGTTGTTCGGAACTGGTCACCGTGCGCTGCGCTCCACCACGGTCAGGGCGGCGAGCTGGGCCTCGATCTTCTCGGCGTCGCCGAGGACCACGGTCACCGCGCGGGACGGCGCCAGGTGCTTCGCCGCGGCGGCGGCGACCTGCTCGCCGGTGGCCGCGGCGAGTGCGGCCGAGTGCTCGCGCAGGAAGTCGAGGCGCAGGCCGAAGCCGGCGTAGACGGTGGCCAGGCCGGCCAGCCCGGCCTGGGTGGACATGCCCAGGCGGAGGGTGCCGAGCGCGTACCTCCGGGCCTGCTCCAGCTCCTCCTCGCCGGGCGGGAGGCTGGCGATCCGGCCCAGCTCGTACGTCGTCTCGAGCAGCGACGGACCGGTCACCTCGGTCGCCACGTCGGCGGCGGCGACCAGCGCGGAGCCGGCCGCGAAGTGCTCGATCACCGAGTGCGAGCCGTACGTGTAGCCCTTGTCCTCGCGGATGTTCTCCACCCAGCGGGACGAGAAGTAGCCGCCGAAGAGCAGGTTGGCCAGGGACAGCGCGGCGTAGTCGGGGTCGGTGCGGGTCAGCGCCGGCAGCGCGATCCGCAGCGAGGACTGCACCGAGCCGGGCCGGTCGACCAGCAGCAGCGCGCCGGGCCGCAGCGCCGGGGTGGGCGGGATGCCGCCGTCGACGGCGGCGCCGGACCAACCGCCGAGCATCTTCTCCGCCACGTCGATGGCCTGCTCCGGGTCGATGTCGCCGACCAGGACCAGGATCGAGCCGGCCGGGCGGACCCGGTCGGCGTGCAGCTCGCGCAGGGTCTCCGGCTCGACCGCGCGGACCTCCTCCGCGGCGGGGGTCTGCACCGCGTACGGATGATCGACGAACATCCGCTTCAGCAGCGCGACCCGGGCCAGGTGGGCCGGCTGACTCAGGGCGACCTGGATGTTGTCGACCAGGCGCTCCCGCTCGGTGACCACCTCCTCGCCCGGGTAGGCGGCGTCGGTCAGCACGCCGGCCAGGATCTCCAGCGTCCGGCCGAGGCCGTCGGCCAGGGCGTTGCCGCTGATCTGGAGCCGGTCCGGGTCGAGACCGGCGCCCAGGCCGCCGCCGACCGCCTGCAGTTCGGCGGCGATGTCGAGCATCGACATCGAGCCGGTGCCGGTGAACAGCGCCTGGGACAGCAGGGTGGCCGCGCCCAGCGGGGCGCGGCCGAACGGGATGCGCAGCCGCACCTCGACCAGCGGCACCGCGGCGCGGCGGATGGCGATCACGGTCAGCCCGTTGGACAGCTTGCGCTCCGCCTGGGGCGGCAGGACCAGCTCGGTGTTGGGGATCAGGTCCGGCAGAGTGTGGGTCATGCTCCGGCTCCCGGGAGGACTTCGACGACGGCGCGACGCTCGGGCCGCAGGGTCGCGGCGGCGGTGACGATCTGCTCGGCGGTGACCTCGCTGATCAGTTTGGGCAGCTCGTTGAGCAGCTCCGGGCGGCCGCGCTGCAGCTCCAGCACGGCCATCGGCAGGGCCCGCCCGAGCACCTCGTCGGTGCCCTGCAGCAGGCGGGCGCCCATCCGCGCCTGGGTGCGCTCCAGCTCGCCGGGCTGGAGGCCGTCGGCGACCAGCCGGTCCAGCTCCTCGTCGACGGTGCGCAGCACCTTGCCGGCGTCGCCGCCGGGCGGCATGTGCGCCTGCAGCAGCAGGGCGGTCGGGTTGCGCACCTGGTATTCGTCACCCATGAAGCCCAGGTAGCCGCCGACGTTGGTGACCGAGCGGTCGCGCTGGATCAGGCGCTCGACCAGGCGGGACGCGTCGCCGTCGGTGAGCACCTCGGCGAGGACCGAGAACGGCAGGTAGGCGTCGAAGGCGGCGATCGGGTCGGGCACCCGGTAGGCCGCGGCGACCGCCGGCAGCGGGGCGATGCGATCCGTGTACGACTCCCGGCGCTCGGCGGTCAGGTCGGGCTCGTCGAAGGCGGGCAGCAGCGGGGCGGGCCGGGCCGGCACGTCGCCGAAGTGCCGCTCGATCATCGCGGTCGCCTCGGCCACGTCGAAGTCGCCGGCGACCGAGAGCACCGCGTTGCCGCAGGCGTAGTACTTGTCGAAGAAGCTCTGCGCGTCGGCGACGGTGGCGCTCTCCAGGTCCTCGAACGAGCCGTAGCCGTCGTGGGCGTTGGGGAACGTCTCGAACATCACCGACGGGAGCTTGAGCCAGGGGAACCCGCCGTACGGCCGGTTCAGGACGTTGACCCGGATCTCCTCCTTGACCACGTCGACCTGGTTGCGCAGGTTCTCCTCGGTCAGGCGGGGACCGCGCATCCGGTCGGCCTCGAGGAACAGCGCCCGCTCCAGGGCGCCGGACGGCAGCACCTCGAAGTAGTCGGTGTAGTCCAGGTGGGTGGAGCCGTTGAAGCTGCCGCCGGCGCCCTGCACGTGCCGGAAGTGCGCGAGCTTCTCCAGGTTCGCCGAGCCCTGGAACATCAGGTGCTCGAAGAGGTGGGCGAAGCCGGTGCGCCCCTCGGGCTCACTGCGGATGCCCACGTCGTAGACGACGGCCACGCCGACGACCGGAGCGCTGCGGTCCGGTGCGAGGACCACGCGCAGGCCGTTGGCGAGGGTGAATCGTTCAACCGGATATTTCGTCGCGGGGATCTGGATTCTGGACGCCACGAGGTGACATTAGCGCGCTGCGTGACCACCCGTGGGCCGACGTCGGGCGACCCCCATCGAGTCCCGTCATACGGTCGGGCGCTTGACGCACCAAACCCATCTGTTCCACTATTCCCATCCAGCAGATAGATTAAGCAAAGATTGATCCATCGGGAGGGGGCCCACGCCGTGTACGTATCGGCACGCACGGACTATGCGGTCCGCGCCATGCTCGCCGTCACCGCGGCGCACCCACGTCTCGTCAAGGCCGCCGGGCTGGCGGCCGCGCAGGACATCCCGCTGAGCTTCCTGCAGGGCATCCTGCTCGATCTGCGCCGCAACGGGCTGCTGCACAGCCACCGCGGCGTGGACGGCGGGTACGCCCTGGCCCGGGCGGCCGAGGAGATCACCGTCGGCGACGTCGTACGCGCCGTCGGCGGAGCGCTCACCACCGTCCGCGGGTTGCCGACCGCCACCGCGACCTACCACGGAGCGGCGACCGCACTGCACGACGTGTGGATCGCCGTCGAAGCGGCCATCGAGGGCGTGGTCGACCACCGAACCCTGGCCGAACTCTCCTCCATATCGATAAAGAACAATTAGGAGTTGTTGAGCATGCGCCCCCGCACCCTTCGTGCGCTCGCCCTTGCCACGGCCGCCCTCGCGGCCACGACTGCTCTGGCCGCTTGCGGATCCGACGACGACAGCAACAAGAAGGCCGACACCGCCGCCGGCGCCGAGGCCGAGGCGAAGACCATCAAGCTCGGTTACTTCCCGAACATCACCCACGCGCCGGCCCTGGTCGGGGTGAACAAGGGCCTCTTCAAGGACGCGCTGACCGGCACCGAGCTGCAGACGCAGACCTTCAACGCCGGCCCGGCCGCGCTGGAGGCACTGCTCTCCGGGGCGATCGACGCCACCTACATCGGCCCGAACCCGGCGATCAACGGCTGGGCCAAGTCCAACGGCCAGGCCCTGAAGATCATCGCGGGCAGCACCTCGGGCGGCGCCGGCCTGGTGGTCAAGTCGACCATCAACGGCCCGGCCGACCTCAAGGGCAAGAAGATCGCCACCCCGCAGCTGGGCAACACGCAGGACGTCGCGCTGCGCGCCTGGCTCAAGGAGAACGGCCTCAACGCCGACACCAACGGCGGCGGCGACGTCTCGATCCTGCCGCAGGACAACGCGACCGCGGTGCAGGCCTTCGCCCAGGGCGCGATCGACGGCGCCTGGCTGCCCGAGCCCAACCTGAGCAAGCTGGTGCTGGAGTCCAAGGGCAAGCTGCTGGTCGACGAGAAGACCCTGTGGCCGAACCAGGACTTCGTCACCACGCACCTGATCGTCAGCCAGAAGTTCCTCAAGGAATACCCCGGCACGGTCAAGAAGCTGCTCAAGGGTCACCTCGCGGCGATCAAGTACATCAACGACAACAACGCCGACGCGCAGAAGGCGGCCAACGCCCAGATCGAGGCGCTGACCGGCAAGGCCCTCAAGGACGAGATCCTGACGGCGGCGTTCAAGAACCTGAAGTTCACCAACGACCCGATCGCGTCCTCGCTCTACACCAGCGCGAAGCACGCGGAAGAGGTCGGCCTGCTCAAGACGGTCGACCTGAAGGGCATCTACGACCTCGGCCCGCTGAACGAGCTGCTCAAGGCTGACGGTCAGCCCGCGGTCAGCGACGCCGCGGCTTCCTGACGGATCGACGGGAGGGCGGGTAAGAGCATGAGCATCCTCGAAACCACCGGCGTTCGTACCGAATCGGTCGTGCGCATCGAGAACGTCTCCAAGACGTACGGATCGGGGAGCAATGCTCTGCTCGCCCTCGACCGCGTCTCGCTGGACGTCCAGCAGGGCGAGTTCGTCTGCCTGCTGGGCGCCTCCGGCTGCGGCAAGAGCACGCTGCTCTCGCTGGTCGCCGGGCTCGACACGATCAGCAGCGGCAGCCTGGACACCGGCGGGCGCAAGGTCGCGCTGATGTTCCAGGAGGCCGCCCTCTTCCCCTGGCTCTCGGTGGCCGGCAACGTCGAGCTGCCGCTGCGGATCCAGGGTGTCGGCAAGGCCGAGCGCCGCAAGCGCGCCCAGGAACTGCTGGAGATCGTCCGGCTGTCCGGCTTCGCCGACAAGCGGCCGCACGAGCTCTCCGGCGGCATGCGGCAGCGGGTCGCGCTGGCCCGGGCCCTGGCCCAGAACGCCGACGTGCTGCTGATGGACGAGCCGTTCGGCGCGCTCGACGCGATGACCCGGGACATCCTGCACGACGAGCTGGAGCGGATCTGGCGCGAGCAGAACCTGACCGTGCTCTTCGTGACCCACAACGTGCGCGAGGCGGTCCGCCTCGGCGACCGGGTCATCCTGCTGAGCAGCCGGCCGGGCCGGGTGATCGAGGACTTCGCGATCAGCCACCCGCGCCCGCGGCGCATCGACTCCCCCGAGGTCTCCGGCCAGGCCGCCGAGATCACCGACCGGCTCCGCGCGGAGGTCGCCCGTCATGCCAACTGAACAACCCACCCCGATGAAGTACGCGGGTGCCCGCGCCGGCCTGGAAGGCGCCCTGGGCGGCGAGATCGCCCCGGGCCCGGAGCCGCAGAAGATCCGGACGCTGAGCTCCGACGAGGTCAGCGGACTCGACGCGCTGGAACTCCAGCCGAAGCGCGACAAGGTCAACCTCGGCCTGCGGATCTGGCGGAGCGCCTGGCCGAAGCTGCTGGCCATCCTGATCGTGCTGGCGATCTGGGAGATCGCCTACCTGAGCGAGTGGAAGCCGGCGTACGTCTTCCCCTCGCCCCTCGACGTCTTCCCGCAGCTGGGCGACCTGCTCACCACGGCGGACTTCTGGGACGGCGTCCGGCTGACCATGACCCGCGCGGTCACCGGCTTCGCGATGGCGGTGGCGCTCGGCACGGTCATCGGCGCCGCGGTCTCCCGGTTCGCCCCGCTGCGCGCCGCGATCGGCTCGCTGATCACCGGGCTGCAGACGATGCCGTCGATCATGTGGTTCCCGCTCGCCATCCTGCTGTTCCAGCTCGGCGAGCAGGCGATCCTGTTCGTGGTGGTCATCGGCGCGACGCCGTCGGTGGCGAACGGCCTGATCAGCGGCATCGACTACGTGCCGCGGTCCTGGCTGCGGGTGGGCCAGGTGATGGGCATGAAGGGGCTGGACCGGTACCGGCACCTGATCCTGCCGGCGTCGCTGCCGTCCTTCGTGTCCGGGCTCAAGCAGGGCTGGGCGTTCTCCTGGCGCAGCCTGATGGCCGGTGAGCTGCTGGTCATCGTGCCCGGCACGGTGTCGATCGGGGTCCGGATGCAGAACGCCCGCGACCTGTCCGACACCTCGCTGGTGATCAGCTACATCCTGGTCGTGCTGGTCATCGGCATCCTGATCGACCAGCTCTTCAACGCCGCCGACAACGCCCTGCGCAAGCGCTGGGGTTTGTTGAGTTGATCCGAGTGGTCAGAGGACTCGGACGGAGTCGAGGACGTCGTTGATGACGTAGTCGAACTGCTGGTGGGTGTTCGGGATGGAGATGTAGAGGACGGCCGCGGTGGGTTTGCCGACGTCGATGACCGCGACCGCGGAGAGCTCGGCGGTGGCGGTCAGGCCGGCCTCCTTGAAGTGCAGGCGGAACTCGCTGACGTACGCCGGGCGCCCGCCGACGGTCGTGACCTCGTCGCGGATCGTCTCCAGCGTGTTCGGCTGGGGGTAGTAGTTGGCCCGGACGTCCGCCGTGACCTGCCGGCCGACGCACTCCAGGTCCAGCGAGACCGCGTCGTTGTCGGCGGCCGGGACCGCCGCGGACAGGATCGAGGCGTGGTACTCCCCACCGCTGTAGTCCTCGGTGACGAAGTGCTGGCCGACCCGGTACGGCACGTCCAGCGTGCCGGCCCGCCACACCTCGTTCCACGTCTCCCAAGGTGCGCCGTACCGCTTGTAGGAGATGCCGGCCTGAGTGTCCACGGTCCGGGCGCCGGTGACCGCCGGGGGTGACGCGGGCGCCCGGGTGGCCCCGGCGCTCGGCGACCCGGTCGGCGCCGGGCAGGCCTGGGCCAGCGGCGGGCGGAGGTCGGTCGGCGACGACGCCTTGCCCCCGAACGGGTTGCCCTCGCTCCCGAACAGCACGACGAGCAGCACGATCAGGCCACCGGCCAGGATCGCGCCGGCCACCCCGCCGAAGATCATCAGCTGGCGGCGGCGCAGCTCGGCCGGGGTCTTCCGCGGCGCGTCCGGCGGCACCGGCGCGGGCGCCGGCGGAGCGGGCACGCCGGTCACCGTGCCCGAGGACCACGCCCCGCCCGGCCGGGACCAGACGGGCTCCTGCGGGTGCGGCTCGGACATGACCACCAGTGAACACCACGAGGCTGGGAACCGCCGAAACGCACGTGCGGAAAGTCCACCCGGCCCAGACGTTTCCCAGAATTGTCCGCTACCGTGCCTCCATGGAACTGGTGTATCCCCCGGTCGTCGCCTTGGCCAAGACGATGTTCCGCGTGCTCGACATGAAGATCGAGATTGAGGGTGGCGAGAACATCCCGACCACCGGCGGGGCGGTTCTGGCCAGCAACCACTCGAGTTACCTGGACTTCATCTTCTGCGGTCTCGGCGCGCAGCCGACCAAGCGGCTGGTTCGCTTCATGGCGAAGAAGCAGGTCTTCGACCACAAGATCAGCGGCCCGCTGATGCGCGGCATGCGGCACATCCCGGTCGACCGCAAGGCCGGCACCGGGGCGTTCCGCGAGGCCATCACGGCGTTGAAGAACGGTGAGGTGGTCGGCGTCTTCCCGGAGGCGACGATCAGCGAGTCGTTCACCGTCAAGGGGCTCAAGACCGGCGCCGCGCGGCTGGCGCAGGAGTCCGGCGTCCCGCTGATCCCGATGGCGGTCTGGGGCCCGCACCGCCTGTGGACGAAGGGGCGGAAGAAGGAGCTCACCAAGCGCCACGTCCCGGTCCTCATCAAGATCGGCGAGGCGATCCACCTGCCCGAGGGCGCCACCCCGGAGGCGATCACCGCGACGCTGAAGCAGCGACTGTCCACGCTGCTCGACGCGGTCCAGCGGGCCTACCCGGAGAAGCCGTCCGGCGACGACGACCGCTGGTGGCTCCCGGCGCATCTCGGCGGCACCGCGCCGCTGCCGCAGGCCGCCTCGGTCTGACCGATTCTGCACAGGCAAGGCCCCGGGCGCGCCCGGGGCCTTGCTCGCTTTTCGCGCACGGTCCGCCTCTTCCGATTAGGGGTACGGAGGCAGCACGCTGACCACATGGACGACATCGTGGAGAAGCTGCTGGCGGACCTGCACCGCGAGGGAACCGCGTTCGACGCCGCGCAGACCGAGCGGGCGCTGACCCGGCGGAACCTGGAGCCGGACGGCGCCGGGCTGCTCTGGTCGCTGGCCGGCATCGTGGGCGCCCGGCGGGTCGTGGAGATCGGCACCTCGAACGGGTACTCGGCGATCTGGCTGGCCGACGCGCTGCGGGGCACCGGCGGGCGTCTGGTCAGCGTCGATGTCGTCGCGGATCCGGGGGCCGCGGAGAACCTGGTCCGGGCCGGGCTGCGGGATCTGGTCGAGCTGCGGCACTCCGACGGCGGGGCGTACCTGACCGCGCTCGCCGACGCGAGCGTGGACCTGCTGTTCCTGGACGCCGAGCGGGTCGAGTATCCACGCTGGTGGCCGCATCCGGTGCGGGTGCTGCGGCCGGGCGGGCTGCTGGTGATCGACAACGTGCTGTCGCATCCGGGCGAGGTCGCCGAGTTCCTGGAGCTGCTGGCCGGCGAGACCAGCGTGACCGGGCGGACCGTGCCCGTCGGCAAGGGCCTGCACCTGGCCTGGCGCTCACACTGACCGCGGCGCGGCGAGGGCGGCGCGAGGGCGAGGGCGAGGGCCGGGGACGGAAACGGCGCCGCACCCGGGCGGGTGCGACGCCGCATCACAGTCACACGTTGTCAGCGGCCACCGGCAGGCAGCCGTTGATCAACGCGAATCAGACGGAACGGATGTTCGCGGCCTGCGGGCCCTTCTGGCCCTGCGTGACCTCGAACTCAACCCGCTGGTTCTCCTCCAGGCTGCGGTAGCCCGACATCTGGATCGCGGAGAAGTGGGCGAAGACGTCGGCGCCGCCGTCGTCCGGGGTGATGAACCCGAAGCCCTTGTCCGCGTTGAACCACTTCACAACGCCGGTAACCATGATCGTCTCCTCGACGGTCGATCGCTCCCGCCCATTATGGACGTGAACGAGGTAATAAGACCCGCATTCTGCGGGACTCGTGTCGCCGTACTGATCGCCCGTACCGGAGAAACCCGGGTTACGACAAAGAGCGCCTGGGGCAGACTTCCCCACAGGCGCTCCTGAGTACTTGGGAACCAAACTGACAACGCTGGTGAGCGTATCACGGCGACGGAGGTCAAAAAGTGCTCGGCATGCACATGGCGCGGCAGCTCAAGGCCGCCGGACTGAGCTGGAAACCGCGTCCCGGAGACCGCTTCGCGATCCCCGATCGGGACCTCGACGACGAGATGTTCGTGCTCAGCAACATGACGATCCAGGTCCACGATCGGCCGGAGGGGCGGATCATCGGTTTCAACGGCACGACCGAGTGGGCGCTCGACGACGTGGAGCTCGACGAGACCGTCTGGCTGCCCCGCGAGGACCAGTTGCGGGACCTGCTCGGCGGGACGTTCCACGCCCTGGACCGGCACCGCGGGGGCTACCGGGTGCGCATCGAACTGCTCGGCGAGATGCTCGCCTTCCCGGGCGTGTCCCCCGCCGAGGCGTACGCGGCGGCGCTGCTCCACCTCCTGGAGGCGGCCGGTCTCTAGAGCTCCTGCTCCCGGAGGCGGGCCGATCTCTAGAGCTCCTCCTCCGGGATCTCGGTGATCAGGGTGGCCAGCGCGGTCACGTCCATCAGGTCGGCCGGGCGGACGGTCACCTGCTCCCGGACATAGTGGAAGCCGGCCCGGACCCGGCTGACCGGAACCCCGGCCAGGGTGGCCCAGGCGATCCGGTACGCCGAGAGCTGCACCGCGGCGGCCTCCGCCTCGGCGCCGGTCGGGCGGCGGCCGGTCTTCCAGTCGATCACGTCGAACCGGTCCTCGGGGTCGGCGAAGACCGCGTCCATCCGGCCGCGCAACACCACCCCGCCGACCGTCGTGGCGAACGGGACCTCGACGTCGACCGGGCTGCGGTCCGCCCACTCGCCGGTCAGGAACGCCTCCTGCAGCGCGGCCAGTTCCTCGTCGGCGGCCGCGTCGGCGTCCGCCGCCCCGGGCAGCTCGTCGATGTCGATCAGCCGGGCCGCGCCGAACCGCTGCTCCAGCCAGACGTGGAACGCCGTGCCCCGGCGCGCGTGCGGAGCCGGACGCTGTGGCAACGGGCGGCGCAGCGAGCGGGCCAGCGCCTGCGGGTCCCGGCGGAGCACGACGAGCTGGGAGACCGAGAGGTGCGGGGGCAGGGCGACCTCGATCGGGCCGAACCGGCGGGTGCGTTCGTCCCGCTCGGCGAGCAGCAGGCGCGCCTCCTTACGCCAGCGGGCGATCTCCGGGTCCGAGGCGGTGGCGACCCGGTCCGCCGCCGACGCCGCGGCCAGCACCGACGCCCGATCGAGCGCGGGACCGGCGGGCCGGTTGGACGCGGGCGCGGGACCGGCGGGCCGGGTGGACGCGGGCGTGGGCTCCGCCCGTACGGGAAAATCCTGGTTTTGATCTTGATGGGCGGCCGCCAGGCCCGCCAGGTCGGCGGCCAGGCCGGCGCGCGCCGCGATCTCCGGATCGGCCGCCGCGAGGTCGGCGAACGCCTCCGCGGCGGACGCGTCCGGCGCGGCGATCATGCGGCGGATCAGGTCGGCGGCCGCGGCCATCGCGGGCCGGCGCAGGCCCAGCGGATCGGCCGGCCACTCGGCGATCGACACCACCTCGTCGCTCGGATTGGTGTCGCCCGGCGCCGGCTCCGGCGTCCAGGCGGCCACCACGCCGGCGCCCGCCGCGCAGGTCGCGCGGACCTCGTCGAGGAAGACCGACGGACCGCGCGGGCGCTTGACGCCGTCGCCCCACCAGTAGCCGGAACAGAGCAGCAGGCGGCGGGGGCGGGTCATCGCCACGTACGCCAGGCGGCGCTCCTCCCGCTCGTCGTGCTCGCGCCAGGTACGGCCGAACGCGCCGAGCGCCGCGTTCACGTCCTTCTGCTCGACGGCCTCGTCCAGCTCCAGCCCGGGCAGCCCGGACGCGTCGCCACGCAGCGGGAACGGCAGCACGCCGATGCCGCCGAGATAGTGGTCGGAGGCGCGGACCAGCCCCGGCCAGACGCCCCGGCACAGGCCGGCGACCGACACGACATCCCACTCCAGACCCTTCGCGGCGTGCGCGGTGAGGATCTGCACCGCCCCCTCGACCACGTCGACCTGACCCGGCTCGAGCCCGCGCTCCTCCTCCTCGGCGGCGGCCAGGAAGGCCAGGAAGCCGGCCAGCGTGCCGGTCTCGTTCTCGCTGGAATACCTGGTCGCGGCCTCGCCGAGGGCGTCCAGGTGGGCCCGGGCCAGACCGGCGTCACCGGCCGCCCAGCCGCGGACCGCGACCTCGACGTCCAGCCCGGCGGTCCGCTCGATGTCCGCGAGCAGATCGGGAAGCGGCTGGTCCAGGCGCAGCCGGAGGGCGCCGAGTTCCCGGCTGAACGCCGCGAGCCGGGTGAAACCCTCCGCCGAGTACTGCTGCCGGGCGCCCAGGTCGGCCATCGCCTCGATCAGGGTCGCGTCGTCGAGCCGGTCGGCCAACAGGTCCTCGTCCTGCTCCTCGGTCCGCTCGACCCGGGCCGCGGCGATCACCCGCGACCGCCGGTGCAGGGCCACCAGATCCCGCGGGCCGATCCGCCAGCGGGCCCCGGTCAGCAACCGCAGCAGCGACGCGCCGTCGGTCGGATCGGCGAGCACCCGCAGCGTGCACACCACGTCCCGGACCTCGGGCGTGTCGAGCAGGCCGCCCAGGCCGACCACCTCGACCGGCAGGCCACGGGCGCGCAGCTCCTCCTCGATCACCGGGATCTGGCTGCGGACCCGGACCAGCACCGCGCTGGTCGGCCGGCGGTCGAGCGGGATCTCCCCCGGCAACGCCCTCGGCATCCCGGCGGTGATCCGCCAGGCGGTCAGCATCGAGTCCGCGATCCAGGACGCCTCTTCCGCGTACGTCGTCAGCAACGCGCACGTCACGGTCCGCCCGCCGACCGCCTCGGCCACCGTCTCGGCCGGCCGGAGCACGCCCACCCGGGCCCGCAGCGGCGCCGAGATCACGTTCGCCACCTGCAGGATCTCCGGGCGGTTGCGCCAGCTCCGGGTCAGGCTGTGCACCCAGGCCGGGCGGCCCTCCGCGTCCGGGAACTCGGTGGGGAACCGCTCCAGGGTGCCGGCCGACGCGCCCCGCCAGCCGTAGATCGACTGGCACGGGTCGCCGACCGCGGTCACCGGGTGTCCGCCGCCGAACAGGTTGTTCAGCATCGTCACCTGGGCGTGGCTGGTGTCCTGGTACTCGTCGAGCAGGACCACCCGGTACCGCCCGCGCTCGACCTCCCCGACCGCCGGATGATCCCGGGCGACCAGCGCGGCCCGGGCCATCTGATCCCCGAAGTCCATCGCCTCCAGGTCGAGTTTGCGCTGCTCGTAGAGGCGGACCAGGGGCAGCAGGGTGAGCCGGTGCTGCTGGCGGCGCAGCATCTCGGACACGTCCTTGTACATCCGGCCCGGGAACGACTGCACCTCGGCGAAGAAGCGGCCGGTCCACGCGGCCAGATCATCCGGCGACTTCAGGTGCTCGGCGAGCTCGGCGGAGAGCGCCAGCACGTCGTCGGTGACCGTGCCCGGCGCGCGGTTCAGCCCGGTCATCTCCCCGGTATACGCCCGGACCAGCGAGTCGACGATCTGCCAGCGGGCCGCCTCGGTGAGCAGCCGGGCGGACGGCTCGAAACCGCCGCGCAGGCCGTGCTCGGTGACCACCCGGGCGGCGTACGAGTGATACGTCGAGATGGTCGCCTCGCCGGCCAGCGCGTCGTCCCGCCCGCCCAGCCGCCGGGCCAGCTGGCCGAGCCGGGTCCGCACCCGGTGCGACAACTCGCCGGCCGCCTTGCGGGTGAACGTCAGGCCGAGGATCTCGCCCGGATGCGCGTAACCGTTCGCGACCAGCCAGACCACCCGGGACGCCATCGTCTCGGTCTTGCCGGAACCCGCGCCGGCGACCACCAGCAGCGGCTTCACCGGGTGCGCGACGATCGCCGCCTGCTCGTCCGTCGGCGGCGGCAACCGCAGCAGCCGGGCCAGCTCCAGCGGGGTGTACCGGGGACCGGCGTCAGCCCTCATTTCGGCGGCTCCACAACCTGCCGGCCCTTCCCCGAGATCGGGCAACTCGTGCGGACCGGGCAGACCCGGCAACGGCTGTTCGCCACCGCGGAGAACGTCGAGGCGGCCATCGTCTCGGCGGTGCGGCGGACCATCGCGTACGCCCACTGGGGGTCGGTGGCCTCGGTCGCCGGCACCTGCATCTGCTCGCGGGCCTCCTTGCCCGGGCCGAGCTGCACCAGGGCCGCGCCACCGGTGTCCGAGCCGAAATCGCCGAACGCGCCCGCCTCGACCGCCGCCTGATAGCCGGCGAGCTGCGGGTTCTCCGCCACGTCCGCGGAGAGCGCGGTCGACTTGCCGGTCTTCAGGTCGATCACCACGAGCCGGCCGGCCTCGTCGATCTCCAGCCGGTCGACCCGGCCGGTCAGCTGGATCGGGCGGCTCTCGTCCTCCAGCCGGACGGTGAACTCGTGCTCGATCGCCAGCAGCCGGCGCGGATTCGCCGCCAGCCAGCGCAGCAGCTTGTCGACCATCGCCTCGGCGCGCTCCTGCTCCGGGCCGGCCATCCAGCGGGCGGCCAGCTCGATCGAGTCGAACCGGGCGCTCACGTACTCGACCAGCTTCTCCCGGTCGGCGTGGGCGTCCTCGGCGAGCATCGCGGCGGCGTGCACCAGATTGCCGATGCCCTGCGCCGGGCCGGCCGGGGCCGCTCCGCCGTGCCGCTCCAGCAACCAGCGCAGGCTGCAGCGGAGTGCGCTCTCCATGGACGACGGGGTGACCTTGACCGGGACGCCGGCGTCGACCAGCGGGCGCTCGTCGGAGAGTGGGCGCAGGCCCCACCACTCGTCCGGATGCGCCCCGGGGACTCCGGCGGACGCGAGGCGGGCGAGTTCGGCGGCGGCGGCGCGGCGGCGGCTGGGCGCTTCGCTTGCGGAGACCACTACGGTACGGAGTTCTGCCACCAGGGCGGCGAGGGTCAGCGCCCGGGGAGCCCGGCCGACCTCCAGCTCTACGTCCGCCTCAGCGTCGGCCTCCCCGTCCTCGTCGGTCTCGTCTGTCTTGGCGTCGGCCTCGTCCTGGTCTGTCTTAGCGTCGGCCTCGTCCTGGTCTGTCTTAGCGTCGGCCTCGTCCTGGTCTGCCTTGGCGTCGGCCTCGTCCTCGGTCGTCGCCTCGCCGCTTGCGCCGGTCGCCGAGGGCAGCTCCGCACCGTGTCCGGACGCAGGGCCCGAGCCACTATCTCCGGACATTTCCGGAATGTCGCCTGGCTGGCGGATGATGCCTCGCTCAGAAGGGTCGTCCGCACGGCTCAGTGCGGCCTCGCCGTTCAACCGCACATCGTCCGGCGAAGGCCGGGCTTCATCGACCGCGAATCCGGCGGTGGCGGGCGCGGGCAGGGCGGCGCCGGCCGGGGGTGGGATGTCATCCGGCGCGGGCGGGCTGTCGCCGGGCGAGGGTGCGGCAGCGTCGGGCGGGGGTGGGGTGTCGTCGGGCGAGGGTGCGGCGGCGTCGGGCGGGGGTGGGGTGTCGTCGGGTGCGTCGGGGCCCCAGAGATCGGGGTCCGGCGGGTCGTCCGGCGGGGGCGGGTCCTCCGGGGGCGGGACGTCCGCGTAAGGGTCGTCCGGGCCCGGCGGGCGGGGGCCGGCCGCGGCGAGTTCGCTGAGGAAGCGGCTGGGCTGCTCCTCGATCGCCGCGCCGCCACTGCCGGCCGAGGCCACCGCGGTCGCGACCAGGCGGCGGCGGGCGCGGGTGGCGGCCACGTAGAACAGCCGGCGCTCCTCGTCGAGCAGGGCAGAGGTCTCGGCGACGATCGCCTCCGAACCCGACGCGGGGCGGCCGGCGACCGCGTCGACCAACCGTTCCGAACCGAGCAGGCTGCCGCGCAGACGCAGGTCGGGCCAGATCCCCTCCTGCACGCCGGCCAGCACGACAACGTCCCACTCCAGGCCCTTCGCGGCGTGCGCGGTGAGCAGGCGGACGGCCTCCCCCCGGTCGGCGCTGGGCGCGATCGTGTCGGCCGGCAGGTCCTGGCCGAGCACGTGGTCCAGGAAGACGCCGACGCCGGCGCCGGGCAGCCGGTCGACGAAGCGGGCGGCCGCGTCGAAGAGCACGACCATCGCGTCCAGGTCACGGTCGGCGGCCTCGGCCCGCCACTGCCGGGCTCGGCCGGCCTGCGCCGGGTCGGTGACGCGGAGGTTCCCGGTGCTCAGCGCGTACCACCGGTCGGCGAGACCGCTGGCCTTCCAGACCGTCCAGAGCACGTCCTCGGCCGAGGCGCCGGGCTCGGCGGCGGCCGTGCGGGCGACGATCAGCAGGCGGGCGATGGTCTGCGCGGGGCGGGCCCAGCGGCGTTCCACCAGGTCCAGGCCGGCCGGGTCGCGGACCGCGTCGACCAGCAGCTCGCCGGAGGGCCGCCGGTCGCCGGCCGCCACGGCGAGCGCCCGCAGGCCCTGCCGCAGCCGGCGCTCGGCCAGCGGGTCGGCGCCGCCCAGCGCCGAGTGCAGCAGCCCGACCGCGGCCTCCTCGTCGAGCAGGTCCGGGTTCAGCGCGCAGCGCAGTAGCAGCAGGACCGGGGCGACCGCGGGCTGCAGGTGCAGCGGCAGGTCCTCGGCGTGGATCACGGTCGGCACCCCGGAGGCGGCGAGGGCCCGCTGCACGGACGGCTGCTGCAGCGCGGCGGATCGCATCACGACCGCCATCCGGGACCAGGGCACGCCGTAGAGCAGGTGCGCCTCGCGAAGCGCGTGCGCGATGAAGGCGGTCTCCGCGGCCGGTGACCGGAATGTCCGCACCACCGCCTCCGCCACCGGCCCGAACTGCGAGATCTCGTCCCCGGTCGCAGCCGCACCCGCACCCGCACCCGCAGCTTCACCGGCAGCCGAAGCCGCACCGTCGGCGTCGACCACCGCCCCGGCCTTCCCGCCGCCCGCCGCGATCTCACCGTCGACGCCGGCCCCGCCGTCAGCCGGAGCGCCACCAGCGGCCCCGGCCCCGCCCCGAGCAGCAGCCTCGCCGGCAGCCGGACCGGAGGCCTCGGCTGCGGTGGGGCCCTGCGTGACGAGTTGGGGCGCGGCCGGCTCGGACTGGGCGGACTCGGACTTGGCCAACTTGGGCTCGGTGGGCTCGGGCTCGGCGGGCTCGGACTGGGCCGGCTCGGGCTCGGTGGGCGGTAGCGGGGGTGGGGGGAACATCAGGCGGTGGGTGATCGGGCCGCGCATCCGGCGGGCCACCCCCGACGCCGCCGCGAGCAGGGACGGCGCCGCGCGATAGTTCGTGTGCAGGGTGATCGTCTCGGCCGGAGTGCCCGCCGCTGTCCGGAATCGATCGGTGAAGCCGCCGACCACCCCCGGATCCGCGCCACGGAAGCCGAAGATCGAGGAGTCCGGGTCGGCGAACGCGACCAGCGGCGTGCCCCCGCCGGCCACCTGGGCGAGCAGGTCGACCTGAGCCGGGTCGGTCTCGGCCAGCTCGTCGACGAACACGAAGGCGAGCCGGCGGCGCTCGGCGGCCAGCAGGTCGGGCTCGTCGGCGAGCAGCCCGGACGCGGCCCGGACCAGCTCGGCCGGGTCGTAGGCGACCGAGCCGCGGGTGGTGGCGTCGCGGAGGGACAGAACCTCCACATACTCCCGGAGGAAGCGGGCCGCCGCGGCCCAGTCGTCACGGCCCAGGTCGGCGGCGTAGCGCGCCAGCTCGAACGGGCCCACGCCACGCTCGGCGGACCGCTGCATCAGGTCACGCAACTGCTGGGCGAAGGCCCGGGTGGGCAGGGCCGGGCGCAGCGACTCCGGCCAGCCGATCGTGTCGGCGGCGTCCGGATCCTCGATCACGGCGAGCAGCTCGCGGATGATCAGGTCCTGCTCCGGGCCGGTGAGCAGCCGCGGGGCCGGCTCGCCACGTTCCGCCGCGGCCCGGCGGAGCAGGCCGAACGCGTACGCATGAAACGTCCTGACCAGCGGCTCGTGCACGATCCGCCCGGGGTCGCCGGCGACCCGCGCCTCGATCCGGTCGCGCAGGGCGGCGGCGCCGCGGCGGCCGAAGGTCAGCACCAGGATCCGCTCCGGGTCGACGCCCTCGGCGATCCGGGCGGCGACCGCCTCGACCAGCACGGTGGTCTTGCCGGTGCCGGGACCGCCGACGACCAGCAGCGGACCGCCGGTGTGCGCGGCGACTCGCCGCTGGACGGGGTCGGCGCGCAGCTCGGGCGCGGCCGGGCGGGGGCGCCGGACCAGGCGGTAGGCCGGCCGGCGCACCGGGGACTGGGGGGCCGGCGTGCTCACGGCATCTATGAGAGCACGCCGGTACGACGTTTCCACCAGGTCACCCGGCCCACGGCGGCGAGCGACGGCGCGAAAGTAAGCCGCATCACCCGGCCCGTGCCGACGAACAGCGGCGCGAAAGCAAGCCGCGTCACCCGGCCCACCGCGGCGCGTGACGGCGCGCGAGTAAGCCGCGTCACCCCGCGGGAGCGGCGAGCGCGCCCTCGATCGCGTCCAGCGCGTCCGGCAGCGAGCGAGCCACCAGCACCGTCTCCATCGCCCCGGCCCGCACGAACTTCGTCGCGACCAGCCCGTTGAGCCACGTGATCAGACCGTCGTAGAAGCCGTCCGGGTCGAGGACGACGATCGGCTTGCGGTGCACGCCCAGCGTCGCCGTGGTCCACACCTCGAAGAGCTCGTCCAGCGTGCCGAGGCCGCCGGGCAGGGTGAGGAACGCGTCCGACCGGTCGATCATCAGGTTCTTCCGGCCGCCCATGTCGTCGGTGACGATCAGCTCGTCGGAGGCGGTGTCGGCCACCTCCATGTCGATCAGACACTGCGGGATGATGCCGAGGGTGTGCCCGCCGGCGGACCGGGCGCCCTCGGCGACCGTGCCCATCATGCCGACCCGGCCGCCGCCGGAGACCAGCGTGTGCCCGCGCGCGGCGAGCGCCCGGCCGGTCTCGGCGGCGAGGTCCAGCCAGCGCTGCTCGACGGTGTCCGACGAGGCGCAGAACACGCAGATCGCGGCCATCAGGACGGGTCCTCGTCGGCGAGGGCGGTGGCCATCCCGGCGTCGACGATGATCCGGACCGCCTCGTCGACGTCGTCGGTGACCTGCATCAGTTCGAGGTCGGCCTCGTTGATCTTGCCGTCCTCGAGCATCCGCCGCTTGATCCAGTCGAGCAGGCCGCTCCAGTAGTCGACGCCCATCAGGATCACCGGGAACCGGGTCACCTTGCGCGTCTGGACCAGCGTGATCGCCTCGAACAGCTCGTCGAGCGTGCCGAACCCGCCGGGCAGCACGACGAACGCCTGCGCGTACTTCACGAACATGGTCTTGCGCACGAAGAAGTAGCGGAAGTCGATGCCGATGTCGACCCAGTCGTTGAGGCCCTGCTCGAACGGCAGCTCGATGCCGAGCCCGACGGACATCCCGCCGGCGTCGGTGGCGCCGCGGTTCGCCGCCTCCATCACGCCTGGGCCGCCGCCGGTGATCACCGCGTAGCCCGCCTCGGCGAGCGCGGCGCCCAGCCGGGTGGCGAGCTCGCACTCGGCGCTCTCCGGCTTGCTGCGGGCCGAGCCGAAGACGCTGACCGCCGGTGGCAGGTCGGCCAGGGTGTCGAAGCCCTCGACGAACTCGGAGAGGATCCGCAGGGCGCGCCATGCGTCCTTCGTCTTCCACTCGCTGCGATGATGTGAGTCAAGCAATTTCTCGTCCGCGGTACTCGGCGGCACGGCGTCCCGACGCAGTGTGACCGCACCCCGATGACGCTGCGGCGCGGCCGGTGGTCGCCCGTTGGTGCTCTCCGTCATGCGTCCAAGGTAGTGCGGACGGTCAGTACCCGGTGAATAACCGGCTGCGTTTCGGTAAGAGGATTGCGACGTGGAGACCTTTTTGCCAGATTGAAGCAACGGACGGTAGCTCTGGCACGTCTATACAGTTACCGAGCCGCGTACACACGGCAGGCACGGCGCCCGGAGCCCGGGTGTCCCGGTGAAAGGGCGGCCACCGTGACGAACCGATATGAGCGGCTCAAGATGCACCGTCGCATGCAGCGGCGGATCCAGCTGGTGGTGGAGGAACGCCGGGTCGCCTTCGCGGCGCGGCAGCCCGATCCGGCCTTCGACCCGGAGACCACCATGGAGGTCTCGGTGCCCCAGCGCGCGATCGGCCGGGCGGCGATACCCCAGCTCTGAGAAGCCTGGCCGCGATACGCCGGCTCTGAGAAGCCGGGCCGCGATCCCCCAGGTCCAGGGGCGGGTCAGGAACTGGCCAGCCAGCGGTGCAGCGTGGCCGCGCCGTCCCGGATCTGGCCGATCTCGACGTGCTCGTCCGGCGCGTGCGCCAGCGACGGGTCGCCGGGGCCGTAGTTCAGCGCCGGGATGCCCAGCTGCGCGAACCGGGCCACGTCGGTCCAGCCCAGCTTGGCGGCCGGCTCGACGCCGACCGCGGTGAGGAACTCCCGGGCCGCGGCGGCGTCCAGGCCGGGCAGCGCGCCCGGCGCGGAGTCGGTGACCGCCAGGTCGAAGCCCTCGAAGACCTCGGTCAGGTGTGCCAGCGCCTGTGCTTCCGAGCGGTCCGGGGCGAACCGCAGGTTGACCTCGACCGCGCATTCGTCCGGAACAACATTTCCGGCCACACCCCCACTGATGCGTACGGCGTTCAGCCCTTCCCGATACGTGCACCCGTCGATCGTCACGGTCCGCGGGTGGTACGTGTCCAGCCGCCGCAGCACCTCGCCGGCCGCGTGGATGGCGTTCACCCCGCGCCAGGCCCGGGCCGTGTGCGCCCGCCGCCCGTGCGTGCGCACCAGCGCCTTGAGCGTCCCCTGGCAGCCGGCCTCGACCACCCCGTACGTCGGTTCGAGCAGCACCGCGAAGTCGGCCCGGAGCCAGTCCGGATGGCTGGCCGAGACCAGGTTGAGCCCGTTGAACTCGGAGTCGATCTCCTCGGCCTCGTAGAACAGGTACGTCACGTCGTACGCCGGATCCGGCAGGGTGGCCGCGAGGTGCAGGGCGATCGCGACCCCGGACTTCATGTCCGACGTCCCGCAGCCGTAGATGAGATCGTCGACGACAGTGGACGGCCAGTTGTCGTCGATCGGCACCGTGTCGAGGTGCCCGGCCAGCACCACGCGCTGTGCCCGGCCGAGTTCGGTGCGCGCCATCACGGTGTTGCCGACCCGTTCGACGGTCAGGTGCGCGGCGCTGCGGAGGACGTCCTCGACGCAGTCGGCGATCACCTTCTCGTCTCGGGACACGGATTCGATGTCGACCAGCGCGCGGGTCAGCTCGACCGGGTCGACAAGCACGTCCGGGGTCAGCGGGTTGGCCATGTGCGCACCATACAAGGCCATCCCGAGCATCGGACGCGCCCGATCCGGCACCCCCGTGCCTAGTAGGGTTCATGCCGTGGATACCGCGATCTCGACCTCGCCCGCCTGGGGCCTCGGTCTGGCCACCGTCACCGCCGAGGGGCAGGTGCTGGACACCTGGTTCCCGGCCGGCTTCCTGGGCCTGGGTGAGGAGCCGGCCGACCTGCCCGCGCTGCCCGCCGGGCTGACCGGCCCGAAGCTGCTGCCCGGCCTCTCGACCGTCGAGGTGCACGTCACGGTCAAGTCGCTGGCCGAGCCGATCACCGACAGCAGCGAGGCCTACCTGCGGCTGCACCTGCTCTCGCACCGCCTGGTCCGGCCGAACGAGCTGAACCTGGACGGGATCTTCGGCAAGCTGGCCAACGTCGCCTGGACCTCGGCCGGCCCCTGCCCGCCGGACCGGGTCGACGAGCTGCGCTTCCTGGAGCGCGCCGCGGGCCGGCACCTGAGTGTCCACGGCATCGACAAGTTCCCCCGCCTGACCGATTACGTCTCGCCCACCGGCGTCCGGATCGCCGACGCGGACCGGGTCCGGCTGGGCGCCTACCTGGCCCCGGGGACGACGATCATGCAGGAGGGCTTCGTCAACTTCAACGCCGGCACGCTGGGCACCTCGATGGTCGAGGGCCGCATCGTGCAGGGCGTGGTGGTCGGCGACGGGTCCGACATCGGCGGCGGTTCGTCGATCATGGGCACGCTCTCCGGCGGCGGCAAGGACAAGATCCGGATCGGCGAGCGCAGCCTGCTCGGGGCGAACGCGGGCGTCGGCATCTCGCTGGGCGACGACTGCGTGGTCGAGGCGGGCACCTACATCACCGCGTCGTCGAAGATCGGGCTGCCCGACGGGCGTGTGGTGAAGGCCATCGAGCTGTCGGGTGTGAACAATCTCCTGTTCTGGCGGAACTCGGTCTCCGGCGCCCTGGAGGCCCGCCCCCGCAAGGGCACCGGCATCGAGCTGAACAGCGCCCTGCACGCGAACGACTGATCTAACGCAACACTGAGGCGGCCGCCGTGCGAACGGCGGCCGTCAGTGTGTTCAGCAGGTCCGACTCGATCCGCCAGTACTGCCAGTAGAGCGGGATGTCCAGGAAGACGTCCGGAAATATCTGGACATATTCGCCGGAGGCCAGCAGCGGCCCGGCGTTCTGCTCCGGCACCGTGCCCCAGCCCAGCCCCAGCCGGATCGCCTCGTTGAACGCCGACGCCGCCGGCACGTAGTGCACCCGCTCCGGCGGCCGCCCGCCGACCAGCTCCAGGAACCGGTGCTGCAGCTGGTCCTTGCGGTTGTAGACGATCATCGGCGCGGTGTCGAAGGCGAGGCCCGGCGCGGCGACCGCCAGGTAGCGCATCGCCCCCAGCCGCTCCACCCGGCAGCCCTGGACCGCCACGTTCTCCGCGGTCACCGCGGCCATCGTGGTCCCCGACCGGAGCAGGTCGGCGGTGAAGTCCTGATCGTCGGTGTGGATCTCGAAGGTGGCGCCCGGTACCTCGGTCAGCACCGGCATGAACCAGGTGTTGAGCGAGTCCGCGTTCACCACGATCGAGATCCGGGTGCCGCCGCGGGCCTGCGCCAGCGCCTCCCGTTCGAGCAGCGCCACCTGCCCGGCGAAACGGACCAGCGCCTGCCCGGCCACGGTCGCGGTGCACGGCTTGGCCCGGCGCACCAGCACCTGGCCGACCGCCCGTTCGAGCGCCTTTATCCGCTGGCTGACCGCCGATGGGGTGATGTGCAGCACCCGGGCGGCGGCCTCGAAACTGCCCTGTTCGACGACGGCCTGGAAGGTTTCGAGCTGTACCTGGTCCACGATTAAGTATCGCTAATCCATCCTGAAAATCTTTAGCTGGATTTCACATCCGGGTGAAACCTAGCGTCGGGGACGTGCTCACCTCGATCGTCGCCGGCTTCCTCGCCTCCGCCGTCCTGATCATCGCCATCGGCGCCCAGAACGCCTTCGTGCTCCGCCAGGGCCTGCGCCGCGAACACGTCCTCCCGGTCGTCCTCGTCTGCGCCGTCTCCGACCTGGCCCTGACCTCGGCCGGGATCGCCGGCCTGGGCGCCGTCGTCGCGGCGCGCCCCGGCCTGGTCACCGCGATCCGCTGGATCGGGGCGGCGTTCCTGATCGGGTACGCCGTGCTCGCCGCCCGCCGCGCGCTGCGCCCCGAGGGCAGCCTCGACCCCACCGGCAAGGCCCCGGCGAGCCTGCGCGCGACCCTGCTCACCACGCTCGCCCTGACCTACCTCAACCCGCACGTCTACCTGGACACCGTGCTGCTGCTCGGCTCGATAGCGCAGCAGCACGCGTACCACTGGTTCTTCCTGATCGGGACGACCCTGGCCAGCTTCACCTGGTTCGCCCTGCTCGGTCTCGGCGCGCGCAAGCTCGGCCCGCTGCTCGCCCGGCCGGGCGCCTGGCGGGTGCTGGACGGGCTGATCGCCCTGGTCATGACCGCGGTCGCCGGGACATTGTTGCTGGGGAACTGACACGCTTGACCCTCGACCAGGTCGAGACACCAGGGTCATCGGCTGTGAGGAGCGAGATGCGGAGCATCGGCGAGGCGGCCCGGGCCAGCGGTCTGACGGTCAGCGCGCTGCGCTGGTACGACGGCGCCGGCGTGCTGGTCCCGGCCGCGGTGGACCCGGCGACCGGCTATCGCCGCTACACCGCCGACCAGATCCGGGCCGCCCGGCTGATCGCGGGGCTGCGCCGGGTCGGGATGCCGGTGCCCGAGATCGCCGCGGCGGTCCGTGAGCTCGGGCGCCCCGATCTCGTACGGGAACGGCTCGAATCGCATTTGTCCCGGCTGGAAGCCGGGCTTGCCGACGCCCGCCGCGAGCTCCTCCGCCTGCACACCCTGCTCGATCTGGAGGAGAACCTGATGACCCGCATCACCCTGTCCGCTTCTGATCTCAAGGCCGCGCTCGCCGCGGTGCGCTTCGCCGCGACCGACCCGATCCCCGGCGCGCCCTTCCCCGGCGGCGTGCTGTTCGAGACCGGCGACGGCACGCTGACCCTGGTCACGACGGATCGCTACCGTCTCGCGGTGGCGACGGCGCCGGCCACGATCGAGGGGCCTCCGGCGCGGCAGTACCTGCCGCTGGCCTTCGCCGACGAGCTCCGGCGGATCGGTTCCGGGTCCGTCACACTCGATGTCACTTCCGATTTTGTACGTACGGAAGGCGCCGGCCAGGAGCACCGCACGGCGCCCCTGGACGTCGAGTTCCCGGACTACCGCCGTCTGATCGGCCCCGGCGGTACGGCCGCCCGGCGGATCACCGTCGACCGGGACGAGCTGCGGAAACTGGTGTCGGCGGCGCCCGAGGTGCGGCGGGAGCAGGACGGCTCGGCGTACCCGGTCGCGATCCTCGCCCCGGACCCGGCCGGCGGCCTGCGCGTCGCCGCGGAGTCCGAGTGGTCCGCCGACACCGCCACGCACGTCGCGGTGAACCGGGAGTTCCTGCTCCAGGCCGTCGACGCGGGCGGCCCCGGCCAGCTGCTGCTCGAGCTCGACGGGCCGGTCCAGCCGCTGACCATCCGCATCGCCGGGGACGAATCCCGTTTCTCCCTGCTCATGCCGGTCCGGGCCTGACCGTCACAGCGCGTTGCGTCGCGGATTGAACACGGTTCAGCCACGACTTCCGTGAACGGTGAGACCACCGCGACTTTGAGCACGCACGCTGGCTACCGTCGGCGTGTGCGCAGCAGCCCGCCGGATGACGACCTCAACACCGCGGCGGCCGGCGCGTCCATGACCGGGTGGGAGTTCGCCTGGCTGGACGGGCTGGCCGTCGCCGCCGAGCCGTCCTGGTCCTACCCGGAGATCGCCCGTCCCCTGGTGCGCCCGGCCGGCAGCCTGCTCGACCTGGACACCGGGGGCGGCGAGTTGCTCGCCGCGCTGGCGCCGCTGCCGGCGTACACGGTCGCCGTGGAGAGCTGGGCGCGGAACACCCCGATGGCCCGGGAGCGGCTCGCCCCGTTCGGCGTCGAGGTGCTGACCGAGCTCCCCGCCGGGGAGGACGAGTTCGACGTGGTCCTCAGCCGGCACGGCCGGCTCCCCGCCGACGACATCGCCCGCCTGCTCCGGCCCGGCGGGGTCCTGCTCACCCAGCAGGTCGGCAGCGACGACCTGGCCGAGCTGAACGAGGTGCTCGGCGCGCCGCCGCCGTCCCCCCGCCGGTGGGACGCCCAGGTCGCGGCGGCCACCCTGACCGCGGCCGGCCTGCGCGTGACCGACGTCCGGGAGGAGCACCCGGTGCTCGCCTTCCGGGACATCCGGGCGGTGGTGCACCACCTGCGCACGGTTCCGTGGCAGGTTCGGGACTTCACCCCGCAACGGTACGAACGTGAGCTGGCCCGCCTCACCGCGGTCATCCGGGCTCGCGGCGAGTTCACCGTGCGGGCGCACCGGTTCCTGCTCCAGGCCCAGCGGCCGACAGAGGCATAGCCCGAAAGCCTCTTTCAGGGGAACGCCGGTTCGATCGGCTTACCCCGTTCGGGGCAGATGCCCGGAATTTCCCTTCGGAAACTTCACCTCTCAACCATCACCCAGGCCTCTCCCAGCATGGTTTCGGCCATGTGAGGCGAGTTCGGGCTTGACTTCGACCGTTGGAGATCGAAGCAGGTCACGGGCCTTGCGGGGTGGCGCGCGGTTACGGCTTGGGCGACTTGTTCGCACTTGCGGGGTAAGCGCTTCGGACAGCGGTAGTGACCGGATCATCCGTAACAGGCGGGCTGGAAGCCCTATCGCCGGGTCTGGGCGGGTCAGCCATCTTTGTCCCAGCGCCGGGACGCCAAACGGGCTCCGGCGACACCAGATCAACGACGCGCTCGCCATTCCGTCGCCCGCAACGCGCCGGAATCGCATGTCGCGAAACCGTTCCAGGAGGAACTTTCCCATGCGCAAGCTCACCAAGCGTTCCACCGCTGTCGTCGCCGGCGTCGCTGTTGCCGTGATCGGCGGAGGCGCGGCTTGGGCCGCCGTCACCGGCTGGAGCATCAACGGCTCCGGGTCGGCCGACGCCACCGCGGCTTCGATCACGCCACTGACGGCGACGTCGACCCTCGCGGGGACCATCTACCCCGGCGTCACGACGACCGTCAACAGCGGGGTCGTCAACCCCAACGACTTCCCGGTGCAGCTCACCGCGTCCTCCGCGGGCGTGACAAGCTTCGAAGGCACCACCGATGCCGGCTGCAAGAGCGCTCTGATCGCCAACCCGGCCATCTTCACCACCACGTTCCCCGGCAACCCGGTCATCGGCCCCCACGCCGCAGCTCCCGGGCAGTCGATCTCCTCGAGCGTGACCATCGGCGATCTGCCGCAGGCCTGTGCCGGCAAGGCGATCAAGATCAACTACACCTTCACCGGTGTGAGCGCGGCCTGATCCGATCGCCGAGGTGGGGTGGCCCAGCCACCCCACCTTCTCGCTTCCCGGGGGCAGCTCATGTCGAAGAAGTGGTGGATGGCGGCCGCGTCAGCGGCGGCCCTGATCACGGCCGCGTTCGTCGTGGCGACCGATTCGTCGGGAACGCCGGACGATGGCAACCTCGTCCTGGTCGGGCAGGGCAGCCACCAGGATGGTCCGCTCTACTTCCAGCTGAAGGGGAAGCCGGTGAAGGGCCTCTACCCCGGAGCGGTCAAGCAGATGCGGATCACCGTGATCAACCCGCTCGGCTACCGGCTCCGGGTGCAGAGCCTGACCGCCCGGGTGTCCGACTCGAACCGGCGCGGTTGCCACGCCAACTCGGAGAATCTGCAGATCCGGGGGTACGACGGCCAGCTGCCGATCATGGTGGCAGCGGCCGGCCGGACCGAACTGAGTGGAGTCTTCCCGGTCACGATGCCGCGCGGCGCGACCCGGAAGTGCGCGGGGGCTCGGTTCACGGTCTCGATCTCGGGGGTCGGCCGGCGGGTGACGGGATGAGGCGGGCCGGGCGGATCCTGCTGATCGGCGCGGTGGTGGGCTCCCTCGGGGTGGCCGGGACGGTCTTCGCCTACGCCGGTGGCTGGATCGTCACCGGCAAACCGACCCGGCTCACCGCGAACGTCGCCAAGATGCCGCGTGGGGCCGAGCCGAGCGTGGCCAAGCAGGGCAGCGACGCGGTGGTCAGCTGGAGTGCTCAGGAGATCGCGCCGGGCGTGCGGATGGATCACTACGTGGTGACCGCGCACAGCGTGGACGAGCCGGTCCAGCCGGACATCGCACGGACCGTGACGGCCGGCAGCGGGCCGGCCGAGACGGTCGTGTTCGCGGCGGCCGAGGTGGCCGGCGGGAAGTGGCGCTGGTCGGTCGTGCCGAAGTACCGGGACTGGACCGGTGAGGCGAGCAAGCCGAGTCAGCGCCTGGTCTTCCCGGCCCTGCCCGCCGCTCAGGTGGCGGCCCTGCCCGCGCCGGATCCGGGGGCGAAAGCCGGGTCGACGGCCCCGACCCCGGGGGCGTCGGCGCAGAGCACTCCGGCGAGCGGGGCGACGACCGGCCCGGCGCAGGAGGAGGAGAAGACGTCGCCGACGCCGGCCGCGAAGCCGGACCCGACCACACCCGCGGCGGATCCGGGTCCGACTCCGCCGGTGGCCCCGGCCGATCCGGACCCGGCGGGTTCCTCGGCGTCCTGACCCGCATGCACGGTTCGAGCCCCCGGTGTCCGTACCCGCCGGGGGCTCGATCCGTCCGCCTCGACGGTCGCGGATTTGAGTCGGCGGACGGTGGCCGCTAGGTGCGCATCGGTGCTGGTCGCGGCGGACCCGGAGAGCATCGTGGACGGTTTTCCCGGCGCGTCGGAGCGGGTCCGATCCCTCGGGCGGGGTAAACCGGTTGGGTGGATCGTTCCGATTTATGCGCCTACTACGGCGGACGGAAAACCGATCACATCGGACATCTCTATCAGGGAATGTTGTATGAACGCCAGCCTGGCCCTTTCCACCGCGTCCGAGGAGGAGCGAGCCGCATGCTTGATCTGAGCGATCCGCCCGCGGCTGCGGCCTCGGGGGCCGGCTCGTGATGCGGCGGGACGTCCTGACCAACTCGCAGCACGGCGCCGGGCAACCGGAGGGCCGGATCGAGCTGGATCCGGTCGACCACGAGGAGCCGACCTGGGAGGTACGGTCGCCGCGGCGAAAACGGTTCGATCGGCGGTCGCGGACCATTCTCGGGGTGGCGGCGCTCGCGGCGATCCTGGCGAACGCCGGTGCGGCCTGGGCGTACTGGAAGATCACCCAGCCCGGGGAGCAGGTGGCCGCGGCGCCGCCGGCCGCGGTCGACATGGTGCTGCGCGGGCGCAACGACCTGAACCAGACGCTGCGGCCGGGGGACACCGGGAACCTGATGGTGACGGTGACCAACGACAGGAGCGTGCCGATCCGGATCACCTCGATCCGGCGGGGGCCCGGGAACGTGGTGGCCGACCCGGAGCACCGGGACGCGGGGTGCGTGGATCCGGGCGTGCGGGTCAACCGGTCGGTCTTCCCGGTCTCCTGGGAGGTGCCGCGGAACACCGTGGGCGCGTTCACCGTGGCCGGGGCGCTGACCATGCCGGACGGGGTGCCGAAGGCGTGCGTGGGGGCGACGTTCACCGTGCCGCTGCGCGCGGAGGGTGTCCAGCGCTGAGGTTTCCCCCCGCCGGATCCTGGTCATTCCCTCGGTATGACCAGGATTTCGGTAGTGACCGGGGCGAGTGGCGGAATCGGCCGGGCGGTCGCCCGGCGGCTGGCGGCCCGGGGTGACACCGTCGCCCTGCTGGCCCGCGGGGCGGACGGGCTGGCCGGTGCGGCCGAGGACGTACGCCGGGCCGGTGGCACCGCGCTGGCGATCGAGGTGGACATGGCCGATCACCTGGCGGTGGACGCGGCCGCGGAACGGGTGGAGAAGGAGCTCGGGCCGATCGGGCTCTGGGTCAACAACGCGTTCTCCAGCGTCTTCGCCCCGTTCACCGAGATCGAGATGCCGGAGTTCGCCCGGGTCACCGAGGTCAGCTACCTGGGGTACGTGTACGGCACGCACGCCGCGCTGTCCCGGATGCGGACCCGTGACCAGGGGGCGATCGTGCAGGTCGGGTCGGCGCTGGCGTATCGCGGGATCCCGCTGCAGAGCGCGTACTGCGGGGCGAAGCACGCGATCCAGGGGTTCACCGAGTCGCTGCGGGTGGAGCTGCTGCACGAGAAGAGCAACGTGCACGTGACGATGGTGCAGATGCCGGCGGTGAACACCCCGCAGTTCGGGTGGGTGCTGTCCCGGCTGCCGAAGAAGGCGCAACCGGTGCCGCCGATCTACCAGCCGGAGGTGGCGGCGCGGGCGGTGGAGTACGCCGCGGACCACCCGCAGCGCCGGGAGTACTGGGTGGGCGGGTCGACCGCGCTGACCCTGGCGGCGAACGCGATCGCGCCCGGGATCCTGGACCGGTATCTGGCGTTGACCGGGTTCAAGGGGCAGCAGACGAGCGAGGCGCGGCCGGCGGACCAGCCGGCCAACCTGTGGGAGCCGGCGGACGGGCCGGGCGAGCCGGACGCCGGGGCACACGGGGCGTTCGACGACCGGGCCACGTCGCGGAGTCTGCAGCTCTGGGCGTCGCAGCACCACGGCCTGCTGGCCGCGGTGGGCGGTGGACTGGCCGCGGCCGGTGCGGCGTGGGCGTTCGGCCGTCGCTCTTGATCTTGGGGGTTGCACCGCAACCACCCGCGGAATGAAATGGCCTACGCGAGCGGCATCGTGGCCCGGGCAGGGACGCGGCTCAGGGTCTTGGGTTTTACCGCAACCACCCACGGATGTCGCCCTGTAGGGCCTCGCGTTTAGGGCGCGCCAGCGCCCTGCGAGGCCCGGAAGGGTCCCCGCGGGAGCGACGATCAGTTATCGGCCGCAGCATAGGCAAAAAAGATCTTGAAATTGATCTTCAGGCGTCGATGCGGTCGTGCCAGAAGCGGCGTTCCAGCTCGGCCGGGTCGACGATGACCGCGGTGTGCAGGACGGCCCGGGCCCGTTCGGTCGCGGCCCGGGCGAGTTGGGCATCGTGGCTCGCCGCCTCGATGCCGTCGGCGACCACCTTCGCGGTCGCGTCGCCGTAGGTGCGCGCGTCGTGCACCTCACGCTCGTGGATCAGCGCGGCCTCGTGCTCACGCAGCCGCGCGGACCGGGCCTCGTTGCGCTCGTAGGCGTTGCCGCGGGACGCGAACTTCAGCCCGATCGCCGCGCAGTCCAGCGCGACCAGCAGCAACGCGATGCCCAGGTAGTAGATGCCGACGCCCCAGACGTCCGCGGTGACCAGGTGCCACATCGCGGCGGTCCGCGCGCCGAAGCCGGAGTCGCCGCGCACCGCGTCGGCGTTCGCCGAGCGCTCGTCGTTGATCAGCGCGGCCAGCCGGGACTGCTCGCCGGCCCGGGCCGCCCGCTCCGCGCGCTGATCGCGCTGCAGGTCGGCGGCCTGCCGGTCGAGCGCGGCGGCCTGGTCGTCCAGCGCGCGGGACCGGTGGACCAGGTGGTCGCAGTAACCGCCGCGCGGGCAGCCGGGACTGCGGGTGACGCCGGAGCCGGCCGAGTCGGCGAGGGCCTGGCGGTAGAGCGTGCGGGCGTCGTGGCGCTTGCCGGCGGCCCGGTCGGCGAGCTTCTGGACCGCCGTGTCGTCGTCCCGGGTCTCCCGCCGCAGTTCGGCGAGCCGGGACTGGTAGCCGGCCACCGCACCGCCCGCGTCCAGGCTGCTCAGCTGGGTGCTGTGGGTGACGGCGAGCCGGGCGTCGATCTCGCCGCGGTAGCGGGCCAGCATCAGCGGCTCGGTCACCACCACCGCGAAGAGCAGCGCCAGACCGACCCGGCCCAGGTAGAGGCCGAGCGTCGGCGGGCGCAGCAGGTGCCGCGGGTCGGTCGAGTCCAGATTGTCGTAGCTGATCCCGACCCGGCCGACGACGGCCCGGTCGTAGGCGACCACGCCGATCGCGACCAGCGGGCCGACCAGCCACTGGTACCAGGGGTGCCGATAACCACTGCTGGCGTCGACGAACGCGGCGCCGCCGATCGTGGCGTAGAGGAAGTAGAGCAGGATGAAGACACCGATCGAGCGATACAGCACCCGGTCCGAATGCGTCGTCACGCTGCGCGGATTCACGTTCGCCACCCGCAGGAGCAGATGCCCGAGGCCCGTGCGCATGCGGTCGAGTCTTGCCGAACCGGGCCCCGGCCGGGCCCGGAATCGGCAGATCAGGCCGTCGGCAGGGTCGGCTCGGTGATCGTGACGGTGACCTTGACCGTGGCCTGCACGGTCTGCAGCTCCGGTTCCAGCTCCAGGGCCTGCGCCTCGTCGCCGCCGCCCTTCGACCGCATCATGGCGCCGGCCACCCCGCCCCGGAACCCGCCGTCGGACAGCGAGTCGGTGATCTCGACCAGCCGGTCGACCCGGGCGCCGACGGCGGCGGCGTATTCCGCCGCCTTCACCAGCGCGTCGGCGACCGCGGCCTGCCGGACGTCGGACCCGGCCCGGCTGTCCGGCCGCATCCGCCACCACGGGCCGTGCACGCTGGTCAGCTCCTCGGAGCCGAGTTTCAGCATGAGGTCGCCGAGCACGGTGAAGTCGGTGACGATCACGTCGATGCCGATGCTGCCGTGGTAGGCCAGCACCTCCTCGCCGCGCCGCTTCATCTGCGGGCGGATGTGCAGGCCGGCCGACTCACGCCGCTCGATCGCGGCGGTGAACTGGTCGAGCACCACCCCGATCGCGGCCGACCGCTGGGTGAGACGCTCCAGCACCGACTCCCGGCTGCGGCCCTTCGACTCCGACCGCACACTGACCACGGCCTGCTCGGGCAGCACTTCCCGGACGGCCTCGCCGGTGGCGACAACGATCGGCTCGGTCATCAGAGTCCTTCGGCGAGACGGTCGGCGGCGGCGGCGACCCGCTCGTCGGTCGCGGTCAGCGCGACCCGCACGTGCTGGGCGGCGGACGGGCCGTAGAACGCGCCCGGAGCGGCCAGGATGCCCCGCTCGGCGAGCCGGTCGACGGTCTGCCAGCAGTCCTCACCACGGGTCGCCCAGAGGTAGAGCCCGGCCTCCGAGTGACTGATCGCGAAGCCGGCCTTGGTGAGGGCGGCCCGCAGGATCTCGCGGCGGGCCGCGTAACGCTCCCGCTGCGCGGCCACGTGCTCCTCGTCCCGCAGCGCCGCGACCATGGCCGCCTGCACCGGGGCCGGCACGATCATGCCGGCGTGCTTGCGGACCGCGAGCAGCTCACCGACCAGGGCCGGGTCACCGCCCACGAAACCGGCGCGGTAACCGGCCAGGTTGGAGCGCTTGGAGAGCGAGTGGACGGCGAGCACCCCGGTGTAGTCGCCACCGGTCACCTCGTCGGCGAGCACCGACACCGGCTCGGCGTCCCAGCCGAGCGACAGGTAGCACTCGTCGCTGACCACGATCGTGCCCCGCTCACGGGCCCAGGCGACGACCTTGCGCAGGTGCTCGGCGGGCAGCACCTGGCCGGTCGGGTTGGACGGCGAGTTGATCCAGATCAGCTTGACGCGTTCCGGGCCGACCGCGGTGAGCGAGTCGGACCGGATCACCTCGGCGCCGGCCAGGCGCACCCCGACCTCGTACGTCGGGTAGCAGACCTGCGGGATGACCACCTTGTCGCCGGGCCCGACGCCGAGCAGCGTCGGCAGCCAGGCGACCAGCTCCTTGGAGCCGATGGTGGGCAGCACGCCCAGCTCACCGGAGGCCCCGCAGGCACGGGCCAGCCAGCCCGCGATCGCGGCCCGCAACGTCGCGGTGCCCGCGGTCAGCGGGTAGCCCGGCGCGTCGGCGGCCTCGGCGAGGGCCTGCCGGACGACCGCGGGGACCGGGTCGACCGGAGTGCCGACCGAGAGGTCGACGATGCCGCCCGGGTGGGCGGCGGCGCGCGTCTTGGCCGGCTCCAGCAGGTCCCAGGGGAAATCCGGCAGGGCCGACGACAGTGCGCTCAGTGCGCGTCCCCACGCGGCGGCTGGGCGATCACGAACGGCGTGTCCTTGTCGATCTTGCCGACCTTGGCGGCGCCGCCGGGTGAGCCGAGGTCCTCGAAGAACTCGTAGTTCGCGTTCGTGTAGTCCTTCCACTGCTCCGGGACGTCATCCTCGTAGAAGATCGCCTCGACCGGGCAGACCGGCTCACACGCACCGCAGTCCACGCACTCATCGGGGTGGATGTAGAGCATCCGATTGCCCTCGTAGATGCAGTCGACCGGGCATTCCTCGATGCATGCCTTGTCGAGAACATCGACGCAGGGCTCAGCGATGATGTAGGTCACGGGTCTTTCCCTTCAAAGCCACGCCGCGTGGACCGCCGACGACAAATGCAGAGCCTAGTATTCCCGCCGAAGGAGGTAATACGTGCTCCGACAGCAGGATGTGGGACACCGGGTGGTGGTACGGCGAATTGTAGGCGTATCCGAGGATCGGCCGCTGTACACGGATGCCCTCGGTGAGCTCGTCGACCTCACGGAGACCGAACTCACACTCGCCACCGACAAGGGAACCCTGCGGGTGCCGCTGCGCGAGGTGCACCGGGCCAAGCGGGTCCCGCCCGCGCGCCGCCCGCACGCCGCCGCGGTGATCGCCCTCGAACTCGCCGCCGACCAGGCCTGGCCGGCCCCGGTGCGGGCGAAACTCGGCAACTGGCTGCTGCGGGCCGCGGACAACTGGACCGGCCGGGCGAACTCGGCGCTCGCCGTCGGCGACCCGGACCGCCCGCTCGACGCGGCGATCGACGCCGTCGAGAAGTGGTACCGGGACCACGGCCAGCGCCCGATGATCAACGCACCGATGCCGCTGGCCGCCCCGGTCAACGCGACGCTCGACGCCCGCGGCTGGTCGGCCCGGCCGCTCACGCTGGTGCAGACCGCGTCGCTGGCGCCGATCCTGGCCGCGCCGGGCCGGACCGACCTGCCCCCGGTCGACCTGGCCGACTCCCCCGGCGACGACTGGTACGCGATGGTCGCCGATCACAAGGGGACGCTGCCGCCGGCCGCGATCCGGATCCTCACCGGCGTGCCGGAGAAGGTCTTCGCCCACGTGCACGACGCGGACGGCGCCCTGATCGCGGTCGCCCGCGGCACGGTCACCGGGCCGGACCGCTGGCTCGGCGTCGCCCTGCTGCAGACGGCGCCGGCCGCCCGGCGGCGCGGCCTCGGACGGCACGTCGTGCGCGGGCTCGCCCAGTGGGCCGCACAGCACGGCGCGACCCGGGCCTACCTCCAGGTGGAGGAGCGGAACACGGCGGCGGTGGCGCTCTACGGCCGGCTCGGCTTCAGCACGCATCACACCTACCTGACCAGGGAGGCGCCCGGCTAGCGCCGGACCACCCGGCGCGGCTTCATGGTCTTCGCCCGGGTGTACGCCTGGAGCGAGCGGGAGCGGTAGTCCTTGGCGAGCATCACCGCGATCCAGTAACCGACCAGGGTGCCGGCGATCGCGCAGCCGCTGTACAGCCAGATCTGCGCGAAGAAGTCGCCGCCCCCGTTCGCGAACGGCTCGCTGCCGCTCAGGAACGGTCCGGCCAGGACGGTCACCAACATCCCGGCGAGCGCGCCGAAGCCCAGGTCGGGCAGCCAGTCGCTCGGTCGGCGGTGCTGGCACCAGACGAAGGCGATCGCGCCCAGCACCAGCGCGACCAGCGCGAACATCACGATCGAGCCGCGGCTCTGGGCGGTGTCCGTCGCGTCGAATCCGAAGCGGACGACCAGTCTGGTCACCGCGTTGATCGCGAACAGCGCGACCGCCAGCACCGTGATCCGGAACCAGCGCTGCTGCCTCATCAGTCCTCCCGGGGAACGTTTCGTGGCCGGGATCGTAGCGCCCGGGAAACCCGTGGTGCTCGATCTCCCGGCCATCTTCGCGGATGATGCGCGACAGTTCCTACCGGCGAGCTGTGAGTCCCCTGAAAAAATCAGGTCTTCTTCAGAGGCTTCATGATCATTTTGTACGCGTACACGGCGAACGCCAGGCTGCCCGCCAGGATCATCACCAGGGCCACCCAGTTGTCGGCGCCGAGCAGATAGTCCCCCTCGGTGGTCCGGGTGCCGGCCGCGCCGAGGATCAGCAGCGTCCACAGCGCCCAGGGGACACCGATCGCCCAGCCGCGCGCGATCGTGGTGGTGGCGAACCAGGCCAGCGCCAGGTTGGCCGCGACGGTCACCGGGATGGCCAGGCCGATCAGCTCGCCGGTGCCCTGCCAGGCGGCGAAGTCGCCGTGGAACAGCCCGGTGACGCCGCCGACCCGCAGGACGCTCAGCTCCAGCTCGATCAGCGTGATCACCAGGGTGGCGACCACGCTGACCAGCACACCGGCGACGCGGACCAGGACGTCGCTCCTCGGTGCGGACTGCTCCTCGACCTTTTCCGCGGGCGCTTCGGTCACCGTCATCTGCCGTCCAGATCCAGGCCCGCGAACAGGTCGGTCTCCCACTTGAGCGGGCCCTCGCCGGGGCCGCGCTCCCCCTTGGCCAGGGTGTAGTGCTCCATGCCCATGAACTCGCCGCCGAAGTCGCCGGCCATCCCGTACAGCCAGGAGTTGTCCGGGATCTGGGTGGCGTGGGCACGCATCGCGGCGATCTTGTTGGGGTAGAACTCGGTGCCGTCGATGCGGGCCGCGATCTCCTCGTCCGGCGTGCCGAACGGCAGGTCCTCGACGCTCGCCACGTCGGCGAACGGGTTGCTCTCCGACTCGCGGAACGCCTCCATGCCGTCGCGGAGCACGCTCAGCGGCTGGGCCGTCCAGTAGATCTTGGACGGGCCGTCCGGGCCGGCCAGCTCGGCGGCGCGCATCGCGACCCGGTGCGCCTGGATGTGGTCCGGGTGACCGTAGAAGCCGTTCTCATCGTAGGTGATCATGACCTGCGGGCGGATCTCCCGCATGATCTCGACCAGGTGCGCGGCGGCCTCGTCCAGATCGGCGCCCCAGAACGCGCGGGGGTGCTTGTTCGTCTCCAGGCCCATCATGCCGGAGTCCCGGTAGCGGCCCGGGCCGCCGAGCATCCGGCGGTCGGCGACGAGCAGCGCGTCACACGAGCGCTCCCACTCGACGAGACGCCACCCGCCGAGCTGGTCGGCCTGGCCGGCGGCGAGCTGCGACAACGCCGGGACGTGGATCTCGCCCTCCTCGCCGAGGGTGCAGGTCACCAGCGTCACGTGGGCGCCGTCGGAGGCGTAGTGCGCCATCGTGGCGCCGGTCCCGATGACCTCGTCGTCGGGGTGCGCGTGCACCAGCAGCAGACGACGGGCGGGCAACGAATCAGGTGCGGTCACGGCCGATACTGTACGCGCGACCACCGACACGTTCGCCCGACGAGCCCGACGGTTTACCCGGCGGGAGCCCACCTTGATCAGCGATGCTGAGGGCGTGGACTACCCCGGACTCGCCGGGCGCACCGGCGACTTCAGCCACGGCGCCCCCCATGCCGTGACGGTCGGCGCCGACGGGGCGCGGGTCGTGTTCCTGCGTTCCACCGGCCCGTTCGAGGCGGCGGCCGGGCTCTGGGTGCTCGACCTGGAGACCCTCGCCGAGCACCTGGTCGCGCCGGGGCCGGTCGACTCGTACGCGGTGGACCGGGACGCCCGGGTGGCCGCCTTCGCCCGCGGCGGCCGGCTGTTCCGCGCCGACCTGGTGGCCGGCGCGGTCACCGCGATCCCGACCGGCGAGCCGGTGCACGATCCCCGGCCGGACCCGCAGGGCCTGCGGATCGGCTACGTCACCGACCCGGGCGGCTCGGCGTCGCTGCGGCACACCGGGCCGGACGGGGACCGGCTGCTCGCCGGGGAGCAGGGCAGCGCCTGGCGGGAGCACACCGGCAACATCGCCTGGGGGGTGGCCGGGACCGGCGCCGCCGAGTTCGGCCGGACCCGCGGCTGGTGGTGGTCGCCGGACGGGCGCCAGGTGCTGGCCGTGCGCACCGCCGGGTCGATCAGCCTGCACCTGCTCGACCTGGACGACGGCTGGGTGGACGTGCACTGGGACCGGGAGACGTACCCGCACCTGGCCCAGGTGCGCTGGTCCGGCGGCGGTCCGCTGATCACCGTGCTGCGCCGGATGCAGCAGCACGGGCTGGTGCTCTCGGTCGACCCGCGGACCGGCGAGACCCAGGTGCACGCGGAGCTGGCCGACGCCCGCTGGGTCGAGCCGATCCCGGGCACGCCGCGCCACCTGCCGGACGGCCGGGTGCTGGTCGGCGGGGAACTGGCGCACGACGGGTTCGACGCGCGCTGCCTGTTCGCCGACGGCAGCCTGCTCACCCCGCCCGGCCTCTACGTGCGGCGGGTGGCCGGCACGCTGCCCCGCCCGGACGGGCCGGCCGGCGCGCCGGACCTGATCGTCGAGGGGAGCCTGGGCGATCCCGCGGTGCGCGAGATCTTCCGGGTCCGCACGTCGCTGGGCGGCGGCGGGCCCGAGGTGACCCGGCTGACCACGGCCGCGGCGGAGCTCGCCACCGGCGGGGACGTGCTGGTCGCGGGCGACCGGGTGTGGCGGGGGGACCGGCCGGTGGGGACGCTGCGGTCGCTGGCGGCGGCGCTGCCGTACCACCCGGAGCCGGTTCTCTCCCGGGTCACCGATCGTCGTCTGCCGGCCGCCGTGCTCTATCCCACCGGGTTCGTCGGGGGCGGCCTTCCGGTTCTGGTCACCCTGGGCGACGGTCCGGGAATTCAGGGGGTACGGGCGGAGCCGCCCGCCTGGCAGGAACGCCAGTGGTGGGCGGACGCCGGCTTCGCCGTCGTCAGTGTCGACTCCCGCGGTACGCCCGGGATCGCGCCCAGCTTCGAGAAAGCCGTCCACCGGCGGCTCGCCGACCTGGTCCTGACCGACCTGGTGGACGCGCTGCGGGCGCTCACCGGCAAGCACCCCGACCTGGACCTGACCCGGGTCGCGGTGCGCGGCCGCGGGCTGGGCGGCTGGCTCGCCGCGCTGGCCGTGCTGCGCCGCCCGGAGGTGTTCCGCTGCGCGGTGGCCCGGGACCCGGTGCTGGACTGGTCCCGGCTGCCGCGGCCGGTGGCCGAGCGCTACCTGGGCGACCCGGCCGACTCGGCGCACGTCTACCGCAACCACGATCTGACCGCTGAGCTGGCCGAGGCCGGCTCGGACGGGCCGGTGCGGCTGGCCGGCGCGGAGACCGGACTGGCCGAGGAGCTGGCCTGGATACAGCAACTGTTGGCCACCTAGTCGGTTTTGTCGTACGCGGCACCTAGGGTCGAGGGCATGAGCCACTTCGATGAGGCGGGTGCTGCCGTCCAGGCCGCACTCGACGCCGGCGCCCGTTATGCGGACGCCCGTGTCATGGTCTGCCGCACCGAGTCGATGACGGCCCGCAACGGGGCCGTCGAGGATCTGGGCTCCGACGAGAGCGCCGGCCTGGGCGTGCGCGCCCTGGTCGGCTCGAGTTGGGGCTTCTACGCCGTTCCGGACCTGTCCGAGCCGGCGGCCCGGGCCGCCGGGCGCCGCGCCGCGGAGATCGCCGCGGCCAGCGCCCAGGTGGCCGGCCCGCCCGCCGAGCTGACCACGTCCACGCCGGTGACCGCGAGCTGGGCCAGCGACTGCAAGGTCGACCCGCTCACCGTGCCGCTGGCCGACAAGGGCGACCTGCTGGTCCGGGCCACCGCCGCGGCCAAGGCGGCGGGCGCCGACCAGGCCGAGGCGAGCTACGCGATCTGGGACACCCACAAGTGGTTCGTCTCCAGCGAGGGCCACCGCGTCGACCAGCACATCCGGGAGTGCGGCGGCGGGGTGAGCGCCATCGCCATCGGGGACGGCGAGGTCCAGCGCCGCTCCCTGCCCGGGCAGTACGGGACCCGCGGCTGGGAGCTGATCGACGAGCTCGACCTGGTCGGCAACGCGCCGCGCCTCGCCGAGGAGGCCCGCGAGCTGCTCACCGCGCCGCTCTGCCCGGCCGGCGAGACCACGCTGATCCTCGGCGGCTCGCAGCTCGCGCTGCAGATCCACGAGTCGGTCGGGCACGCCATCGAGCTGGACCGGATCCTCGGCTGGGAGGCCGCGTTCGCCGGCACCAGCTGGCTGGACCTGACCCGGCTGGGCTCGCTGCGGTACGGGTCGGACCTGATGAACATCACCATCGACCCGACGTTCCCGGGCGCGCTGGGCAGCTTCGGCTTCGACGACGAGGGCACCCCCGCGGTGAAACGGCACGCGGTCCGCGACGGCATCTGGGTCGGCGTGCTGGCCGGGCGGGACTCGGCCGCGGTCGCCGGGCTGGACTACGCCGGCAGCGTGCGCTCCGACGGCTGGTCCCGGCTGCCGATGGTGCGGATGACCAACGTCGGCCTGGAGCCCGGGCCGCACACCCTCGACGAGATCATCGCGGCCACCGACGACGGCGTGTTCATGGACGTCAACCGGTCCTGGTCGATCGACGACCGGCGGCTGAACTTCCAGTTCGGCTGCGAGATCGGCTACGAGATCAAGAACGGGAGACGGGGCCGGATGCTGCGCAACCCGACCTACACCGGGATCGGCCCGAAGTTCTGGCAGTCGATGGACATGCTGTCCGCCGAGACCGTCGCCTGGGGCACGCCGAACTGCGGTAAGGGCCAGCCCGGCCAGATCGGGCACACCGGACACCCGGCGGCGCCGGCCCGGTTCACCGGCGTCCGGGTGGGGGTTCGAGGATGAGCACCGAGATCGAGCTGGCGGCGAAGGTGGTGGAGCTGGTCCGGGAGTTGGCCGGGCGGTCCGCCGAGGCCGAGGTCAACGTGCGGCACCAGGCGCTCGCGCTGACCCGGTTCGCCAACTCCGCGATCCATCAGAACGTGGCCGAGGCGACCACCGGCGTGCGGCTGCGGCTGCACCTGGACGGCCGGACGGCGACCGGCTCCACCACGCTGACCGGCGTGGACGGCCTGCGCTCGCTGGTCGAGCGGACCGTCGCCGCGGCCCGGGTGACCCCGCCCGACCCGGGCTGGGCCGGCCTCACCCGGCCCGCCGCGCTGCACATCTCGGCCGCGCACCCGGGCTCCGGCGAGCACTCCGGACTGGCCTTCGGCTTCGACGAGGCGACCGCCCGGGCCACCCCGGGAGAACGGGCCGAGCGGGTCCGCGCGTTCGTCGACGCGGCCGGCGGCCTGGAGACGGCCGGTTACTGCAAGACCGAGTACCTCTCCGCCGCCTTCGCGAACACCGCCGGCCAGGCCGTCGAGGGCCGCACCGCGGAGGCCGCGATGGACGGCATCGCCCGCAACAACGGCGCCGACGGCGTGGCCCGCCTGCTCGCGTCCCGGCTGAGTGACCTGGACGGGGCCGCGCTGGGCGCCCGGGCCGCGGCCAAGGCCCGCGCCGCGGCCGACCCGATCGAGCTCCCGCCGGGGCACTACGAGGTGGTCCTCGAACCGACCGCGGTCGCCGACCTGCTGCAGAACTTCTCGATCTTCGGCTTCAACGGCAAGTCCTGGACCCAGAAGCAGTCCTTCGCCGAGCTGGGCAAGGAGCAGTTCGACCCGTCGGTGACCATCGTGGACGACCCGCTGGGCAGTCGCGGGGAGCCGGCGCCCGGCCTGCCCTTCGACGACGAGGGCACCCCGGCGCGGTCGCTGGTGCTGGTCCGGGAGGGGATCACCCGGGCGGTGACCCACGACCGGACGTCCGCGGCCGAGGCCGGCGCCACCGAGTCGACCGGGCACGCCTCCCCGGCCTCCCGATCCTGGGGGCCGTTCCCCGGGCACCTGCGCCTGGAGGCGGGCCCGGCCGGCGGCACCGCGGACGGCCCGGCGGCGGTGGCCGGGTCGGCCCGGCCGTTCGTCGCCCGGATGCGCCGCGGCCTGCTGGTCACCGACCTCTGGTACACCCGGGTGCTGGACCCGAAGACGCTGGTGGTGACCGGACTGACCCGCAACGGCGTGTGGCTGGTGGAGGACGGGGAGATCACCCGCCCGGTGGGCAACCTGCGCTTCACCCAGTCCTACCCGCAGGCGCTGGGCCCGGGCCAGGTGCTCGGGATCGGCGCCGAGTCGGTGCTGCTGCCGGATTCCTGGGGCGGCGCGCGGTACGCGGCACCGGCCCTGCACCTGGCGTCGTGGAACATCACCGGCAACGCCTCGGGCTAGATCCAATAACGCATAGGTGATCGTCTTTGCGGGCCGGGATGATGTTTTTGTGACCCGGCCCGCAAAACCGTCAGACCTTCGGCGTAACGTGTGCCACACATCACCGTCGCACGAGGACGGCTGAGGAGCAGGCACCACTGTGTCCGCTTCCGGTCGGCCCGTGCACCTGGCGCGGCACCGGCAGGGGTATGACATGACGACGACGGCAACGTGGCCGGGTGGGCGACGCCTGCGCGCCGCGATCTCGGCGCGAACACTTCGGACCGATCGGTGGTGGCTGGCGCCGCTGATCACGTTCCTCGGGCTGACCGCCTGGGTGGCGTACGCGACGGTCCGGGTCTTCATGCACAAGTGGTTCTACGTCGAGGAGTATCACTACCTCACGCCGTTCTACTCACCGTGCATCACCGACCGCTGCGGTGAGGCGGCCGAGTTCGGCACTCCCCTGCCGAGCTTCTGGCTGATCCCGGAGGCGTCGTTCACCCTGCCGTTCCTGCTGCTCTTCCGGCTGACCTGCTATTACTACCGGAAGGCGTACTACCGGGCGTTCTGGTTGTCCCCGCCGGCCTGCGCGGTGCCCGACGGTCATCAGACGTATTCCGGCGAGACCCGCTTCCCGCTGGTCTTCCAGAACGCCCATCGGTACGCGTTCTACGCCGCCGGGATCATCTCGCTGATCAACACCTGGGACGCGATCCGTGCCCAGGCGACCGGGATCGGCCTGGGCAACGTGATCCTCTGGGTCAACGTGATCATGCTCTGGGCGTACACGCTGTCCTGCCACTCCTGCCGGCACATCGCCGGCGGCCGGCTCAAGCACTTCTCCAAGCACCCGGTGCGGTACCGCTTCTGGACCTTCGTGTCCAAGCTGAACACCCGGCACATGCAGCTGGCCTGGATCACCCTCGGGACGCTCGCGCTGACCGATTTCTACATCATGGCGGTCTCCGCCCACTGGTTCTCCGACCTTCGGCTCATCGGTTAGGCGGCACGGACGATGACCACCCTGGAACGCCATCTGTACGACGTCGTGGTGATCGGTGCCGGTGGCGCCGGGCTGCGCGCGGCGATCGAGGCACGACTGGCCGGCAAGAAGACCGCGATCATCTCCAAGTCGCTGTTCGGCAAGGCGCACACGGTGATGGCCGAGGGCGGCGCGGCGGCCGCGATGGGGAACGCGAACTCCCGGGACAACTGGATGGTCCACTTCCGGGACACCATGCGCGGCGGCAAGTTCCTGAACAACTTCCGGATGGCCGAGCTGCACGCCAAGGAGGCCCCGGAGCGGATCTGGGAGCTGGAGACGTACGGGGCGTTGTTCGACCGTACGAAGGACGGAAAGATCTCCCAGCGGAACTTCGGCGGCCACGAGTACCCGCGGCTGGCCCACGTCGGCGACCGCACCGGCCTGGAGCTGATCCGCACCCTGCAGCAGAAGATCGTCTCCCTGCAGCAGGAGGACTTCGCCGAGACCGGCAGCTACGACTCGCGGATCCGGGTCTTCCAGGAGACCACGATCACCGAGCTGATGCTCGACGGCGACCGGGTGGCCGGCGCGTTCGGCTACTACCGCGACTCCGGCGACTTCCTGCTCTTCGAGGCGCCCGCGGTGGTGCTCGCCACCGGCGGCGTCGGCCGCAGCTACAAGGTCACCTCGAACTCCTGGGAGTACACCGGCGACGGCCACGCGCTGGCCCTGCGCGCCGGCGCGACCCTGATCAACATGGAGTTCCTGCAGTTCCACCCGACCGGCATGGTCTGGCCGCCGAGCGTCAAGGGCATCCTGGTCACCGAGTCGGTCCGGGGCGACGGCGGCGTGCTGCGCAACTCCGAGAACAAGCGGTTCATGTTCGACTACGTCCCTGACGTCTTCCGCAAGCAGTACGCGGAGACCGAGGAGGAGGCGGACCGCTGGTACGAGGATCCGGACAACAACCGGCGACCGCCCGAACTGCTGCCCCGCGACGAGGTGGCCCGGGCGATCAACAACGAGGTCAAGTCCGGACGGGGCAGCCCGGCCGGGGGCGTCTTCCTGGACATCGCGAGCCGGCTGCCGGCCGAGCAGATCGTCCGGCGGCTCCCGTCGATGCACCACCAGTTCAAGGAGCTGGCCGACGTCGACATCACCAAGGAGCCGATGGAGGTCGGCCCGACCTGCCACTACGTGATGGGCGGGGTCGAGGTCGACCCGGACTCCGGCGCCGCGTTCGGCTCGGTGCAGGGCCTGTTCGCGGCGGGTGAGGTGTCCGGCGGCATGCACGGCTCCAACCGGCTCGGCGGCAACTCCCTCTCCGACCTGCTGGTCTTCGGCAAACGGGCCGGTGAGCACGCCGCGGCGTACGTGGACGCGCTCGCCAAGCGCCCCAAGCCGGACCGGGTGGACGTGGCCGCCGCGACCGAGGTCGCGCTCGCGCCGCTGGCCCGGACCGAGGGCGAGAATCCGTACACCCTGCAGCAGGACCTGCAGGCGGTGATGGGCGACCTGGTCGGCATCATCCGCCGGGAGGGCGAGCTGAGCGACGCGCTCAAGCGGCTGCACGAGCTGCGCGTGCGGGTGGCGAACGTCGCGGTCGGCGGCGGCCGGCTCTACAACCCCGGCTGGCACCTCGCCCTCGACCTGCGCAACATGCTGGTCGTCTCGGAGTGCACGGCGAAGGCGGCGCTGGAACGCGAGGAGTCGCGCGGCGGCCACACCCGGGAGGACTTCCCGAAGATGAGCCCCGAGTGGCGGCGGCTCAACCTGGTCTGCTCGCTCGACGAGGCCGGTGAGGTGCACCTGGAACGCAAGCCGGTGCCGGCCATGCGCCCCGAGCTGATCGACCTCTTCGACCGCAGCGAACTGACCAAGTACATGACCGACGAGGAGCTGGGGGCAGAGTGAAACGCCACTTCCGTGTCTGGCGAGGCGATTCGTCCGGCGGCGACCTGGAGAACTTCGACGTCGAGGTCAACGAGGGCGAGGTGGTGCTGGACATCATCCACCGGCTGCAGGCCACCCAGACCCCCGACCTGGCCTGCCGGTGGAACTGCAAGGCCGGCAAGTGCGGCTCCTGCTCGATGGAGATCAACGGCATGCCCCGGCTGGGCTGCATGACCCGGATGTCCACGTTCACCCCGGACGAGACCATCACGATCACCCCGCTGCGGACCTTCCCGGTGATCCGCGACCTGGTCACCGACGTCTCCTTCAACTACGAGAAGGCGCGCGAGACCCCCGCGTTCGCGCCGCCCGCCGGGGTCGCCCCGGGGCAGTACCGGATGCAGCAGATCGACGTCGAGCGGAGCCAGGAGTTCCGCAAGTGCATCGAGTGCTTCCTCTGCCAGAACACCTGCCACGTGGTCCGCGACCACGAGGAGAACAAGGAGTCGTTCTCCGGCCCGCGCTTCTTCATCCGCGCCGCCGAGCTCGACATGCACCCGCTGGACGCCCGCGACGACCGCAAGCAGTACGCCCAGCAGAGCCAGGGCCTGGGCTTCTGCAACATCACCAAGTGCTGCACCGAGGTCTGCCCGGAGCACATCAAGATCACCGACAACGCCATCATCCCGATGAAGGAGCGCGTCGTGGATCGTCGTTACGACCCGCTGGTCCGGCTCGGCCGCAAGATCTTCCGCCGCGATCAGCTGGAGGCGGGCGCCACCGAGGTGCCGGCTCAGCGGATCACCGGGGAGACCCCGTTCGGCCAGCGTCTGCCCGAGGGGCCGCCGGTCGGCCCGGACGGGCGGCTCGACGTCGCCGAACTGGCGGCGCCGATCCAGGGTGGCCTGTCACCGTTCGGCGAGGACACGACGTTTCCGCTGCCCCCGGAGCGGGTCGCCTACCACCACCCGGAGCCGGACCCGACCCTGCCGCCCGAGGCGCCGGCCCATCCGTGAGGGCGACGGCCTAGGGTCGTCGCATGCCTTCGCTCGTCACCCCCGCGCTCGCGACCGGCACGCTGGCCGCCTCGACCCAGCCGGAGATTCCCGGCGACGACCTGCTGCTGCGACCGTGGCGGGCGGCGGACCGGGCGGCGGTGGTGACCGGCTTCGCCGATCCGGCGATCCAGCGCTGGCACTGCCGGGTGCTGGACGACGACGAGGCGGCGGCCTGGATCGCCGACTGGCCGCACCGCTGGCGGAGCGAGTCCGGCGCGAGCTGGGCCGTGGTCGCGGCGGGTGAGGTGGCCGGGCAGATCGGTCTCCGGCGGATCGACCTGGCCGAGGGCGCGGCCCACCTCTCCTACTGGGTGCTGCCCGGGTTCCGCGGGCGCCGGATCGCCCCGCGCGCGCTGACCGCGCTGACCACCTGGGCGTTCACCGGGCTGGGCCTGCACCGGCTGGAGCTGTGTCACTCGACCGCGAACCCCGCCTCGTGCCGGGTCGCCGAGCAGGCCGGTTACCCGGCCGAGGGCACCCGGCGGTCCGAGGCCCGGCACGCCGACGGCTGGCACGACATGCACCAGCACGCGCGCCTCGCCACCGACTGATCAGGCCGGGTCGGCGGGGGCGGCGGTGGACGGCGTCAGGAAGAGCTGGGTGATGGCCACGTCGTGCCACGCGTCGTGCTTCCAGCCGATCCGGGCGTGGGTGCCGACCGGCTCGAAGCCCAGGGCCCGGTGCAGGCCCATGCTCGCGTCGTTCGGCAGGGTGGTCTTCGCGACCGCGACCCGATAGCCACGGGCGATCAGCCGCGGCAGCAGCACCTGGTAGAGGGCCCGGCCGGCGCCGGTGCGGCGGCGGTCCGCCGCCAGGTAGACGCTTACCTCGCAGGACCAGCGATAGGCCGCGCGGGCGGCGAACGGCCGAGCATACGCATAGCCGATGACCTGGCCGTCCAGCTCGGCGACCAGCCAGGCGTGGGTGGCGGCGGACTCGGCGATCCGGGCGGCCATCTCGGCCGGCGTCGGCGGGTCGGTCTCGAAGGTGATCGCGGTGTCCAGCACATACGGCCGGTAGATGGCGGCACAGGCCGCCGCGTCGGCGGCGGTGGCATCCCGGATGAGCAGCGACATGCGCACCACGGTACGGCGCGGCGACGGTCCGTCCCGCCGGTCGGCGGCGGGGCGCGCCGACCTGACCGGGCTCGGGCGGGCGTGCTTCACGACGTACAAAATCAGGCGGCTTTTTGGGGTTGGGCTTCTTTGGCGAGCCAGAGGGCCAGGCCGTCGAGCAGGCGCTCCAGGCCGAAGGCGAACGTGGTTGCCATCATGTTGTCCGGGTCGGGGCCGGCGACGCCGTTGGCGCGGCGCCACGCGTCGTAGTGCGGATAGTCGCCGGCCATCCGGTCGACCAGCGGGGCGATCCGGTCGACCATCTCGGCGGGGCTCACACCCGCGCCGGCCAGCGCGGACTCGGTGGTGGCCGAGCCGATCGCATGCGAGTGCAGCAGGGAGCCCGCGTAGGAGACCGCCATGCCGGCGAAGCCCGCGGCGGTGAGCAGCGCGACCGTCCGGTCACCCAGGCGCATCGCGTTCGGCCCCAGGGTGGGACGGACGCCGAGCTGGCCGAGCGCCCACGGATGACGCAGCAGCGCCGCGCGCATGCCGTTGGCCAGGATCGACGCGCCGACGCGCCAGTCGGTGTCGCCCGGCTCGGGCACGTAGACCTCGCCGAGCACCTCGTCGACGGCCAGCTCGAGCAGCTCGTCCTTGTTCGCGACATGCCAATAGGCCGACGTGGTGCCGGAGCCCAGCCGGGTGCCCAGGCGCCGCATGCTCAGGCCGGCCGGGCCCTCGGCGTCGAGCAGCTCGATCGCGGCGCGGACGATCTGCTCGCGGCTGAGCGTGGGCTGGTCACCGCGGGCGGGGCGGGGCGGATGGGCCCACACCGAGTTCAAGTCGGGCATGGTCCGATCCTAGCGAACCTCGTACGGCGTTCGAGGCGATGGTACGGTGTATGAGTCATCGAACGCCGTACGAGAGAAGGCCGGTCATGCCCGAGCGCGATCCTCGACGCTGGTTGATCCTCGGTGTGCTGTGCCTGGCGATGCTGGTCGTCGTCGTCGACAACATGGTGCTGAACATCGCGATCCCGGCCCTGATCCGGGACCTCGGCGCGAGCACCGCCGAGATCCAGTGGATCATCGATGCGTACATCCTGGTCTTCGCCGGCCTGCTGCTCACCGCCGGTGGGCTCTCCGACCGGCACGGGCGCCGCCGCGGCCTGGTGATCGGCCTGGTCGTCTTCGGTGGCGCGTCCCTGCTGGCCACCATGTGCCAGACCCCCGGTCAGCTGATCGCGACCCGCGGCCTGATGGGCGTCGGGGCGGCGTTCCTGATGCCCGGCACCCTCTCCATCCTCACCACGGTCTTCGACGACGCCGAGCGGAAGAAGGCGATCGCGATCTGGGGCTCGGTCCTGATGCTCGGCGCGCTGGGCGGGCCCAGCCTGGGCGGCCTGCTGCTGGAGCACTTCTGGTGGGGCTCGGTCTTCCTGATGAACATCCCGATCGCGGCGCTCGGCGTGCTCGCCGCACTCGTGATCATCCCGGAGTCCCGCGGGCCGGCCGGGCGGCCCGACCTGGTCGGCGCGCTCGCCTCGACGATCGGGATGACCGCCCTGGTCTGGGGCGTGATCTCGGCGCCGAAGGAGGGCTGGGGCTCGCCGAGCACGCTGGGCGGGTTCGTGGTCGCCGCGGTCGCGCTGGTCGTCTTCGCCCTCTGGGAGCGGCACACCGACGAGCCGATGTTGCCGCTCGCCCTGTTCCGCAACCGCAACTTCGCCGGGGCCAGCCTGTCCATCGTGCTGCTGTCGTTCTCGGCCGGCGGCGTGATGCTCGCCCTGACGCAGTACGTGCAGTTCGTGCTCGGATACGAGCCGCTCAAGGCCGGGTTCGCGTTCGTTCCGATGATCGTCAGCGGGCTGGTCTTCAACGGGATCGGCGTGGTGATCGACAAGCGGTTCGGTGCGCGGGCCGCCCTGACGCTCGGGCTGCTGCTGATGGGCGGCGGGTTCGGGGTGCTCGCCTCGCTCGGCCCGGCCGACGGCTACCTGAAGCTGGCGATCGCGCTGGTGGTGATCGGGGCGGGCAGTGGCACGGCGACCCCCGCCGCGGTCGGGACCCTGCTCGCGGCGCTGCCGAAGGAGCGGGCCGGGGTGGGCTCCGCGGTCAACGACACCGTTCAGCAGTTGGGGGCGGCGCTCTCGGTGGCGGTGCTGGGCAGTGTGCTGACCACGGCGTACCGGGCGGCGATGCCGGCGTCCGCGCCGGCGTCCGCGCGGGACTCGATCGGGGACGCGCTGCGGATCGGGGACCCGTCGCTGGCCCGGGTCGCCAAGGCCTCGTTCGTGGACGCGATCGCCACGACGTCCTGGCTGGGCGTCGTCGGCGGGGTGGCGGCGGCGGTCGTGGCCGTGCTCGTGCTGCGGCCGGGGTTATCCACAGGGGTGACCGAGGAGGCGAACATCAGTACTAATATTGCGGCATGAGCAGCGCATATCAGCCTTCGATGCTCGACCTGATGTCGGCGGGCGACTCGGCCTCCCCCACGCTGGAGCCGCTGGCCGGGGCGACCCGGCACCAGCTCACCGCCGGGGCATGGGTCGACGTGCTGCCGGGGTGGCTGCACGGGTCCGACGCGGTGTTCGAGACGCTGCTCGGCATCGACTGGCGGGCCGAGCGGCGGAAGATGTTCGACGACGTGGTCGACGTGCCGCGGCTGCTGCGGTGGTTCCGCGAGGACGAGCCGCTGCCGCACCCGGCGCTGACTTCGGCGCGGGCCGCGCTGAACTCGCACTATGCGGCGGAGCTCGGCGAGGAGTTCGCCACCGCCGGGATGTGTCTGTACCGGGACGGGCGGGACAGTGTGGCCTGGCACGGGGACACGCTCGGGCGGTCGGCCACCGAGGACACCATGGTGGCGATCCTGTCGGTGGGGTCGCCTCGGAATCTGGTGCTGCGGCCTCGGGCTGGGGGGCATGAGACGTTGCGGTTTCCGCTGGGGCACGGGGATCTGATCGTGATGGGCGGGTCCTGTCAGCGGACCTGGGAGCATGCGGTGCCGAAGACGGCTCGGGGGGTGGGGCCGCGGGTGAGTGTTCAGTTTCGGCCTCGGGGGGTGGCTTAGCGCTTTCCTGGCCGCGCCCGGGCTGGGCCGGGCCGCGGGTGCGGGTGCGGCCGCGGGTGCGGGTGCGAGCGGCGGGTGTGGGCGGCAGGCACGGGGCGCGGGCGGCAGGCGCGGACGTGGGGTGTGGGGCGGCCGGCGCGGACGCGGGCATGGCAGTCGGGTTACGCCGTGCGGCGTTGGGCTGCACCGGGCCGCGCCGGGCCGCGCCGGGCTGGTCCAGGCCGGGCTACCCCGGGCCGCGCCAAGCCGCGCCAAGCCGCGCCGCGCCGCACCGGGCTGGGCTCCGCCGGGCTGCGCCCGGATGGGCTGGACCGCGCCGCACTGGGCCTGGCCGGGCTACGCCGCGCCAGGCTGGGCAAGGCCTCGCCGTGCCGCACGGGGCTGGCTCCACCGGGCCGGGCCGCGCTGCGCTGCACGGGGCTGGCTCCGCCTCGCCGCGCCCGGACGGGCTGGACCGCGTCGCGCCGCGCAGGGGCCAGGCCGGGCCGCACAGCGCGGAGCTCCGCCGGGCCGCGCGCCGGGCGGGCTGAGCCGGCCGGGCCGGGCCGCGCGCCGGGCGGGCTGAGCCGGCCGGGCCGGGCCGCGCCCGGGCGGGCTGAGCCGGCCGGGCCGGGCCGCGCGCCGGGCGGGCTGAGCCGGCCGGGCCGGGCCGCGCGCCGGGCGGGCTGAGCCGGCCGGGCCGGGCCGCGCGCCGGGCGGGCTGAGCCGGCCGGGCCGGGCCGCGCCCGGGCGGGCTGAGCCGGCCGGGCCGGGCCGCGCCCGGGTGGGCTGAGCCGGGACCCGGGTGGGCTTGTCAGTAGGGCTGGGGGAACTGCTGTTGCTGGTCGGCGGTTACTCGGCGGACCAGGAGGATGGCGGCTACCGCGGCTACCGGTAGGGCGGCCATCGACAGGATTCCCAGGGCGGTGGTCGGGCCGACCGTGGTGCCGGTGGCGCGCTCCAGGACCAGGTCCAGGGACCAGGCGACGGCCCAGATCGTGAAGAGGGCCGGGCCGTGGTCGCGGGTTTCGCGGTCCACCTCGCGGACTACGAGCAGGGGCATGACCAGGTTGGCTACCGGGATGAGCCAGGCGCCGATGGTCCAGCCGGGGCGCCACTTCATCGCGTGGCCGGTGTTCCAGAGGTTGGTCGACGCCCGGTGGAGCCAGGTCAGGAACGACGCGGCGGTGAAGATGAACACGGCGGCGTAGCCGAGGAACACGCCGATCAGGAACCCGGGTTCCGCGCGGTCGAAGGTCGTGCTCGTGACGGAGGCGGCGACCTGGAGGAGCAGCGAGTACACCGCGGTCAGGGCCAGGCCGGCGACGGCCAGGCGGGACGGGACGTAGAGCGGCTTGACCGGGCCGTCGGCATACGACCGCGGGTAGGTGTAGGGGGCCGGTCCGTAGTCGGCCGGCGGGGGCGGATAGGCGGAGGCCGCGCCGGGGTAGCCCGGATGGCCCGGGGCGGGGTAGGCCGGAGCGGGGTATGCCTGCGGCGGGTAGCCCGGCTGCTGCGGCGCCGCCGAGGTGGGCGGATACGACTGCTGGTACGGGCCCTGCCAAGGCTGCTGCGGCGCTCCCGACGTGGGCGGATACGACGGCTGCTGCGGCGCGGGCGGGGCGTAGGCGGGCGGCGGGGCGTAGGCGGGCGGCGCGGCCGAGGCCGGCGGCGCGGCGTAAGCGGGCGGCGCGGCCGAGGCCGGCGGAACGGCTGAGACTGAGGGCGCGGCTGAGGCCGGCGGCGCGGGCGGTGATGACGGGGCTGCCGCCAGCGGGTCGGCGGCGGGCTGGGCGGGAGCCTGGAACAGCGGGTCCGCGAGGGCCAGCGGGTCCGATGAGGACAGCGGCGCCGCGGACGACCACGGATCAGCCGGCGGGGTGAGCTCCGGAGAACGCGGGTCACCCGACGGTCCGAAGCCGTCCGGCGAGCGCGAGCCATCCGAAGGACGCGGGCTCGGAACAGCCGGCGCGCCGGCGCCGTCCGACGGTTGCGGGGTGGGCTGGTTGTCCCGGCTGGGCGGGGTGGGCTCTGCGGTCATCGGGCACCTCGCGCGGATCGGTGGGCTCAAGGCGCAGGGTAGCCGGGCCGGACAACGCGACATTGGGGGCGTTTTCGCTGATCACCGCAGGGATGGCGGAATTGCCGGTCGCTTCAGGTAACGGGGATGTTGCAAGTAGTTGACGAGCCGGATCAGAAAGTTACACTCCTAGTGTAAATAGTTGACCATCACTCTCCACTGTGGATCCTCGCGGTCCGAACGAGGTGGCAATGTCGACGAAACCCCCTGCTCCTGAGCTTGTTCTCGACCACATAACGGTTCGCTTCGGCGGGCTGGTCGCTCTCGATGACGTGTCCCTGCGGGTGCCCGCGGGGCGGATCATGGGGGTGATCGGGCCGAACGGGGCCGGTAAGACCACGCTGTTCAACATCATCTGCGGGTTCGTGACGCCGACCGCCGGGGAGATCACCCTGGACGGGCGGCCCTGGCGACCCCGGCCGCACCACCTCAACCGGCTCGGTATCGCTCGCACGCTGCAGGGCGTGGGCCTCTTCAACGGCCTCACCGTGCTGGAGAACGTGCAGGTCGGCGCGCGCGGGCACCGATCCGGGACGGACCTCCCGCCGATCACGGCCAGCCCCGCAAAAGCCGCCGAACCGACGGGAACGGGCCGGGTCGACGACGAAACCGGCGCGGATCACGGGGCCACGGCCCGGCCGGAGAGCGCCCCACCCAAGGGCCGCGAGCGACGGTCCGAACAGGACGCCCGCGCGGCCCTGGAACGATGCGGCGTCGCGGAATACGCGCACGCGCATCCCGGCGCACTGCCCTACGCGATCCGCAAGCGGATCGAGCTGGCCCGCGCCCTCGCCGCCCGGCCCCGGATCCTGATGCTCGACGAGCCGGCCGGCGGCCTGGACCCCGACGAGATCCACTGGCTGGCCGGGCTGATCCGCGCGACCGGCACCACGGTGCTGCTGGTCGAGCACCACATGGACCTGGTCATGTCGGTCTGCGACGAGATCCTGGTGCTGGACTTCGGCAAGCCGATCGCGCTCGGCTCCCCCGCCGAGATCAGCGCGAACGACCGGGTGACCGAGGCCTACCTGGGAGCCGCCGCGTGAGCGACGGGACCAGCGCGAACGACCGGCCCGGGAGCCGCCGCGGAAGAGCGGAACCGAACCTGGACGAGCCCTACCGGAAGACCACCCCACTGCTGGAGGTCGAGGACCTCACGGCCGGCTACGGCGCCGCCCCGGTCCTGCACGACGTCCGGCTCAGCGTGCGGCCCGGCGAGATCGTCGCGGTGCTGGGCGCGAACGGCGCCGGCAAGACCACCCTCCTGCGTACCCTCTCGGGTCTGGTGAAAGCGGACCACGGCCGGATCCGCTTCGACGGCGAGGACCTGCGCCGGACGAAGGTCGAGCAGATGGTCCGCCGCGGCATCGCGCACGTCCCGGAGGGCCGTGGCGTCGTCACCGAGCTGACCGTGGACGAGAACCTGCGGCTCGGCGGCCTGTGGCGACGTGACCGCGCGGACGCGACCCGCGCCCTGAACGAGGTCTACGACCTCTTCCCGGCGCTGGCACAACGGCGTGCCAGCGCCGGGCACCAGCTCTCCGGCGGCGAGCGGCAGATGCTCGCGCTGGGCCGCGCGCTGGTCGGGCGGCCGCGGTTGCTGCTGCTCGACGAGCCGTCGCTGGGCCTGGCCCCGAAGATCACCGCCCAGATCCTGGCCCTCCTGCGGGACCTGCGGGACCGCACCGGGCTGGCGGTGCTGCTGGTCGAGCAGAACGTGCGCAGCGCGCTCTCGGTGGCCGACGAGGGCATCGTCCTGTCGCTCGGCCGCGTGGTCACCCGCAACTCCGCTGCCGATCTGCGTGATGACGCCGATCTGCGTCACGCCTACCTGGGGTTCTAGCGATGGACAGATTCGTCTACCTGACCTTCGACGGGCTCAGCCGGGGCGCGGTCTACGCCGCGTTCGCGCTGGCCCTGGTGCTGATCTGGCGGGCCGCCCGGATCGTCAACTTCGCCCAGGGCGCGATGGCGGTGGCCGCCGTCTACGTGGCGTACTCGGTGACCGAGAAGACCGGCTCGTACTGGCTCGGTTTCGCCGCCGCGCTGGTCTTCGGCCTGCTGCTGGGCATCGCGGTGGAGAAGGCGGTGATGCGCTTCGTCGACCACTCGTCGCCGCTCAACGGCGTGGTCGTCGCGCTCGGCCTGGTGCTGATCGTGCAGGGGGTGCTCGGCATCGTCTACGGCAACGAGTTCCGCCCGGTGCAGACGCCGTTCCGGCGGGACGCGTTCGACATCGGCGGGATCGCGGTGCTCAGCCGCTACGACGTCTTCGTCTTCGCCGCGGTGGGCGCGGTGGTCATCGGGCTCACCGTGCTCTTCACCCGGACCGCGGTCGGTCTGCGGATGCGGGCCGCGGCGTTCGCGCCGGACGTCTCGCGGCTGCTCGGCGTCCCGGTCGGCGGCATGTTGACGCTGGGCTGGGCGCTGGCCGCCGCGGTCGGCTCGCTCGCCGGGATGCTGGTGGTCCCGACCGAGCTGGGCCTGAATCCGAACGCGATGGACGTGCTGTTCGTGTCCGCGTTCACCGCGGCCGTGGTGGGTGGTCTGGACAGCCCGATCGGCGCGGTGACCGGGGGGCTGATCGTCGGGCTGCTGCTCTCCTACGTCAGCGGTTATCTGGGCGCGACGGTGGCGCCGATGGCGGTGCTGCTCCTGCTCGTGGTGGTGCTGCTGGGCCGGCCCGGCGGCCTCTTCTCCAGTTCGAAGGCGAGGCTGGCATGACGGACATCAAGGAGAAGCGCCCGGCGATCACCCCCGAGCAGACCACGAGCAAACCCCGGAAAAGACCACATCCGATTTGGTACGCGATAGCCGGCGCCGTCCTCATCGCGGCGCTCACCTACTACCTGCCGCCGTTCCGGAACTACCAGCTGGCCACCGTCGGCGCGTACTTCACCGTGACCGCCGGCCTGACCGTCCTCACCGGACTCAACGGGCAGCTCTCGCTGGGCCACGGCGCCCTGATGGCCACCGGCGCGTACACGTTCGCGCTGACCCAGAACCGGTGGCTGACCATGCCGCTGAGTTTCCTGGCCGCCGTGCTCGCCACGGTCCTGGCGGGCGCGGTGATCGGGCTGGCCGCGGCCCGGCTGCGGGGTCCCTACCTGGCCGGGCTCACGCTCGCGGTCGCGGTCGTGGTCCCCTCGGTGGCGAGCACGTTCGACGACACGCTCGGCAGCGACATGGGCCTGTCGATCGCGCTCGACCCGCCGCCCGGGGTGATCCCGATGGAGCGCTGGCAGGCCTGGCTCTGCTGGGCCGGGGCGCTGCTCACCGCGCTGCTGCTGGCGTTGCTGGTGCGCGGCCGGTTCGGGCGGGACCTGCGCGCGGTGCGGGACGACGAGACCGCGGCCCGGTTGGCGGGCGTGCACATCGCCCGTACCCAAATCCTGGCTTTTGTCGTCAGCGCGGCCTGCGCCGGCCTGGCCGGCGCCCTCTTCGCCTTCCTTGCCCAGAGTGTCTCGCCCGGCGCGTTCCCGCTGACGCTGTCGCTGTTCCTGGTGATGGCGATCGTGATCGGCGGCCTGGGCCGGCTGTTCGGCGCGCTGCTCGGCGCGTTGCTGCTGGTCCTGCTGCCGGCGCTGGCCCAGTCCGTCGCGGAGGGCTCCGGCTCACAGCATCTGGAGGGCAACCTCGCCCTGGTGATCTTCGGCGTGGTGCTCGTGGTCGTCATGCTCGCCGCCCCTGGCGGCCTCGCGTCAATCCGATTCACATCTATCAGGAGGAAACGATGAAACGCACCACGGCGGTGTTCCTCGCCGTCCTCTTGTTCGCGGGAGCATGCGACTCCGGCAGCGGAGGCGGCAGCTCCTCATCCACCACTACGCCAGGGGTCACCGACACCGAGGTCGTCGTCGGCACGCACATGCCGCTGACCGGACCGGCCGCGGCCGGATACTCCAAGATCTCGCCGGCCACGAAGGCCTACTTCGACTTCGTGAACGCGGGCGGCGGGATCAACGGCCGGAAGATCACCTACAAGGTCAAGGACGACGGCTACAACCCGGCGACCACCCAGCAGGTGGTCCGGGAGCTGGTGCTGCAGGACAAGGTGTTCGCGATCCTGAACGGCCTGGGCACCCCGACGCACTCCGGCGTGCTGGACTTCCTGAAGACCAACAAGGTGCCGGACCTCTTCGTGGCCAGCGGCAGCCGCAGCTGGAACCAGCCGGACAAGTATCCGGGCACGTTCGGCTTCAACCCGGACTACACGGTCGAGGGCAAGATCCTCGGCACGTACGTCAAGGAGAACCTGGCCGGCAAGAAGGCCTGCTTCCTCGGCCAGGACGACGACTTCGGCAAGGACAGCCTGGCCGGGATCGAGAAGGTCCTGGGCGCGGTGGTCGCCAAGCAGAACTACGTGACCAGCAACCCGAACGTCGGCCCGCAGATGGGCGCGCTCAAGGCGGCCGGCTGCGAGGTGGTCCTGCTGGCCACCATCCCGGGCTTCACCGCGCTGTCGATCGGCACCGCCGCGAAGATCGGCTTCAAGCCGCAGTTCGTGGTCAGCAACGTGGGCGCCGACCCGACCACCGTCGGCAAGGCGCTGGGTGCGGCCGCGCCGCTGCTGGAGGGCGTGGTCTCGGCGAACTACCTGCCGATCAACACCGACGACACGAACCCGTGGATCCAGCTCTTCAAGAAGGTCAACGACCAGTACAACGCGGGTGCGGAGTTCGACAACAACATCGTCTACGGGATGGCCGTGGCGTACCTGTTCGTGCAGTCGCTGCAGTCCGCGGGCAAGGATCTGACCCGTGACGGCATCGTCGCCGCGGTGCAGAAGAACGGATTCCAGGGCCCGGGTCTGGTCCCGCTGCGCTTCGCCGACAAGGATCATTCGGGGTACGGCGGTGAACAGCTCACCAAGGTGCAGGGCGGCAAGGCGGTGTTCTTCGGTCAGCCGTACACCACCGACGACGCCGACGGCGCCGTGCAGCCCTACACCGGTCAGGCCGTGACACCGCCGCAGAACGGGATCCCGGCGGCGTAATATCCGCACTCTGAGTGCAAGTTACTAGGAGGTAATGCGATGGCGGACCAAGTGGCAGTCGTGACCGGAGCAAGCCGGGGAATCGGGTTCGCCATCGCGCAACGCTTCGTCGCCCAGGGCGCGAAAGTGGCGATCACCGGGCGGGACGCGGACGCCCTGGCGGCCGCGGTGAAGGAGCTGGGCGGCCCGGAGGTCGCTCTCGGGGTGGCCGGCAAGGGCGACAACGCGGACCACCGGGCAGCGGTGATCGACCAGGTCAACGCGGCGTTCGGGCCGGTCACCACCCTGATCAACAACATCGGGATCAACCCGGCGTACGGGCCGCTGGCGACGCTCGACCTGAACGCCGCCCGCAAGATGGCCGAGGTCAACCTGATCGGCACGCTCGGCTGGGTGCAGGAGGCGCTGCGTGGCGGCCTCGCCGGGTCGGGCGGCTCGATCGTCAACATCTCGTCGGTCTCCGGGGTCCGCCCGGCGCCCGGCATCGCGTTCTACGGCACCACCAAGGCCGCGCTGATCCACCTGACCGAGGAGCTGGCCGTCGAGCTCGCCCCGAAGATCCGGGTGAACGCGGTCGCCCCGGCCGTGGTCAAGACCCGCTTCGCCGCCGCGCTGTTCGAGGGCCGGGAGGAGCAGGTCGTCGCGACCTACCCGCTGAAGCGCCTCGGCGTGCCGGAGGACGTGGCCGGCACGGTCGCGTTCCTCTGCTCGCCGGACGCGTCCTGGATCACCGGCCAGACCATCGTCCTCGACGGCGGCGTCACCCTGACCGGGGTGGTCGAGTGAAGCGGGTCGTCGTCACCGGCGCCGGCGGGGGCATCGGCGCGGCGCTGGCCCGGCGGTTCGCCGCCGACGGCGCGAAGGTCGTGGTCAGCGACATCAACCCGGACGCGGCCGGCAAGACCGCGGCCGAGATCAACGGAATCGCCGTCGCCGCTGACGCCGCCTCGGAAGAAGATGTCCGGAACCTCGTCGAGCGGGCGCACGCGGAGCTGGGCGGGATCGATCTGTTCTGCTCGAACGCCGGCGTGCTCAGCGCCGGTGACGAGAACACCCCGGACCAGCAGTGGGAGCGCGACTTCGGGGTGAACGTGATGTCGCACGTCTACGTCACCCGGGCACTGCTGCCGAAGTGGCTGGACTCCGGCGAGCCGAAGCGGCTGCTGATCACGGTCAGCGCGGCCGGCCTGCTGACCCTGCTGGGCAGCGCGACCTACTCGGTGACCAAGCACGCGGCGCTCGCGTACGCGGAGTGGCTGCGGGCGACGTACGCGCACCGGGGTCTGATCGTCCAGGCGCTGTGCCCGCAGGGCGTCCGCACCGACATGCTGACCGGCGGGAACGCGCGGGGCAGCGGGAGCGCGGCGCTGCTCTCCGAGGGCGCGCTGGAACCGTCGGAGGTCGCCGAGCTGGTCGCTGCGTCCGTACGGGAAAATCAGTTTTTGATCCTCCCTCATCCGGAGGTGGCGGAGTACTACCGCTTGCGCGCGGCCGATCCGGACCGTTGGCTGGGTGGCATGAACAAGATGCAGCGCGGGTTCGAGGCCCGGAAATGAAGGGGCTGGACCTGGCGAAGCTCCAGGCCTATCTGGACAGTCCGCCGCTGAGCGCGACGATGTTCGCCGGTGGGCGGTCGAACCTGACCTACGCGGTGACCGACGGGACGAACCGCTGGGTGCTGCGCCGGCCGCCGCTCGGGCACGTGCTGCCGACCGCGCACGACATGGCCCGCGAGCATCGCGTGCTGTCCGCGCTCTCGCAGGCCGGCTTCCCGGTTCCGGCGCCGGTCGTGCTTTGTTCTGATATTTCGGTCATCGGTGCTCCGTTCTATCTCATGGAGCACGTCGACGGAAAGATCTACCGGGACGCCGCGGACCTGGCGAAGATCGACCTGCGCGCGGTGACGTTCACGCTGGTCGACACGCTCGCCGACCTGCACGCGCTGGAGCCGGAGAAGATCGGGCTGGGCGACTTCGGCAAGCCGGAGGGCTTCAACGCCCGCCAGGTGCGGCGCTGGAAGCAGCAGCTCGACGCGTCCCGCAGCCGTGAGCTGACCGGGATCGAGGAGTTGCACGCCCGGCTGGCCGCGGAGATCCCGGCTGGTGGACCGGGCACGGTCGTGCACGGCGACTTCCGCCTGGACAATGTGCTGATCGGCCCGTCCGGCGAGGTCAACGCGGTGCTCGACTGGGAGATGTCGACACTCGGCGATCCGCTCAGCGACCTCGCCCTGATGCTGGTCTACGCCGGCCGCCCGCTGCTGTTCAAGGACGGCAAGCCGTTCGCCCCGATCGACCTGCCCGGCCACCCCTCGCTCGACGAGATGGCCGCCCGGTACGCCGAACGCAGTGGCCGCGACGTCGGCGACCTGCACTGGTACGTCGGGTTCGCGGCGTTCAAGCTCGCCGTCATCCTGGAGGGCGTGCACTACCGCTACACCAAGGGCCAGACCGTCGGCGCCGGCTTCGACACCGTGGGCGCGATGGTGCCCGAGCTGATCGAGCAGGGCCACCGAGCGCTGGAAGGACACTGATGGACTTCGAGTTCGACGCGACGACCGAGGACTACCGCAAGCGGCTGCTCGCGTTCATGGATGAGCACATCTATCCGTTCGAGGGCGATTTTCACGCCGCGGGCGACGGCTGGGAGGTGCCCCCGGTCCTGTCCACCATGCAGGCCGCGGCGAAGGCGGCCGGCCTCTGGAACCTGTTCCTGCCGGGTGAGCACGGCGCCGGGCTGACGAACCTGCAGTACGCGCCGCTGGCCGAGATCATGGGGCACAGCCCGGCGATCGCGCCGGCCGCGTTCAACTGCAACGCCCCGGACACCGGCAACATGGAGGTGCTGGCCGAGTTCGGCACCCCAGCGCAGCAGGAACAGTGGCTGAAGCCGCTGCTCGAGGGTTCCATTCGCTCCGCGTTCGCGATGACCGAGCCGCAGGTCGCGTCGTCGGACGCGACGAACATCGGCACCCGGATCGAACGCGACGGCGACGACTACGTCATCAACGGCCGGAAGTTCTACATCACCGGCGCGATGAACCCGAACTGCAAGATCTTCATCGTGATGGGCAAGACCGACCCGGACGCGGACCGGCACGTCCAGCAGAGCCAGATCCTGGTCCCCCGGGACACCCCCGGCCTGACCGTCGTGCGCGGCATGACCGTCTTCGGCTACGCCGACGGCGACCACGGCGGCCACGCCGAGCTGCTCTTCGAGAACGTCCGGGTGCCGGCGAGCAACCTGATCGGCGTCGAGGGCGGCGGCTTCGCGATCTCCCAGGCCCGGCTCGGCCCCGGCCGGATCCACCACTGCATGCGGCTGATCGGGATGGCCGAACGCGCGCTGGAGCTGATGTGCAAGCGGGCGCTGGCCCGCACCCCGTTCGGCAAGCCGCTCGCCGAGCAGGGCGTGATCCAGGACTGGATCGCCGAGTCCCGGGTCCGGATCGAGCAGGCCCGCCTGCTCGTGCTCAAGGCCGCCTGGCTGATGGACACGGTCGGCAACAAGGGCGCGCACACCGAGATCCAGTCCATCAAGATCGTGGTGCCGCAGACCGTCGAATGGATCCTGGACAAGGCGATCCAGGCCCACGGCGCGGTCGGCACCAGCCAGGACACGCCGCTCGCCCAGCTCTGGGTGGCGGCCCGCACGCTGCGTCTCGCCGACGGCCCCGACGAGGTGCACAAGCGCTCGCTGGCCCGGCGGGAGCTGAACCGTTACCGGAGTCGTACGTGACCTCGCTGAATCTTTGCCGGAGTCGTCAGTGACCACACCTCCTCGCGTCGACGGTCGCACCGCGCGGTCCGAACGGACCCGCAACGCGATCGTCGACGCCCACCTCCGGTTGATCGCCGAGGGCGACCTGCGCCCGACCGCGGACCGGATCGCCAAGCTGGCCGGGGTCTCGCTCCGGGCACTGTGGAGCCACTTCGCCGACATGGAGGCGCTGATGGCGGCCAGCGGGCAGCGGGTCCTGGAGCAGCGGGACGTGTCGTACCAGCCGATCGCGCCGGACCTGCCGCTGGCCGAGCGGATCGAGTCGTTCTGCCGGCAGCGGGCCCGGATGCTGGAGGAGATCGCGCCGGCGGCTCGGGCGTCCGCGCTCAAGGAGCCGTTCTCCAGCGCCCTGCAGCGGTATCGGCGGGTGCACGTGGCCCGCGTCCGGGACGAGCTGACCAGCACGTTCGCCGAGGAGATCGGGGCGGACGAGGAGTTGCTGAACGCACTGACCGCGATCAGCCTCTGGCCGACGTGGTCGACCTGGCGCGAGGCGATGGACCTGCCGGTGGAGGTGGCCCAGGCCGCCCTCGCCCGCGGCGTCCGCGCCCTGCTCACCTGACGTCGGGACGGGTGGGCCGGCCTCCGATCCGGGGCCGGTTCCCCCGTTCGATCAGTTCGGCGAGGTCAGCCCGAGCCGGGTGGCTTCGGCGGCGGCCTGGCCGCGGCGGGAGACGCCGAGTTTGCGGAGGATCGCGGAGACGTGGTGGTGGACCGTCTTGGTGGACAGGAACAGCCGCTCGGCGATCTCCACATTCGACAGACCCTGCTGGACCAGCGTCAGCACCTCCACCTCGCGCCGGGTCAGCTCGGCCGGGTTGCCCCGGGTCCAGCGCTGCGGGCCGCGCGGAATGTCCCGGACGCCGCGCGACCGCAGCCGGCGGGTGACGACCGCCGCGGCCGGGCGGGCGCCGAGCCGCTGGAACTCGGCGAGCGAGGCCCGCAGGTCGGCCACGTCCGGGCTGCCGGCCAGGGCCAGCGCGGCATCGTAGGAGCAGTCGCGTTTGCGCCAGCGCTCGGCGGCCGCGTTCACGTCGCCGGCGAGCTGCACGGCGTACGGCTCAAGCAGTGTGATCTTGTGAAGGTCTTTCCCGGGCTCCCCGGCGAGCCGGCGCAGCCAGGCGAGCTCGCCCAGCACCCATGCGGACCGCCGGCGTTCCGCGAGCTCCCAGGTGGCGGCGATCTCCGGCTCGACCGGCAGCCCGGCCAGCCACGCCGCCTCGGCCCGCGCGGTCGCCGCCGGCGCCAGGTACTGCAGCTCGGTCCGCCCGACGGTCAGCGCGCGCATCTCGTCCAGGACCGGCCACGGGTCGGTGTCGCCGCGCCGGGCCGCGATCAGCCCGACCACGCTCAGCGCGATGATCCGCAGCAACGGCACCGGCCCGCAGTTGGCCAGGATCCACTCGGCGTCCGCGGCCGCCGCCTCCCAGTCGCCCATGTCCAGGTGGTAGCGGGCGCGGTGGGCGAGCACGTAGTGCTTCCAGCCGTCCAGCCCCAGGTCGTCGCAGACCGTGACGCCCCGGTCCAGCCAGGACGCCAGGTGGTAGGAGCGGACCCGGGTCATCGCCCAGCCGGCGTGGATGTACGCGCGGCCGATGTGCTCCTCCAGGCCCTCCCGCTCGGCCGTGGCGAGGCTGCGCTCCAGCTTGCCGATCCCCTCCGGCTCGCCGTTGAGCATCATCATCGTGCCCAGGTTGTTCAGGCTGTGCACGACGACCTCGGCATCGTCGTACTCCTCGCCGAGCCGCAGCGCCCGGGTGCCGAGCTCGATCGCGTCGGCGTACTCCTCGATGTTCAGCGCGACCGCCGCCTGGTTCGTGTACGCGACCGCCAACTCCCGCCCCGGCATCGACTCCAGCAGCCGCAACGCCTCCCGGCCGGCCTCGGCCGCGTCGTCCGGGAAGCCGCCGCACCACAGCCGGCGGGACAGGTTCGACAGCGCGACGCCCTCGCCGCGCTGGTCGCCGATCCGCCGGCGCTCCCGGATCGCCTCCCGCAGCGCCGCGATCGAGTCCGGCGTCTGCTCGGTCAGATAGCACTCGTAGGAGCGGCGCTCCAGCAGGTCGGCGCGGTCCTTCGGGGCCAGGTCCGAGGCGAAGCGCAGGGCTCGGGCGTACTGCGCCGCCGCCTCCCGATGCGCGCCCGACGCCGCGGCCTGCTCGGCGGCCCGCGGCGCCCAGTCCAGGACGACCGCCGCGTCGCCGGCCGCCTCCGCGTGGTGCGCGATCCGGCTCGGGTCGGCGGTCTTCTCCAGCAGCGCCGCCAGGACCCGGCGATGCAGCTCCAGCCGCCGATGCGGGGCCAGCGACTCCTCGACGGTGAGCCGCGCCAGCTCGTGCCGGAACGCCACCCCGCCGGGCACGCTGACCAGCATCCCCGCTCGCAGCGCCTCGTCCAGTCCGTCCTCTTCGACGATCACGTGCATTTCGGCGTACGGCGGAATGATCGAGACCACGTCGAGAACCGCGCCCGCCGCGGGACTCAGCCGGGCCGCCCGGGCGAGCACCGCGTCCCGCACGGTCAGCGGCACCTCCCCGCCGTCCCGGGCCAGCACCTCGGTCACGAAGAACGGGTTCCCGCAGGTCGCCCGGTGCAGCGCGGGCCCGTCCCGGCCGTGCTCCGCGGCGAGCTCGCCGACCGCCGCGGCGGACAGCGGCTCCACGCTCAGCCGCCGGATCGCCGCGCCCTGCAGCTCGCCGAGCAGCCGCCGCAGCGGATGCCCGCGGTCCACCTCGTCACTGCGGTAGGTGGCGATCACCAGCGCCGGGATCGTGCCGATCCGCCGGCCGAGCAGGCTCAGCACGTCCAGGGTCGCCTCGTCCGCCCAGTGCAGGTCCTCCAGCACCAGGATCAGGCCGGGCCGCTCCCGCACGTCCCGGATGATCCCGGCGGCCAGCTCGTACGACTTCCCGGCGAAGTCGGTCAGCTCGTCCATCTCCAGGAACGGCCCGAGCGGGCGCGGGGTGTAGAGCGGATCGCAGGCGCCCCAGAGCACCGGCCGGCTCGCCCGCGCCTCCGCCCGGAACTGCCGGACCAGCGCCGTCTTGCCGCCGCCGGCCTCCCCGCCGAGCAGCACCAGGACCCCACTCCGGGTGGCGGCGACGGACGCGTGGGCCTGGTGCAGCGCAGCGAGCTGGACGGACCGCTCCAGCAGCCCGTTCCGGGCAGACAACTCCCCCATCGCCGCACCATGTCACCGAGTGCCGTCCACCTCCATCACCTATCCGACATCCGAAAACTCCGATCAACTACCGCACGTCCGGTCCGGCTGGTCAGGTGTAGCGATTTCCAGACTCCGCCATCGTGAAAGACGAGTTCCGCAGCCGGATCTCGTCGCGCGGGAGCGCGGAGGCCTGACCATGACCAGGTATTTCACGTGGAGTGACATTCGCGCCGAATTCGTCGCGCAGGCGGGTGGCGAGGAGGCGATCGCCGAGGCTCGTCGGCAGAGCCAGGCCTACATCGACGCCTATCGGCCGGCCGAGCAGCGGATCGCCCAGGGACAGGACGTCACCGTGGGCGACGAGGCGAGCGAGCCGCCGGTGATTCGCCCCGAAGTGGAGGCCGCCTAGGTATCCAACCGTTTCGCGGATGATTACTGTGATATCGGTGGGAACCAAGGGAAAGCTCTACACGACCGGGGACATCGCCGGGCGACTCGGCGTCAGCCGGCAGCGGGCATACGCGCTGGCGAACCGAGAAAGCTTCCCGGAATCCTTCGACGACCTGCCCGGCGGCTCGGTGTGGCTGGTCGGCGAGGTCGAATCCTGGATCGGCGTGCACCGCCCGGCCCGCGCCAGAAACTTCGAGGACGGAATCGTGCCCGGCTGATCGATCACCCGGGCACGAACCCGGCCGGGTCAGCCCTTACGCCTGGTGAGCAGTGCGTCCAGGTCGAGCTCGATAGCGAACGGCACACGGCTGCGCAGCTCACCGCGGTGGATGCCGGCCGATGTGTAGGACCGTGTCGGCTCGTCGAGTTCGTAGGCATGGACGACTGGCAACTCGTCCTCTTTCTCGACACGCCAGTAGTGCGCAATGCCGGCTTCCGCGTACTTGCTCAGCTTGACGATCCGGTCACGGTGCGCTGACTCCGGCGAGACCACTTCGCCCACCAGGAGCACCTGTTCGGGAACGTAGAAGGTGAGATCCGGCCGGTAGGGCACTGTTGTCACGACAAAATCCGGTTCCGGACGATTGAGCTTGTCAAGCCGGATCGTCATCTCCCGCTCGACCTCGATGCCTGCCGGCGCCTGCTCGTTGAGTGCGTTCACCAAAGCAGTGACGATCCGGCCGTGCCAGAGGCGCTGGGGGGACATCATGAAAACGAGCGCTCCATCGATCAGTTCGGTATGGCGAGGCGCTTCCGGAAGGTGGTCAAGGTCGTCGGCGAACCACCCCTCCTCGCGGGGCGGGTTCATCCACTCGGGCACCGCTGACGTCATAGCTCCACCGTAACAATCCGGGCCGGTCAGCGGGGACGGGCGTTGCGGAGGCGGATGCCGCTGAAGTCCAGCGTGCTCGCGGTGACCGCGTCCCAGAACGGCCACAACCCGGGCAGGATCCGCAGCTGGATTCCCGCCGCGGAGTGAACCTCGATCAGGTCGCCGACCGGCGACGGCGGCGCCAGCGGCGTGACCGGTGAGGTCGCCACCCAGGCGTGTGTGCCGAACGGCCGGAACCGCTCGGCCGGCAGGCGGTAGGCGTACAGCGACGTCGATCGCATCGCCGCGAGCCACGAGAACTCGATGGCATGGACCCGTTCCCCGCACCCTGCCCCGACGATCCGGTCGCGATCGGATTCGGTCGTCGACGGCACGGTCCAGGCGAGCGCACGCGGGCAGTCCCGCGGAAACCAGTAGGACGGCGCCTGCTCCGCGTCGACCGCCCAGACATACGGCTCGGACTGCTGAGCGGTAGCGGCGACGTGCGGCACGAACCGGGTGATCGACGGATCCTCGGAGAAGTGCAGCACCTCACCGGGCGCGGGCCGGCTGAGCCCGGTGAGGCGCATCGTGATCAGAGCCGGACGACCGACCGGGCGCCCTCGCCCCGGGCCATCCGCTCGAAGGCGGCCGGCACGCCGGCCAGCTCGATCCGGTCGGTGATCAGGTGGTCGAGCGACAACCGGCCGTCGAGCACGTCCCGGGCCAGCGCGGGCACCGCCACGTCCGGGTCGGCCTGGCCGTAGACCGAGGCCCGCAACGTCCGCGCCGACGAGAAGATGTCGAGCGCGGCGATCTGCACCAGGTCGTCGGCCGCGCCCATCCCGACCACGGTGACCTGGCCGCCGCGCCGGGTGGCCCGCCACGCGGCGCGGATCGTCGACGCCCGGCCGACGCATTCGATGGCGTGGTCGGCGCCGCGTCCCTCGGTGCGCACCCGGATGTCCTTGGAGAGCGCGTCCGTCGACACCACGAAGTCGGTCGCGCCGGCCGCCTCGGCCAGCCCCTTCTTCGCCTCGCTGACGTCGACCGCGATGACCTGGCCGGCGCCGGCCGCCCGGGCCGCCGCGACGACCGACAGGCCGACCCCGCCGAGCCCGATGACCAGCACCGATTCGCCCGGCTGCACGTTCGCGGTGTTCCGGACCGCGCCGGACCCGGTCAGCACCGCGCACCCGAGGAGCGCCGCAACGTCAAAATCCAATTGCGACGGTACGGCGATGACCGCGTTCTCCGGGGCCACCACCTGCTCGGCGAACGCGCCCAGCCCGAGGGTCACGTGCACCGGCGCGCCGTCGAGCGTGATCCCGTTCTCCAGCGCCGCGACGCCGGACGACGTGGAGCAGAGCCACGGCTGCCCGCGCTCGCAGAACCAGCAGTGCCGGCACGGCGGCTGCCAGTTCAGCACCACGTGGTCGCCGACCGCGGCCCGGGTGACGTGCTCGCCGATCTCGACGACCTCGCCGGCCGCCTCGTGGCCGAGGACGAGCGGGTGCGGCGGGCGCAACGTCCCGTTGATCATCGACAGGTCGGAGTGGCAGACGCCGGCCGCCCGGACCCGGACGCGGACCTGGCCGGGCCCGATCTCGGGCAGGCGCAGCTCCTCGACGGTGGCCGGCCCGTCCGGCTCGCGAACGACCAGCCCGGGCACATAGTGGGTCATCGCTGAATCGCCTTGACCTGCTGGAACTCCTCCAGGCCGAACTGACCCAGCTCCCGGCCGACGCCGGACTGCTTGTACCCGCCGAACGGGGCGAACGGGTTGAACGAGCCGCCGTTCACGTCCACCGCGCCGGTCCGGATCCGCCGGGCCACCGCCAGGGCGTGCTCGTCGCCGCCCCAGACGCCACCGGCCAGGCCGTACTTCGAATTGTTGGCGATCTCGACGGCCTCGTCGTCGGAGTCGAACGGGATGATCGACAGCACCGGGCCGAAGATCTCCTCCTGGGCCAGCTCGCTGTCCGGGTCGACGTCGGCGAAGACGGTCGGCGCGACGAAGTGCCCGGTGTCCGGCAGCGGCGCGTCCAGTCCGCCGGCCACCAGCCGGGCCCGCGCCCGCTCGATGAAGCCGCGGACCCGGTCGCGCTGGGCGGCGGAGACCAGCGGGCCGAGCCGGGTGGCCGGGTCGAACGGGTCGCCGACGGTGTAACCGGCCGCGGTCTTGGCCGCGAGCGCGACCGCCTCGTCGTAGTGACCGCGGTGCACCAGCATCCGGGTCCACGCCGTGCAGGTCTGCCCGGAGTTCAGGAACGCGTTGCCGACCCCGACCTTGACCGCCTTGACCAGGTCGGCGTCGTCCAGGATCACGTTCGCCGACTTGCCGCCGAGCTCCAGGGAGACCTTGGCGATCCGGTCGGCGGCGGCGTGGGTGATGGCCCGGCCGGTCGCGGTGGAACCGGTGAACGAGATCAGGTCGACGTCCGGGTGGCCGGCGATCGCCGCGCCCACCGCGGCGCCGGTGCCGGTGACCAGGTTGAGCACGCCGGGCGGCAGGCCGGCCTCGTCGGCCGCGTCGAGCAGCAGGTACGCCACCAGCGGCGTGAGCTCGCTCGGCTTGAGCACCACCGTGCAGCCGGCCGCGAGCGCCGCGCCGACCTTCGCCACCACCTGGTGCAGCGGATAGTTCCACGGGGTGATCGCACCGACCACGCCGGCCGCCTCGCGCACGATCAGCGAGTTGCCGATGGTCCGTTCCTCCGCGGGCGCGAGCGCCAGATCGGCGTACCCCCGAAGGACCGTGAGGGGCAGGCCCGCCTGGACCGCCTGCGCGATCTTGACCGGTGTCCCGAGCTCCTGGCCGACCGTGCGGGCGATGTCCGCGGCGCGGGCCGCGAGCGCCCGGTGCAGGCGGTCCAGGTGGGCGCCGCGCTCCGCCATCGGCAGCGCGGACCAGCCGTCGAAGGCCTGCCGGGCGGCCGAGACAGCGAGGTTCACGTCCTCCGGCGTGCCGGCCGGGACGTGCCCGATGACCTGCTCGGTGTACGGGTTCTCCACCTCGATCCGCTCGCTGGAGTCCGGCGGCACCCACGCGCCACCGATGTAGAGCTGTTCGCGGAATTCCGACGTCATCGGCGTACCCCCTGGTCGTAGTGGTCGGACAGGCCGGCGATGAGCACGTCCAGCCCGAGTTCGAACGCGCCCTCGTCGACCGCGGCGCGATGGGCCGACAGCTCGTGGGCGCGGTGCAGGTGCGGATAGCGGTCGTACAGCTCGGGGTCGCTCTCGAAGCCGAGCGCGAACGAGCCGAGCGCGGACCCGGTGATCAGGTATCGCATCAGCGCGCCGATGTGGGTGGCCCGGGTGCGGGACCAGCCGGCGTCGATCAGCGCGCCGTAGACGGCCTCGGCCATGGCCAGCCCGTACGGCCGGCGGCCGGGCCCGGTGGCCAGCACCGGGATGATGTGCGGGTGGGCGGCGAGCACCGCGTGGTACGACTTCGCCCAGAGCCGCAGCCCGTCCCGCCAGTCGCAGTCGGCGAACACCCCGATGTCCACCTCGGCGACCACCGACTCGGCGACCGCGTCGACGATCTCGGCCTTGGTCGCGAAGTGGTTGTAGAGCGACGGGCCCTGCACGCCGAGCTCGGTGGCGAGCCGGCGCATCGACAGCGCGTCCAGGCCCTCCGCGTCGATCAGCGCGGAGGCGGCCTCGACGATGCGCTCGCGGGTCAGCAGCGCCTGTCTCGGCCGGGCCATGTTGGCAACTCCCTGGAAATCAGCAATCAACACTGGACGCGCAAAAACTTACGCCGCTAGTTTATGCGGAAGCTGCGACGTACATCACTCCTGAGGGGAACCAGCATGACGACTCTGTCCCTGGCCACAGTTCTGGCGGAGAGCGCACGCCGGTACCCGGAGAAGGTCGCGGTGGTCGACGCGGGCGCCCGGATCACCTATCGGGAGCTGTGGCAGCAGACCCGGGAGTACGCGGCCGGCCTGCAGGCGCTCGGCGTCGGCCCGGGCAGCACGGTCGCCGTGATGATCCCGAACGTCGCCGACTTCCCGCGGGTCTACTACGCCGCGCTGGCCGTGGGCGCCCGGGTGGTGCCGGTGTCGCTGCTGCTCCAGCCGGCCGAGGTGGCCTACGTGCTGACCGACAGCCAGGCCGACCTGATCGTCACCCACTCCGCGTTCCTGCAGGTGGGCGCGGCCGCGGCACAGCTCGCCGGCACCCCGCTGGTCAACGTCGGGCCGCTGCCGGCCGAGCTGCCGAGCCCGCCGCGGCGCCTGGAGGAGGTGTCCGCCGGCGTCCCGGCGCTGCGCACCTACGTGACCCGCGAGGCCGAGGACGTCGCGGTGATCCTCTACACCAGCGGCACCACCGGCCAGCCGAAGGGCGCCCTGCTCACCCACCTCAACCTGGTGATGAACGCCGCGGTGAACGTGTTCGACGTGCACCCGCTCACCGGCGACGACATCGTGCTGGGCTGTCTGCCGCTGTTCCACACGTTCGGCCAGACGGTCGGGATGAACGCGACGTTCCGGCTCGGCGGGACGCTCGTGCTGCTGCCCCGGTTCTCCGGCGAGGCGGCGATCGACCTGATCCTGCGGGAGCACGTGACGATCTTCCACGGCGTGCCGACCATGTACATCGGCCTGCTGGAGGCGGCGGCGAAGGCCGAGCAGCTGCCCAAGCTCAAGCTCTGCGTCTCCGGTGGGGCGTCGCTGCCGGTCGCCGTGCTGGAGCGGTTCGCCGAGACGTTCGGCTCGCACATCTGGGAGGGCTACGGTCTTTCCGAGACATCGCCTACGGCGACCACCAACCAGCCGGCGTACGGCGCCAAGCCCGGCACCGTCGGGCATCCGATCTGGGGCGTCGAGGTGGAGATCGCCCGGCCCGAGGTGCCGGAACGCATCGAGTTCCTGCCGGACGGCGAGCTGGGCGAGATCGTGATCCGCGGGCACAACATCTTCGCCGGCTACCTGAACCGCCCGGAGGCGACCGCCGAGGCCATCGTCGACGGCTGGTTCCGTACCGGTGACCTGGGGATCAAGGACGACGAGGGCTTCATCAGCATCGTCGACCGGACCAAGGATCTGATCATCCGCGGCGGCTTCAACGTCTACCCCCGCGAGGTGGAGGAGACCCTCGCCCGGCACCCGGCGATCCAGCAGGTCGCGGTGATCGGCGTGGCTGACCCTACGCACGGCGAGGAGATCTGCGCGGTGGTGGTGCTCGACGAGAAGGGCTTGACCGAGCAGGAGCTGATCGACTGGTCGCGCGAGCGGCTGGGCAAGCACAAGTACCCGCGGCAGGTGCGGTTCGCCGAGTCGCTCCCGCTCGGGCCGAGCATGAAGGTCCTCAAGCGGGAGCTGCGCAAGCAGTACTCAGGCCAGTAGTTTCGGCAGCTCGGCAACGATCGGGACGTCCGCCGGCAGCCACGGGACACTGTCCAACTGGTCCACGGCCAGCCAGCGCAGAGCCATGTGCTCCAGCGCCTCCGGCACGCCGCCGTCGAGCACCGCGGCGGCGTAGACCCGGAGCACGGCCCGGCCGTGGGCCAGCGGCACGTCCGGGCCGACCCGGTCGCCGACCTCGACGCTGATGCCGAGCTCCTCCACGCATTCGCGGGCCAGCGCCTGCTGGTCGGTCTCGCCGCGCTCGACCTTGCCGCCGGGGAACTCCCACTTGCCGGCCGCCTCCGGCGGGGCGCTGCGCTGGCAGGCGAGAACCCGCCCACCCTCGATGATCGCCGCCGCCACAATCACCCTGGGTGATGGCAGGCGCTTGACGTACTGTTCCGACGGCATGAGAAACAAGATCGCACAAAACTTCGCCGATCAGGTTGCCCGAGCCGCCCCGATCGTCCCCCAAACGCGGATATGTGGGCGTGGACATCACTGTCCCAACGGACGAGACTGTGCGTACCGACCATGACGACACGGCGACAGTTCGGCCACAAGCCGGCAACGACGCTTTGGGGGGTGGTGCCATGCGGGCTAGAAAACGCCGGACCAATACCGGCTCGGACTATCTGAGCGACGCCCTCGCGCTGTTGAGCGGCTGGACCCGGGACGGCGTGCAGCTGCGCCGCGATCTCGCGTGCGACGACAGCCAGCATGCCGCATTGACCGAGCGGATCAAGGTGGCGGCGGACACACTCTCGATCCGGCCGATGATCCGGCGCGTCGACGGGCACACCCAGATCTGCCTCGGTGAGCGGGACGGCGACGCCATCACGGACGGTGAGGTCACCCTGGCGGCCCGGATAGAGGACTTCTATCGCACCGTGCTGGAGCATCCGTAGCCATCTCGGGCTACGCTGCGCCGCATGGCAGACGTGATCTATGACAACAAGTCTCAGCTGGAGCAGGTCGAGAGCGGCCTCCTCGAGGGCGAGACGGTCATCGCCGTATACGACGCGATCGGCGTGGGCACCGGGTTCCTGGGCCTGACCAACCGCCGGATCATCATCCAGGACAAGTCGTTCGTCGGTAAGAAGTTCGCGATCACGAGCATCCCCTACAACAAGGTGAGCTCGGTCAGCGTGGTCAGCAACAAGAGCTGGGTCGGCCAGTTCTTCTCCAGTGGCGAGATCGCCATCACCGTGGGCCAGCACGTCTACGAGGTCGAGTTCCGCGGCTCGGACAAGGCCCACCACGCGCACAACCTGATCCTCGGCTACGCCTCCTGACGTCAGCGCCCGCCGACCGCCTCCGTCAGATCCCAGACGTACCGGCGGCCGGCGGGCTTTCTCGTCGCGGCCGCAAGAGCTTCGGCTCGGCCGTTCGGCCCGTGCGCGACGGCCGGACGGCGGATGTCGCATGCCAGACTGAACCGTCGGCCAGGAGTCGTCCGCGGCAACTATTGCCGCCCCGACCGGCCCGCCGCATGCTACCCGGGAGAGTCCCCGCGACCGATCGATGCCGCTGCCCCCTGGAGGCGTTCACCGATGCTGGCTCACCTGCAGAAACCGCTGACCCGACGGCCGAGCCACGATCTCTTCGACAGCGATCCCGGCCTCGCGCCGACGATCGGCGGCGGTGAAGGGGGCCGGTCGCACCGGCCGGTCGGGCCGCTCGCCGCGAACCCGGTGTTCACCCTGGCGCTGCTGCTCACGGCGGTGCTCGCCGGCCTCGCCACGGTCGCGCTGCGCTGACCCGGCCGCCGGCTCGGTCAGTTCGGATATTCCGGGAGAACCCGGGTCGGCAGCGGCGTCTCGGTGACCGTCCCGTCGGCGGCGCGCTTCAGCTCGTACCCAAGCGGCCCTTCGCGATCCGCGACCACCGCCTCGAGTGAGGTGCCCCGGTAGACCAGCCCCGCGCCGTCGTCGGTGGCGAAGCCATCCGACAGCGTGCCGTCACCGATCAGCTCGTGCATCTTCGGGCGGCGCTGCTCCTCGTGGTCGTAGTGCACGCCGTTGCTGTACGGCAGCCAGCCCAGCCCGTCGGTGAACCCGCGCAGCTCCAGCCCGTAGCTGTCGGTGCTGCCGCCCTGGTGCCAGCAGATCGAGCCGGCCGACACGCCGCTCATCACCACGCCGGCCTGCCACGCCTCGTGCAGGATCTCGTCCACCCCGTGCACCCGCCAGAGCGCGCAGAGGTTCGCCACGCTGCCGCCGTCCACCCAGATGATGTCCTGGGCCAGCAGGTGCGCGCGGATGTCGTCGACGTTCGGCATCGGGAACAACTGCAGGTGGGACATGGTGAACCTGGTGCCGGCGAAGGCCGAGTAGAACGCGCCGATCCGGGCGTCGGGGTCACCGGTCGCCTGGGTCAGCACGCAGATCTTCGGAGCCTCGGTGGCGTTGGCCAGCTCCGCCGCGAAGTGGTGGATGCGGCCGGGCCGCATGTCGAAGAGGCCGTACCGGCCGCGCTGGAAGCTCGCGCTGGTGGCCAGAATGGTAGGAATGTCCGCGGTCATCGCAACATCATCGCGCACGCCTCGGTGGTCTCCAGCACGAGATCGGCGGCGATGTCGATGGCCAGCGTGAGCCGCAACGGATCGCTGGTGATCGCAGCGAACGCGGCGTCCACCCGCTGCTGGAACTTCGCCGGCGCGCCCGGCAGCCGACCGGCCGCCGCCACCGCGCCCTTCTCGTTGACCAGCCACTGCCCGGCCGCGCCGTGCAGCGCGTGCGCACACACCCCGACCAGCCGGAACAGGCAGCCCGCGACGTAGCTGGTGTCGGACCGGGAGACCCCCTTGCGGGCCAGGCCGACCAGGAAGTCCGCCTCCCAGAGCCGGGTGACCAGGGCCTCGGCCAACGGCCTCGGAAAGACCCGGACGCGGCGTTGCAGCGCCACCAGCTCGCCGGTCGGATCGGCCAGGATCCGGCCAAGACCCAATTCGCCGGCGTACGCGAAGTCCGGCACCCCGAGCGGATGTCCGCCCTGTGCGTGGAACTCGTAGCGGCCCTGCTCGGCGTCGGCCCAGCTCCGGTGCACCCGGTCCAGGTCCCGGTAGAGCCAGTCCACCGGGTGGTCGCCGATCCGCAGCCAGCCGCCGCCGTCGACCCACGGCCCCCACTCGCCCGGCGCGGTGACCCGGGCGTTGGCGCCGGCGACCGCGATCGCCAGCTCGCCGAGCCGGTCGGTGTCGAACGGCGCCCGGTAGTAGAGCCCCAGATCGGTGTCGGACTCCACCGTGTGCGTCTGCCGGTCGCGGCTGCCGCCGAGCACGACCCCGACCACCCCCGGAACGGTGAGCAGCCGCTGGGCCATCTCGGTCAGTTCGGCGTCGGAGAGTGCCATGTCCCGAGCCTATGACGATCGGCCGGCCGGTTCAGCACACCGTGGCCGGTTCCCACCTGAGGTCGGTGAGCGCATCCGGGTCGAGCAGCGCGAGGTCCTCGTCGGTGACCGTCGGCGGCCCGTCCTCGGTCTCGGTGACCGTCGTCCTCGGGGCCGGGGTGGCGGGCGCCGGCTCGTCCGGGCACGTGGTCCGGCGGCCGAGCGGCACGCAGAGGTCCAGCGCGCTCGCGCAGTCCTCCTGGACGCCGAAGACCACCACGCGCTGCTGCGGCTGCCGGGTGACCGTGGTGCCCAGCACCCGCCGGCCGGACGGCTTCCCGTCGACGAGCGTGACCAGGTAGCGGATCGTCTGCTCGCCCGGCGTGCCCGGGGTCTGCACCCGGCGGAAGCCCTGCGGCAACGAGTCGTCGCGGACCACCCGGGTCCGGAACGGGATGGGCTGGGTCTCCACGTCGGTCCGGGTGGTGACGACCGGCTCGGCCTTCGCGTGGCTGCTCCCCGGCTTCTTCTTCGCCGCCGGCTTGTCCGCGGCCGTGCGCGAGGAGCGCGGGACGCGCGGGCCGGTCCGGTCGGCCGGGTCCTCGCCGCGGGCGCGGCTCAGCTCGGCGCCGGTCTCGGCCGGCTGCCCGGCGATCGGGGGCGCGGGCTGCACCGGGACGTGCACGTGCCGCTGCGGCAGCGGCTCGGCGGCCGCCGCCTCCCGGCTGACGATCTCCGGGTCCTGTTCCAGGTGCGCGGCGCCGGGGTCACCGGCCAGCGTCTGCTCGGCGGTCCGCCCGCCGTCGCCGGACAGCACGGCGGCGCCGGCCACCCCGCCGCTGAGGAGCGCCAGCAGCGCGCTGGTCCCGGCGAGCATGCGAACACCGAACGGCAGACGGGCCCACCAAGACTTTCGTGGCAATTCGAGCAGATGCTGCATTGAGTCACTAGTTGTCTGGTTTTGCACCAAAGCATTGTGACTTGTCCGGAACGAAAGGCAAGCGTCCGACAGTCCCCCGAAATGCTGACCGCCGCAGCCCGTCACCGCGTGAATCGTTCACTCCACGAGGCGAAATATCGCCGTTCCGGCCCCGCGGGCGGGATGCGGGGCGGCCGTACGATCACAGACATGCCAGCATCTGGACCCCCCGTCCCCCTGAGCCCGGCGGAGGAGGCGGTGATGCGCGCACTCGGGCGCTTCCTTCTGGTCGTGCCCCGCGCGCTGGACGCCGACCTGATACGCGAGCAGCGGATGTCCGCCAGTGAGTACTCGGTGCTCCGGCACCTCTCCGAGACGCCGGACCGGCGGATGCGGATGAGCGAGCTCGCCGCGGCCTGCGACATGTCGCTGAGCGGGATGACCCGGCTCGCGGCGAAACTGGAGTCGCTCGGCTACCTGAAACGGATCCGGTGCGAGGAGGACGCCCGCGGGGCGAACGCGGTGCTCACCGAGAGCGGGCTGGAGCGGCTGCGGGAGGCGTGGCCGACCCACCTGGACAGCGTGCGCCGGCACATCTTCGACCACCTGGGCGAGCTGGACCTGGAACGGCTGGCGGCGGCGTTCTCGGCGATGGCGACCGAGAGCTAGGCCCTGGCTCGTCGATCATGCGGAGCGAGGCGGGGCCTGGAGCGCCTTCTCGAAACAGCGGGAGATCGGGGAGCCGAGGTACTTGCCGTACAGCGGGATCTCCCGGTAGCCCTCCCGCTGGTAGAAGCGGATCGCGTCGGGCTGGGCGGTGCCGGTCTCCAGACGCAGCGTCAGCCAGCCGCGCTGTTTCGCGGCGGCCTCCAGGGCGCGGAGGATCGCGGGGGCGACGCCGGAGCCGCGGCCGGCCGGGGTCACGTACATCCGTTTGACCTCGGCGCTGTGCTCGTCGAGCCGTCGCAACGCGCCGCAGCCGATCGCCGTCGCGCCGTCGTCCCGCACGTGCGTCGCTACGAGGAAGACGTCGATCTCGGCGGCGGACGGGGCGCCGCCCGGCTCGTGGTCATCGGATCCGTAGCGGGCGTCCAGCTCGGCGCGTTGGGCCAGCCGGAGGGCCACGCCGGCCGGGTCGTCCCAGGGGCGCTCCTCGATCGTCCACGTCATGCGGTCACGGTACGACGGCCGTACGGCAGATGTGTTTCGGTTTTTCTGGTCGCTTCTCTGGTCGGCTTCGCTGTCAGCGGAGCACCGGGAAGATTGTGCCGGCGACGACGGCGCCGGCCAGCGCGCCGACCACCACCTGGGCCGGGGTGTGCGCGGTCAGCCGCACCCGGGCCCACCCGCCGAGCACCACCAGCGGCGCCCCGAGCAGCGCCACCGGTCCGTAGATCGCGATCATCGTCGCCAGGGTCCCGGCGGCCACCCCGGCGTGTATCGACATCTTCCACCAGTGCGTGACCAGCGCGAAGATCACCAGCCCGGTGCCGCCCGCGACGAGCAGCGCCAGCACCTCCCGGGGGGCGCCGAGCAGCACCAGCACGATCAGCCCGGCGGTCAGCGACGCGACCCCGAACAGCAGCGGCAGCCGCCGGTCGGCCCGGTCCGGGATGTGATGGTCGGTGAGGCGGCCGGTGCGCACCCCGTGCAACACGTACCCCAGCGGGATGACCGCCGCGAAGATCGCGCCCGGCAGCCCCCACCAACGGGAGACACCGGGCGCGTCACCGGCGTGCCACCCCACGGCGACCAGCAGCGCCGCCACCAGCACGGCCGGCGCCAGCACTTCGGAGACGATGCGAGCGACGCGCTCGCCCAGGGTGTTGATCACGCTTCATTCTGGCAGGCAGGCGCGGATTCACCGCTGATCATCGCCGTGGGTGGTCCGGTGTCGGTCAGGCCGGGCTGGTCAAGATCCGGCCCACCTCGGCGGCGCGGTCGCCGAGCGCGGCCCGCAACGCCGCCGCCACCTGGTGCGGCGGCGTGGCCGGCGACGACAGCGACGCGATCCACTGCTCCACCACGCCGAGCCGGGAGTCGATCGACGTGTAGCGGTCGTTCGCCTCCGACGCCTTGTCGTCGCCGCGCGCCGCGTATATCACCGCGAGCTGGAGCAACGTCGCCGCCGTCATCTTCTCGCCGGCCTTGCGGCCGAGCTCCTTCGCGGTGTCGGCGGTCAGCGTGATCTGGTCGTTGGCCAGAGCCATGTCGTCCTCCTCCAGCAGCCCCCACGGGCTGGTGTCCTGCTCCTGCGCGGTCGTGTACCGGGACGAGAAGTGCGCGTGGTCGGTGTGCGGATCCGTCGTCGACGTGTAGGTCCGCCAGCGCCAGTTGTCGACCGAGCGGTTCGCGATCCGGTGGTTCCAGATCACGTACTGCAGCCGGTCGTCCGCACCGGTGCGATGCCGGTCCACGATGGCCTTGACCGCCTGGTCGAACCAGGCGGCCCCACCCGGCCACGGCCCCGAACTGTCGATGTCGAGGGCGTGCACCTCGTTCTTCGAGTCCGAGTCGTGGTCACGCAGGATGTCCGAGTCCTCATCCGGCGTGTGGTCGGACGAGGACGTGTGCGCGCTGTCCCCGATCGACCCGTCGGAACCCTTGTCGCGGGATGGGGAGACGGCGTTGAACTCGGCCCGCAGCGTTACCAGACACGGCACCAGAACCCAGTCAGACATCGGCAACCCCTCGAAGTGGTCCGTCGTACACGGACGAACGTTCCCACGAGACCGGGGGTGTCAATCGCACTCCGCGTGCCTGGAATCACCCGATGGGGGCAGCGAAGGCCGATGTGGAAGAAACCCGGCTACAGCCCGATGACCCGGACCTGCCGCCCGCACAGCTTGATCATGTCGTCCACATCAGACGTCAGGACGGCCACCGGTGCGGGCAGGCGCAGCGCGACGTCGGCGACCATGGCGTCGATGGCGTACTTGTGCCCGTGCAGCCCAGCCCCCTTCAGCAGCTGCGCACTGCGACGGGCACTTTCCTTCGTCACCGCTTCCACCCGGATCCGGGACAGCAACCAGCTCAGCCGTGCGGCGTCCACGCCGGGGTGGGAGACCTCGATGATCGTGGCGGCCGACATGGCCAGATCGGCCCCGTCCCGCTCCGCCTGCTCCAGCAGGCGCATCACCTTGCGGTCCCGATCGATCCACCCCGAGAAGCCCTGCGAGTCGAGCACCAGCGACTCGAGGCTCACGCCGCGCGCTCCGCCTCCTCGGTCCCGTGCAGGAGCGCCCGGGCCTCCGCCATCTCCGCGTCCGAGAACGCCCCGAACTCACCCTGGTAGCGGTCCAGTTCCTCGCGCAGGAGCCGGCGGCGCTCGGCCCGCTCGGCCAGCTCGGTGAGGTAACCGGAGACGTTGTCGGTGTGCGACTTCATGCTCTCCAGCAGCTCCACCGGCAGCGTGATCGTGACCTTTTTCGTCCTCGCCATGCATCGACCATACCATGGTGTTACCGCATCGCGACGCACCCGAACGGCGCCGGAAGCCACCCCGGGGAGGGTGGCATCCGGCCGGACGAACGTCGACACGAAATCAGACGTTGAAGCGGAACTCCACCACGTCGCCGTCCTTCATGATGTATTCCTTGCCCTCCATGCGGACCTTGCCGGCGGCCTTCGCCGCGGACATCGACCCGGCCGTCATCAGGTCGTCGAAGCTGACGATCTCGGCCTTGATGAAGCCGCGCTGGAAGTCGGAGTGGATCACGCCGGCCGCCTCCGGGGCGGTCGCGCCGACCGGGACGGTCCAGGCACGGGCCTCCTTCGGCCCGGCGGTCAGGTAGGTCTGCAGGCCCAGCGTCTCGAAGCCGACCCGGATCAGCCGGTTCAGCCCGGGCTCGGACTGGCCGGTGGACTGGAGCAGCTCCAGCGCCTCCTCGTCGTCCAGCTCGATCAGCTCGGACTCGATCTTGGCGTCCATGAACACCGCCTCGGCCGGCGCGACCAGGGCACGCAGCTCGTCGAGGAACGCCGCGTTGCCGAGCTCGGCCTCGTCGACGTTGAACACGTACAGGAACGGCTTGGTGGTCAGCAGGTGCAGCTCGGCCAGCAGCTCCAGCTCGATGCCGGCCGCGGCGGCGCCCTGGTAGAGCGTGCCACCGTCGTTGAGCAGCTTGAACGCGGCCTCGGCGGCGGCCACCGTGGCCGCCTTGTCCTTCTTGAGCTTCGCTTCCTTCTGCAGGCGCGGCAGCGCCTTCTCGACCGTCTGCAGGTCGGCCAGGATCAGCTCGGTGTTGATCGTCTCGATGTCGTCGGACGGCGACACCTTCCCGTCGACGTGCAGCACGTTCGGGTCCGAGAACGCGCGCACGACCTGGCAGATCGCGGACGCGTCGCGGATGTTCGCGAGGAACGCGTTGCCCCGGCCCTGCCCCTTCGAGGCGCCCCGGACCAGGCCGGCGATGTCGACGAAGCTCACCGGCGCCGGCAGGATCTTCTCGCTGCTGAACAGCTCGGCGAGCTTGCCCAGCCGCTCGTCGGGCAGTCCGACCACGCCGACGTTGGGCTCGATCGTCGCGAACGGGTAGTTCGCGGCGAGCACGTCGTTCTTGGTCAGGGCGTTGAAAAGGGTGCTCTTGCCGACGTTGGGCAGGCCGACGATTCCGATGGTGAGGCTCACGGAACGCCAGTCTACGGGTTCCGCTATCCGAAGAACCTCCGCAGTTCCGCGGCGACCAGGGCGGGCTTGCCGCTGTTGTCGGCGGCGAGATGACCGACGCCGGTCAAGGTCACCCGGGACGCTTGCGGCAGCACCGGCTCAAGGCCGCTCAAGACCGCTTTGAGGTACGCCGGGGACCGGTCCCCGCCGAGCAGCAACGTCTCCGCCGTCACCCGCGCATACGTGGTCAGGGGGCCCGCCGCGTCCTCGACGACCGCCGCGTCGAGTCGCATCGTCGGCACCAGATCGGCGAGCTCCGAACTGCGCACCGCGAGACCGGCCAGCGGGAGCATCGCCGCGCGCGGCACGAACCGGGCGCCGCCGGTGCCCTTCACGACCGTGGTGAACGCGGCCGCGGTCCGGCCACGGGACAGCTCCGCCTCGTACCTCGGAAGCCAGGCGACCGGATCGTGCCCGCCGTGCTTGAGCGGGGGTTCGTAGAGCGCGAGTCGCTCGATCGGCAGTTCGAGGGCCGCCCGCAGCGCGATGACCGCGCCGGAGCTGAGGCCGAACACGTTGCGCGCGCCGGTCTCGTCGAGCACCGCGGCCAGGTCCGCGATCTCGGCCCGCAGGCCGTGGCCGGGGGCGGCCGGGCCGCTGAACCCGCGACCGCGCCGATCCGGGAGATAGACGGTGAAGTCGCCGGCCAGCTCATGGGCCAGTCTCGTGAAGTTCGCCGAGGTCTGCATACCGCCGTGCAGGAGCACGACCTTGGGGCCGCCGTCACCGAAGGCGCGCCACCGGATGTCCGTGTTCACCAAAGCCATCATGCGTCAACCGTAGTTGACAGCATGCCGAGTCGTCAACCGTAGTTGACACTAGCCTTGTCGGTCATGCGTCCCCGACTGCTCGCCTCGGTGGCCGGCCACCCCGGGGAGACCTGGCCGATCGCGACGGGTGGATGGCTGACCACGTACTACAACGCCCAGCACGTCTGGATCCTGGACCGGCGGCTCGAGGTGATCGCGGCGATCCCGTACGCCGACGGCTTTCCCTACACCGACGGCCGGCACCTGGCCGTGGTGAATGACCACGAGATCGTGGTGACCGACATGCGGCGGCGGCCGCGGTGGCGGCGGGCCGGCACCGGGATCCGCACCTGCCACTTCGACGGCGACCTGCTGCGGATCCTCACCGACGAGACGCTGACCACGGTCCACGCCGGCACCGGTGAGCGGATCGGCGAGTCCCGGCACGGGATCGACCACGTCGACACCGCCTGGATCACCGATCCGGCGCACGGCCGGATCGCCCTGACCGCCGAGACCCAGGGCCGGGCGGCTCGCGGCCGGCTGCTGGACTTCGACCCCACCGGGGTCCGGGTGACCGAGCTGCCCGCGCCGCTCCTCGACTTCCACCGCGGGCAGCCGCGCTACCTGTCGATCTCGCCGGACCGGCACCGGCTCACCATGCGCGACGTCGCGACCGGGGCCGTCGTGGCGAGCTGCAGCGACGAGGAGCTCGGCGGACCGGACGCGGAGCTGAGCCCGTACGGGAACGCCGTCGTCTCCGAGTCCGTGATCGTCACGGAGATCGAGGACCACTACGGCGAGCCGTCGCGGCACGTGCTGCTGTGTGCGGAGACGTTGCAGCCCCGGGCGGTCGTCGACTACCCCCGGCCCGGGCAGCGCACCCCGAAGCGGTCGACGGAGTCCGGCACGTGGCTGACCTCGGAAACCGGCGGCGGCCTGTGCCTCTGGCAGCTCGACGGGCCGCTCGGCGACGGCGCGGCGGCGTGGCCCTGGGCCGCGTCCGTACGGCCGGCGCCACCGGCAGTGCTGCCGGGCCAGCTCGACCTGTTCTGAGCGCCCCCTCCCGAGCAGCCCCTCCCGAGCAGCCCCTCCCGAGCAGCCCCTCCCGAGCGGGCCCTCCCGAGCGGGCCTTTTGAGCGGCGCACGGTCATGTCCGAAACCCGCCAGCCGGTGGGTGGGTGCGCGGAGCAGACTCGAAGACATGGAGCTGGACTTCGAACATTGCTACCGCGCTGTCGACAGCCGTGACCAGCGGTTCGACGGGTGCTTCTACACCGCGGTCCGGACCACCGGGATCTACTGCCGGCCGTCCTGCCCGGCCGTCACACCGAAACGGCAGAACGTCACGTTCTACGTCAGCGCGGCCGCCGCCCAGCGCGGCGGGTTCCGCGCCTGCCGCCGGTGCCGGCCCGACGCGGCGCCCGGATCGCCCGAATGGGACGCCCGCGCCGACACCGTCGGACGGGCCATGCGCCTGATCGGCGACGGCATCGTCGACCGGGAAGGCGTCACCGGACTCGCGTCCCGGCTCGGCTACACCGAACGGCACCTCAACCGGATGCTGACCGCGGAACTCGGCGCCGGGCCGCTCGCACTCGCCCGGGCGCAACGGGCCCAGACCGCCCGGATCCTCGTCGAGACGACCGACCTGGGGCTCGCGGAGATCGCGTTCGCGGCCGGGTTCGGCAGCGTGCGGCAGTTCAACGACACGATGCTCGAGGTGTACGCGCAGTCGCCCAGCCGGTTGCGGGAGAAACGGCCCGTGGCCCGGGGCGAGGCCGGGGTGATCAACCTGCGGCTGGCGTATCGGGCGCCTCTGCACGCGGCGGCACTGCTGGAGTTCCTCGGGGCGCGGACGTTGCCCGGCGTGGACGAGGTGGTCGGAACGACGTACCGGCGTGGTTTGGCTCTTCCCCATGGGACCGCGAATGTCTCGTTGCGGCCTGGGGAGCGGTGGGTTTTCGCGGAGCTGCGGTTGAGCGATGTGCGGGATCTGGCGCCGGCGGTGGCCCGGTGCCGGCGGCTGTTCGATCTCGACGCTGATCCGGACGCGGTGGACGCGATGCTCGGGGCGGATCCGGCGCTGGCCGATGCGGTGCGGGCGGAGCCGGGGGTGCGGGTGCCTCGGGCGGTGGATGGGTTCGAGATCGCGGTTCGGGCTGTTGTGGGGCAGCAGGTGAGTGTTTCTGGGGCTCGGACGACGTTGGGGCGGATTGTTCGGGCGGCGGTTGAGGGTTCGGTGGGTGATGTTGACGGACTGGACGGACTGGACGGACTCGGCCCTTCGGGCCCCGCCCCCGCCCCCACCTCCACCAACCAACTTGCCGGTTTTCCGTCGGCGGCCGTCGTAGCCGACCTGCCGGACTCCGCCTTCGGCATGCCCACGGCACGTCGCGCCACCATCCGAGCCCTAGCCACCGCCGTAGCCGACGGCAAGCTCGACCTCGAGCCCGGCGCCGACCGCGCCGAAACCACCGCCCGCCTGCTCGAGCTCCCCGGCATCGGCCCCTGGACCGCCGGTTACGTGGCGATGCGCGCCATCGGTGACCCGGACGTCTTCCTCCCCACCGATCTGGCCGCCCGTCGTGGCGCGGCCGCGCTGGGTCTTCCGCACTCGGCGAAGGCGCTCGCCGAGCATGCCGAACGCTGGCGCCCATGGCGTTCGTACGCCCTGATCCGGCTGTGGCGGGCGGCCTGACCGGGCTGCGACCAACCTAGCCCGGACGGCCACCGCGAAACGCGTTGTCCACAGGCGAGTTCGTTGTCCACAGGCGGCGAAGAAAGTTGTTCCCGGCCGACGGAGTTCGGCCAGGCTGTATCCCCCGATTCAGAGGAGTTGAGCAGCATGTTGCGGCATTCGATAATGGAGACCCCGGCCGGCCCGTTCACCCTGGTGGTCGCGGATTCCGGCGCGGTGCGGGCCGCCGGCTTCACCACGAACGTGCCCGGCCTGATCAGCCTGATCCACCCGGCGCTGGTGGAGACGACCGAGCCGGCTGACGACGTGGGCCCGGCTCAGGCCGCGGTGCGGGCGTATTTCGCCGGCGACCTGACCGCGCTGGACACGATCGCGGTCGAGCAGCGCACCGGCGGCGAGTTCATGGGTCACGCCTGGCAGGTGATGCGGGAGATCAAGCCGGGCAACCCGGTGACGTATTCGCACTATGCGGAGCTGTCCGGGCGTCCGGCGGCGATCCGGGCGGCGGCCGCGGCGTGCGCGCGCAACGCGGTGGCGCTGATCGTGCCGTGTCACCGGGTGTTGCGGACGGACGGTTCGCTGGGTGGCTACCGGTGGGGCCTGCCGGTGAAGTCCTGGCTGCTGGAGCACGAGTCGGCGGGCTGAGCCCCGCCGAGAGCGGTCCGGGCTGTGGACAACCGGGGCCGGCCTGTGGACGACGCCGCGACGCGAGCGGCCGCCGAGCCCTCCAGGGATCGACGGACATCGAAGACAGCGGCGTCGGGGCCAGCCCGGCTGGTCCATTTCGGAGAGTTATCCACAGGCAGGAAAATGGCCTGGCCGGGGCCGTCGCGGCGAGCCTAGGGTGACCGCATGACTGATACGGGAGCCGGGCGCCCCGGTCTTCCCGAGCGGCCGTCGCCGGACGGGCTCGAGGAGAAGTGGGCGCCGAAGTGGCAGGAGGAGGGCACGTACACGTTCGACCGGGAGAAGGGGCGGTCGGACGTATTCGCTGTCGACACCCCGCCACCAACCGTGTCGGGTGAGTTGCACATCGGGCACGTCTTCTCGTTCACCCACACCGACACGGTCGCGCGCTTCCAGCGTATGCGCGGCAAGGCGGTCTTCTACCCGATGGGCTGGGACGACAACGGCCTGCCCACCGAGCGCCGGGTCCAGAACGTGTTCGGCGTCCGCTGCGACCCGTCGTTGCCGTTCGAGCCGGGCTGGCAGCCGCCGGCCACTCCGCCGGATCCACCGGTCGCGATCTCCCGGCGCAACTTCGTCGAGCTGTGCGGCCGGCTGACCGCCGCGGACGAGAAGGCGTATGAGGACGTCTGGCGGCGGCTCGGCCTGTCCGTCGACTGGGCACTGACGTATACGACGATCGGCGACCGGGCGCGGGCGGTCTCGCAGCGGGCGTTCCTGGCGAACGTGGCTCGCGGGGAGGCCTACGCGGCGGAGGCCCCGACGCTGTGGGACGTCGGCTACCGGACCGCGGTCGCCCAGGCCGAGCTGGAGGACCGGGAGCGGCCCGGCGCGTTCCACACGCTGCGGTTCCGCGGGCCGGCCGGGCCGGTCGAGGTCGACACCACCCGGCCGGAGCTGCTGCCGGCCTGCGTCGCGCTGGTCCATCACCCGGGTGACGAGCGGTTCGCCGGGCTGACGTCGGCCCGGTCGCCGCTGTTCGGGGTCGAGGTCCCGGTGTTCGCGCACCCGCTCGCCGCGCCGGAGAAGGGCACCGGCATCGCGATGGTCTGCACGTTCGGCGACCTGACCGACGTCACCTGGTGGCGGGACCTGAGCCTGGACACCCGGGTGGTCCTGGGCCGCGACGGCCGCTTCCTGCCGGAGGCGCCGGCCGGCGTCCCCGCCGAGACCTATCGCCCGCTGGCCGGGCTGACCGTCAAGGCCGCCCGGCGGGAGGTCGTCCGGCTGCTGCGCGAGTCGGGTGAGCTGCTCGGGGAGCCGCGGCCGGTCACGCATCCGGTCAAGTTCTTCGAGCGGGGCGAGACACCGCTGGAGATCGTCACCAGCCGGCAGTGGTTCATCCGCAACGGCGGGCGGGACGCGGAGCTGCGCGAGCGGCTGCTGGCCCGCGGCCGGGAGCTGCGCTGGGTCCCGGAGCACATGCGGCACCGGTATGAGCACTGGGTCGCCGGCCTCACCGGGGACTGGTTGATCAGCCGGCAGCGGTTCTTCGGCGTGCCGTTCCCGATCTGGTACCGGCTCGACGACGCTGGCGAGCCGGACTTCGACCAGCCTCTCATACCGGACGATTCGGCACTGCCGGTCGATCCGACTTCCGACTGCCCGCCCGGCTTCGACGAGGCCGCGCGGGACCGGCCGGGCGGCTTTACCGCCGATCCGGACGTCATGGACACCTGGGCCACGTCCTCGCTGACCCCGGAGATCGCCGGGCTCTTCCCGATGGACCTGCGGCCACAGGGTCAGGAGATCATCCGTACCTGGCTGTTCTCCACGATCCTGCGCGCCGAGCTGACCCACGGGGTGCTGCCCTGGCACACCGCGGTCCTCTCCGGCTGGATCCTCGACCCGGACCACAAGAAGATGTCGAGCTCCAAGGGCAACGTGGTCACCCCGGCCGAGCCGCTCAAACGGTTCGGGGCGGACGCGATGCGCTACTGGGCGGCGAGCGGGCGGCCCGGCGTCGACATGGCCTACGACGAGGCGCAGCTGAAGGTCGGGCGGCGGCTGGCGACCAAGCTGCTCAACGCGTCGAGGTTCGCGCTCGGGCTCGGCGCCGCCGACGCGCTGCGGCAGCCGGTCGCCGAGCCGCTCGACCGGGCGATGCTCGGCCGGCTGGCCGACGTGACCACCGCGGTCACCGACGCGTTCGACCGGTATCAGCACACCGACGCGCTGCAGGCCGCCGAGGCGTTCTTCTGGACGTTCTGCGACGACTACATCGAGCTGGTCAAGGACCGGGCGTACGCGTCGGGCCCGCCCGCCGACTCGGCCCGGGCCGCGCTGGCCGCCGGGTTGTCGGTGCAGTTGCGGTTGTTCGCGCCGTTCCTGCCGTACGTGACGGAGGAGGTCTGGTCGTGGTGGCGGTACGGGTCGGTGCACCGCGCCACCTGGCCGACGAAGTACGAGCTGACCCGGGTCGCGCCGGACAGCGAGCCGGCCCTGCTCGACCTGGCCGGGGACGCCCTGCGCCAGGTCCGCAAGGCGAAGTCGGACCGCAAACTGTCGATGCGGGCCGAGGTGCCGCTGGCGGAGGCGCTCGGGCCCGGGCCGCTTCTCGACCAGCTGAAACTGATCGAGGGTGACGTCCAGGCGGCCGGGCGGATAACCCGGCTCGATCTGCTTCCAGGCCGAACACCGGAGCTGATCATCGCCTGCGCGTTCTGACGCACACGGCGCGGTTCGGCCTGCCCGAAAACAGGTCGAACCGCGCCGCCGAACCAAGGCGTGGTGGGGGTGGGGGGAGGGCCCTCAAGAACAGCGCACAACAGCCCCCCAGCTCACAACGTGACCACAACCCCGCCGTGCCGAGCCTCCTCAGCCGCCCACACCACCCGATGACTGTCGAGACTCGCCGCCGCCCCAGACCCCAGATACGACTCATCCCGGCTGATCACCGCCGACAGAAACGCCTCCACCAGCCCGGCGTCCCCACCCCCGTGCCCCCCGGCCGCGGTCCCGCCGTCCCCCGCCGGCACCACGATCACCCGCTCACTCCCGTCCCGGAAGTCGGTCACTGTCATCGACCGCCCGTCCCCGTCCAGACTCCCGTGACTGCCGAAGATCCGGGTCCGCCGGTACCCGTCCGACGGCGAGAACGCGGTCATCGTCAGCGTCGCCGTCGCACCGCCCACGAACTCGAAGTTCACCACCTGGTGATCCACCACGTCGTTGTCGCACCGGTAGACGCACCGCCCGTACGGCCCGTCCCGCAGCGCCCGCAGCACCCCGTCCTCGGTAGCGTCCGAGGTCACCGGCCCGAGCGGCCACCGTTCGCGGCTCGGGTCCCCGAGGCAGCCGAGGTAGAGGCGCTTCGCCGAGTACGGGCACCCCGCCTCCACGCCGCAGTCCAGGCACCGGTCCGCGGCCCCGGCCGGCTGCTTCTCCGGGCGGAAGTGGGCGAGCCCGCCGAACGACGACACCCGGGCCACCGCGTCCCCGACCAGGTGCATGATCCAGTCCACGTCGTGACAGCTCTTGGTGAGCAGCATCGGCCCGGAGCCGGCCTCGGAGCGCCAGTTCCCGCGGACGAACGCGTGCGCCTGATGCCACCACCCGACCGGTTCCAGGTGCTGCACGTTGATCACGTCACCGAGCGCCCCGTCCCGGATCAGCTCGCGGATCATCGCGGTGTACGGGGTGTACCGCAGCACATGGCACACCCCGAAGATCCGCCCGCTGGCCACCGCCGCCGCCGCGATCCGTGCGGCCTCCGCGAGCGTGGGCGCCATCGGCTTCTCCAGCAGCACGTCATACCCGTGCCCGAGCAGCGCCACCGCCGGCTCCACGTGCAGCCGGTCCTGGGTCGCGACGATCACCGCGTCGGCGGCCCGCGGCCCGTCGACGAGCCCCGTCCAGTCCCGGTGGACCTGTGACGGGTCCAGGCCGAACTCGGCCGCGAACCGTTCCCGCCGCTCGTCGTCGGGTTCCGCGACGGCGACCACCCGGGCCCGCCCGCTCGCCGCCGCCACCCGGGCGTACATCCCGCCCCGGCTGCCGGCGCCCACTACCGCGACGCTGACCGATTCTGTCATTTCCGCCTCCCCGTTCGCTTCCGTAACGGCCGGGCGCCGGCCCGGGACGGCAAATGCCGCGATCCCGGGAGCGGAGCCCGTGGTTCGGTCCACCATAGGAGGCATGCCGATCGCCCCGGAGGAGGTCGAGGCGCCGGCCGTGGACACGATGTTGTTCCGGTCGTCGCCGGCCCGGACATTCGTCGCGGTGTTCGCCGTGCTGATGCTGTCGTACCTGGTGGTCTCGCCGGTCGTGGGCCGATTGGCCCGCGACACCGGCGATCCGTGGTGGGTCACCACCGCCCAGGCGGTCATCGTCGGCGGCGCGGTCGCCGCTTTCTACTCACTGTCCGCCCGGGCCGCGCTGTCCACCTGGGTCCGGGTGTCGACCGGCGGCCTGGAACTCGCCGCGCAGGGCAGTGACCCGATCATGCTGGCCTGGGCGGACGTGGCCGCGGTCACGGTGCGCCGCAGCGGCCTGCGGACCGTGCTCGAGGTGACCCCGGTCGACATGGACACGGTCCACCCGCTGCAGGACGCCGGCGAGGGCTGGCCGGCGCAGACCGTCACCCCGCGCGGCCCGGCCTTCGTCGCCGACCTGACCCAGATCTGGCCCAGCCCACGAGCGCTGCGCCGCGAGCTCACCCGCCGCCTGCACCCCTACACCCGCCCGGCCGCCGCCGTCACACCCGCTCAGCCCTGGTAAAACACCCAGATCAAGATCAAATTCTTGATTGCCTACGCTGCGGCCGATAACTGATCGTCGCTCCCGCGGGGACCCTTCCGGGCCTCGCAGGGCGCGGGGCGCCCAGAACGCGAGACCCTCCAGGGCGACGTCCGCGGGTGGTTGCGGTTCCAAAAACCCGGAACAGCCACCCACGCTGTCAAAGCTCCGGTGAGTGGTCGCGGCTTCAAAGGACCATCGCAAGCCGGTCCATGGTCCCGGACCGGCCGCGCCTCCCGTTCAGGAGACGCGGCTCGGAAACGCTAGAAGTCGCCGCCGAAATCTCCGCCGCCGAAGTCACCGCCACCGAAGTCGCCGCCGCCCCAGCCGCCGCCGTCGCCACCACCGAGGTCGTTGCCACCCTGGTCGTTGCCACCGAAGTCACCGGCCGCGTCGACGTCGTTGCCGGCGTCGAAACCGTCCTGGTAGCCGTCCGCGTAACCGCCGGAGTCACCGAAGGCCGGCGAGAACAGCGCGTCGAAGATCAGCATGCCGCCGAGCACGCCGGCGCCCGCCCCGAGCGCGGTCTTCCAGACCGGTGTCGAATACCACCCGGCCGGCACCGGGCGACCCTGCACCCGCCCGCCCGGGTAGTAGTAGGGAGTGTCGGCCCCGGGCTGCGGCCCGGCCTTGTACGCGTGACCCTGCACGCTGACCTCGCGCTCCTGGGTGAGCTGCCCGGCCCCACGGGACGCGGCCAGCGGGGGCAGGTCGGGCCCCGGGTCGATGCCCATCGCGAGGCGGGCGGCCCGCACGTAGGCCAGCCCCTCCAGAGCGGACTCACGGGCCAGCTCGAACTGCCGGACCGAGTTGGCCTGCTGCAGCTGGCCGCCGGCGGCGTTGTACCGCTCGCTCGCGTCGGCCAGGGCCTGCCGGGCGGCCGCCTCGTCGGCGTGCAGGTTCATCACCTGACCGCCGAGCCGTTCGTACCACCTCGTCGCCTCGGCTCGGGCGTCCTCCAGCTGGGTCTGCTTCAGTTTGCCGCCGCCGCGCTGGACGCCGACGACAACCAGGGCGACGATCGCCACGATGGCCAGGATGAGCAACACGCCGTTCATGTTTTCCAAAGTACCCTCGGCGGTCTTGTCGTACCTGTCTGGCAATCTGCGGTGGTGACGTACTCGACGCTCGGTGTGATCCTGGTCTGTCTGGCAGTCGGCGCCGCCCTGGGCTGGCTGGCCGCCCGGGCCCGGGCCGCGGCCGACGTCGCCCGGCTGGAGGCGACGGTGGCCGCGGCCCGCGACGGTGAGCAGCGGCTGGAGCAGTCGATGCGGGCGCTGTCCTACGAGTCGACCGCGCAGTCGCAGGAGGCGGTGGCCCGCGCCGTCGCGCCGCTGCAGGACACCCTGCGCCGCTACGAGCAGCGGGTCGCCGACCTGGAGCGGGACCGCGTCGACGCGTACGCGGAGCTGCGCGAACAGGTCCGGGCGATGGGCGCGGTCTCCACCGAGCTGCGCGGCGAGACCCGGCAGCTGGTGTCGGCGCTGCGCACGCCGCAGGTGCGCGGCCGCTGGGGCGAGCACCAGCTGCGCCGGATCGTCGAGGCGGCCGGCCTGCTGGAGCACTGTGACTTCAGCGAGCAGGTGTCCGGTGAGACCGATCATCAGGTGGTCCGGCCCGACCTGGTGGTCCGGCTGCACGGCGGCCGCACCGTGGTGGTCGACGCGAAGGCCCCGCTGGAGGGCTATCTGTCCGCCATGGAGGCCCGGGACGAACGTGACCGGGATCTCTACCTCGATCAGCACGCCCGGCACCTGCGCGCGCACGTGGACGCCCTGTCCGCGAAGGAGTATTGGACGGCCTTCGCCTCGTCACCGGATTTCGTGGTCCTGTTCGTGCCGGCCGACCCGTTCCTGGACGCGGCGCTGCAGCGCGACCCGGTCCTGATGGAGTACGCGTTCCGCCGCAACGTGGTGCTGACCACCCCGGCCACGCTGGTCGCGATGCTGCGCACGGTCGCGTTCTCCTGGCGGCAGGAGACGCTGACCGGCAACGCGGTCGCCGTGCACACCCTGGCGCGGGAGCTCTACGGCCGGCTGGCGACGATGGGCGAGCACGTGAGCCGGCTCGGCGTGTCGCTGAACGGGGCGGTCAGCGCGTACAACAAGGCGGTCGGCTCTTTGGAATCTCGGGTTTTGGTCAGCGCACGGAAGCTCGCCGAGATGGGCGTCTCCGACGAGGAACTGGCGCAGCCACCTCAGATCGAGATCGCCCCACGCCAGCCCCAGGCCCCGGAGCTCAGCTAGCCGCGCGGGCCGCGGCGGCGGCTTTCATGTCGCGGCGGAGCTCCTGCGGGAGGCTGAAAGTCAGCCGCTCCTCGGCGGTGGTGAACTCGGTGACCTCGCCGAAGCCGCGGTCGGCCAGGTGCGCGAGCACCTCCATGACCAGGTCTTCCGGCACGCTCGCGCCGGACGAGACACCGACCGTGGTCGCGCCGGTCAGCCACTCGTCCTGGATCTCGCTCGCGTAGTCGACCAGGTGCCCGGCCCGGGCGCCGGCGCCGAGCGCGACCTCGACCAGCCGCACCGAGTTCGACGAGTTGGTCGAGCCGACCACGATCACCACGTCGCACTCCGGCGCGATCTCCTTGATCACGTGCTGCCGGTTCGACGTGGCGTAGCAGATGTCGTCGCTGGGCGGCGACTGCAGCAGCGGCAGCCGGGTCTTGAGCCGGGCCACGGTCTCCATCGTCTCGTCGACCGAGAGCGTGGTCTGCGACAGCCAGACGACCTTGGCCGGGTCCCGGATCACCACGTTGGCCACGTCGTCCGGACCGTCGACCAGCTGGATGTGCGCGGGAGCCTCACCGGCGGTGCCGATGACCTCCTCGTGCCCCTCGTGCCCGATCAGCAGGATGTCGTAGTCCTCGGCGGCGAACCGCTTCGCCTCGTGGTGGACCTTGGTCACCAGCGGGCAGGTCGCGTCGATCGCCTTGAGGTTGCGCTCGCGGGCCTGGTCGTGCACCTCGGGGGCGACGCCGTGCGCGGAGAAGACCACGGTGGCGCCCTCGGGCACCTCGTAGTTCTCCTCGACGAAGATCGCGCCGCTGGCCTCCAGCGTGCTGACCACGTGCTTGTTGTGCACGATCTGCTTGCGCACGTAGACCGGGGCGCCGTAGAGCTTCAGCGCCTCCTCGACGGTCTGCACGGCGCGGTCGACACCGGCGCAGTAGCCACGCGGCTTGGCGAGCAACACCCGCTTACGAGGTTCAGTCACCCGGCAATGGTACGTGCCCGCTCCCGGCCGCCGCCCTCCTGCGATCAGTGCCACAGCCCTTGCGTTCGGGTGGTAGAGATCCATCCATGACGACCGACACCAGGATCGCCGATCACCCGTACCAGGTGCTGGTCGCCGCCGGGACCGTCGCGATCGGCGCGATCGCGGTCGTGTTCACGCCGGCCGGCCTGGTGCTGCTCGCCGCCGGCGCGACGATCGCGTTCTGGCATCGGCTGCGGCCCTCGGCCGCGTTCGCCGCGGTGGGCGCGGTGGCCGGTGCGGTCGCGGGTCCGCTCGCCACCCTGGGGGTACGGACGGAGCAGCTCTGCTGCATGTTCGGCTGGTCCGAGGACCGGGGCTGGCCGTCCGCGTGGCTGTCCCGGTGGGCGTCCGCGGACACTCCGGAGCAGGCCCGGGCGCTGGCGATCGCGGGCGGCTGGCAGCCCGACCCGGTCTACCTGGCCACGGACGTGGTGCTCTGGGCGTACGCAGGCCTCTTGGTCTTTGTGGTGATCAACCTGGCCGGGCGCGCCTACCGCGCGCACCGCGGACCTCGGCCCGCCCCGAGCGGCTCTTGATCCGTTTCGCCCCTTCCGGGCGGTAAGGGACGGGATACTCGGGCTCATGAGCGCCGAGCGGGACGACGGGTGGCCCTCGATCCCGACCGTCACGCGGGTGATGGCCGGCTGGTTCCTCTTCGGCGTCGGGCTGCTCGACCTGGTCACCGGCGTCGACGGCGTGGTCTACGTGACGTTCCACGTGGCGGTGACGCTCGGCGGGATGGTTCTGCTGGCGCTGCACCGGATCCGGCCGGGCCGCGCGGGCTGGATCACGGCCGCGCTGGTCACCGTCGCCGGGCTCGCGACCGGCCTGCTCGTCGACACGTCCCGGTGCTGCCTGGCCGATCATCCGCAGCGCCGGGGCTTCCCGTTCCCGTTCCTCGGCCTCGGTGACGGGATCCACGCCGATCCCCGATATCTCGGCGCTGACCTGGTCTTCTGGGCGTGCGCCGGGCTGGTCACGCTGGTTCTCGTGCGGTTCGTCGAAAAACAGATGCCCGAGCGACGTACGCCGGTGGACCTCACCGGATACGTGGGACGGCACTCCGAGGCACACGCCTACTCGGCGCAGCATCGCGCCGACGAAAATGTCGGTGGGCTGACCTAGTCTGGCCGGGTGACTGAAGCCCAGGCTGCCAGCGCTTCCCCGACCGGGTCGGCGCCGGCCAAGAGCACCGCCGACGATCCGTGGCCGGTGCGCGTGGTCAGCCAGAAGATCGGCGCCTGGATCAGCAAGCTCGGCTGGGTCTGGGTGGACGGGCAGGTCGCCCAGATCAACCGGCGCTCCGGCTCCCGCGGCCTGGTCTTCATGACCGTGCGTGACCCCGCCGCGAATCTGAGCCTCACCGTCACCACGCACGAGGAGGTGCTCGAGGCGGGCGCCCCCGAGCTGGCCGAGGGCGACCGGGTGACGCTGCACGCCAAGCCGGAGTTCTTCCCGATGCGCGGCACGATGAGCCTGCGCGCCGACGAGATCCGCCAGGTCGGCATCGGTGAGCTGCTGCTCCGGCTGGAGCGGCTGAAGAAGCTGCTCGAGGCCGAGGGCCTGTTCGACCGCCGCCGCAAGCGCCCGCTGCCGTTCCTGCCCACCCGGATCGGCCTGATCACCGGGCAGAACACCGCCGCCGAGCGGGACGTGCTGTCGAATGTCCGGCGCCGCTGGCCGGGCGCCGAGTTCCGGGTCGCGCACGTCGCCGTGCAGGGGCCGAGCGCGGTGCCGCAGATCCTCGGCGCGCTCAAGGTCCTCGACGAGGACCCGGCCGTCGACGTGATCGTGATCGCCCGTGGCGGCGGCAGCGTGGAGGACCTGCTGCCGTTCTCCGACGAGGCGCTGTGCCGGGCGGTGTTCGCCGCGCGCACCCCGGTGATCAGCGCGATCGGCCACGACCCGGACACCCCGCTGCTGGACTACGTGGCCGACTTCCGCGCCTCCACCCCGACCGACGCGGCCAAGCGGGTCGTCCCCGACCTGGCCGACGAGATCGACCGGAACTCCGAGGCCCGCTATCGGCTGGACCGGGCGATCCTGACCAAGATCGACCGGGAGCGGCAGCGGATCGACGCGTGGCGGTCCCGGCCGGTGCTGGCCCGGCCGGAGACGCTGGTCGAGCAGCGGGCCGCCGAGGTGACCGCGCTGCGCGACCGGGCCGGCCGCAGCCTGGAGCACCGGGTCCGCCGCGCCGACGACGAGATGCGGCACACCCTGGCCCGGCTGCGGGCGCTGTCCCCGCTGGCCACCCTGCAGCGGGGGTACGCGATCGTCCAGCGCGCCGACGGGCACGTGCTGCGGGCGGCCGGCGAGGTCGGCACCGGCGATCCGCTGCGGGTGCGGCTGGCCGAGGGCACGGTCACCGCCGTGGTCACCCCGGAAGAAGACGTGGTCACCCCCGAAGAAGTGGTCACCCCGGAAAAAGTGGTCACCCCGGAAAAAGAAGCGTGATGACCGTGACGGGAGAGAAGCGAATGAGCGACGAGAGTCTGAGCTACGAGCAGGCGCGGACCGAGCTGGCCGAGGTGGTCGGCCGGCTCGAACAGGGCGGCGGCAGCCTGGAGGAGTCCCTGGCGCTGTGGGAGCGCGGCGAGAAGCTCGCCGACATCTGCCAGAAGTGGCTCGACAACGCCCGCGAACGCATCGACACCGCCCGAGCCGCCCGCGCCACCGAGTAAACCGCTCGCCCGCCCCACCGGCCGACGCGCCCGCGCCGCCGGGTGTCCGCGCACCGGGCGCTCGCGCCACCGGACGGCTCGCCCTGCCGAGCGCCCACACCGCCGGGTATCCGCGCACCCGGCGCCCGCGTCGGCGGGCGGCTCGCCCTCCCGAGCGCCCACCCTCCCGAGCGCCCGCGCTGCCGGGTGTCCGCGCTGCCGGGTGTCCGCGCCGCTCACGCTGCCGGACAGCCGTGGCTCGTGCCGCCGACGGCGCGGGTGGGCCGCTTCACGACGCCGACCCCGGCGTGGGCACGCGGGCGGGCTCCACGCCGCTCCACACCGCCGATCGGTGGGGGCACGCGGGCGGGCTCCACGCCGCTCCACACCGCCGATCGGTGGGGGCACGCGGGCGGGCTACTTCAGGGAGTTGGCGAGGTTCTCCAGGTTCGGCCGGCTGGTCTGGCCGATGATCAGGACCGTGCGCTTGGCCTCGGTGTAGATCAGCGCGGTCTCCTTCGGACGGCCGCTGTAGACCAGCCAGCTCCGGGCGTCGGTCCGGTAGATCCCGGTGCGCTTGCCGTCCTTGCCCACCTCGGCGGGGACCAGGGTGTCCGCCGGGATCGTGCTCTCCACCAGCTGGACCGGCTTGTCGTCCGGGTCGACGTAGCCGATCCGGAGGGTCGCGCCGCCGCTCTCCCGCTTGAAGGTGGCCGTGGTGACCCGCCAGTCCGGGCCGAGGCCGGTCGGGGCGAGCACGGTGAATTCCCGGGACGCCAGGTCGATCGACGAGGCCGGGTCGACGGTCAGCGGCTCGTCGCCGCTGAGCACCACCCGGTAGAAGGCCAGCAGCAGCACGATCGGCACCATCAGGACCACCAGCGACAGCGCCATGTCCCGCGGCGACCGGCCCTCGCGCTTGCTCAGCCGCGGCGAGTCCTGAACGGGCGCGTCCGACTCGACCGGCACCCCCGTGGCGACCGGAACGGCCAGCGCGTCCAACACGTCCGAACCGCCTCCCGCGCCGGAACCGTCGGCCGCACCCGAGCCCGTCGCACCCGAGCCGGCGGCACCCGAGGAGCCGGCCGCGCTCGGGGAATCCGAGGAGCCGGCCGCGCTCGGGGAATCCGAGGAGCCCGACGCAGCCGGAGCACCCGGCGACCCCGAGGCCGCGGCGGCCGGCGTGCCCAAGACGGGCGAGGCCGCGGAGGCCGGCGTGCCCAAGACGGGCGAGGCCGCGGCGGCCGGCGTGCCCAAGACGGGCGAGGCCGCGGGCGCCGACGCGCCCGGAGCGGCCGCGGCGGGCGTGGCCGGCGCGGGCTGGGCAGGGGCCGGGGAGGCGGTCGGCGAGGTCTCGGGAGCAGCGGGTTCCACCCGCTCATTGTTAACCATGTCGCTGAACCGGGACTTGGCAGTCCTGAGGTGCCAGGATCAGGGGATCCACCAGCCCCGCAACGACGCGAGGAGGCCGACATGCCTGCACGGATTCCCCAGGATCTCGACCGTAACATCGCCCTCGACCTGGTCCGGGTGACCGAGGCCGCCGCCATGGCCGCCGGTCGATGGGTCGGGCGCGGCGACAAGAACGGCGGTGACGGCGCGGCCGTCGACGCCATGCGCAAGCTGATCAACTCGATCCAGATGCAGGGCGTCGTCGTCATCGGCGAGGGGGAGAAGGACGAGGCCCCGATGCTCTACAACGGCGAGCGGGTCGGCGACGGCACCGGGCCGGAGGTGGACGTCGCGGTCGACCCGGTCGACGGCACCACCCTGATGAGCAAGGGCATGCCGGGCGCCGTGGCGGTGCTCGCGGTCGCCGAGCGCGGCGCGATGTTCGACCCCAGCGCGGTCTTCTACATGGACAAGATCGCGGTCGGCCCGGACTGCGCCGACGTGATCGACATCAACGCCGGCCGGACCGAGAACCTGCGCCGCATCGCGAAGGCCAAGCGGTCGAGCATCTCCGACGTGACCGTCTGCATCCTGGACCGGCCGCGGCACGCGGCGCTGGTCGAGGAGGTCCGGCAGGCCGGGGCGAACATCAAGTTCATCTCGGACGGGGACATCGCCGGCGCGATCTCGGCGGCCCGCGCGGAGTCCGACGTGGACGTGCTGATGGGGATCGGCGGCACACCGGAGGGCATCACGGCGGCCTGCGCGATCAAGTGCCTGGGCGGCATGATCCAGGCGAAGCTGTGGCCGCTCGACGACTCGGAGCGGCGCAAGGCGATCGACGGCGGTCACGACCTGGACCGGGTGCTCACCACCGACGACCTGGTCACCGGCGACAACTGCTTCTTCGTGGCGACCGGGGTGACCTCGGGCGACCTGCTCAAGGGGGTGCGCTACCGGGCCGGTGGCGCGCACACCCAGTCGATCGTGATGCGGTCGAAGAGCGGGACGATCCGGGTGATCGACTCCTACCACCGGCTGGAGAAGCTGGCGCTCTACTCCGCGGTCGACTTCGACGGCCACCTGCCGACCGTCCCGATCGGCGAGGAGCCGATCATCTGAGCAACGATCCGGTCCGGGGCGGCGCACACCGCCGCCCCGGGTCGGTCACCGTGCCGGCCGCGCCCAGGCCGGCACGGGTGGCGGCGGCGCCGGGCGGACCGGCGTGCGGGCGGCCAGCCGGGCCAGCGACCGCACGGCGACCGCGAACACCACCGCGTCGGCGACGATCAGGAGCCAGTGCCGATCGGTGCCGGTCCGGGTCCAGATGAGATAGCCGGCCAGGTGGGCGAGCCCGAGCAGGCCGGTGATCGTGGCCGTGGCCCGGTACCAGGCCCGCCACCCGTCCAGTCGACGGCGCACCTTGAGCAGGGCGACCGGCACGCAGACGGCGGCCAGCCCGGCCACGCCGACCAGCAGCAACGGGATGGCCAGGCCGAACACCGAGCCCGGCGCGGCCACCCCGGCCCAGGCGAACGGGACCCCCGGCATGGCGAGGGCCAGCAACGGTGCCGCCGGGTTCCACGCCTGCGCGTCCCCGGCCCGGCGCAGCACCAGCGCGGCGCCGACGGTCACGGCCAGGACGAGCGACAGGGCCGCCAGGATCAGGGCGAGCGATCGGTCGTCGGGCAGCACCCGGTCGGCGGGCAGGAGGTAGGGCGTGTCCGCGTAGGCCGTCGCGTTCTCCGGGACCGGCGGCACCGGGAAGCCGATCCGCCGCCAGGTGCCGTCCGGGTCACGCACGGCGAAACCGTCCCGCCCGTTGGCCACCACCACGACGTGCCCGCCGCCGGCCGCGGGCTTCACCGCGAGCGTCGTCGAGGACAGGTCGTCGCCGAGCGTGTCCATGTCCCCGTAGGCCCGGTAGAGCGTGCGGCGGTCGTCCCGGCCGATCGCCCAGGCGGTGACCCACGGGCCGGCGCCGGTCCGGCTCTCGACCGCGAGCTGCCCCGGCACGACCCGGTAGCAGGTGTCGCCGGCGCAGCTGTCCTGCCGGTGGGCCGACGCCACGACCAGCGGGACCGGGCGCCACGTCCGGCCGTCGTCGTGGCTGACCGCCCAGACCGCCGAGTCGGACCACTCGACGGTGCTGACGTAGACGGCGTCGCCGTCGGTGACCACCTGCACGGCCCGGGCGGGCCGGGTGGCGCTGGTCGCGGCGACGCCGGCCAGGGCCAGTGGTAGCAGGACGCCGACGCGCAGGGCCCGGAAGCGGCGCGTGCCCACCCGGGCCGGGGCCCGCCCGGCGCGGCGCAGCGACCAGGCGCACACCGCCAGCGCCGGCAGGGCCAGCAGGTCGGTCGGGTCGGCGCGGACCAGGGACGGCGTGATCAGACTCCAGGCGGCGGTGGCGAGCTCCGCGCCGTACGCCCAAGCCTTGGTCGTGGCGAAAGCGGCCGCGACCGTGAGTATCGCGGCATGCCCGGCCGGTCGCGCCGGAAGGCGCGGAACGACGAGGACCGCGAGCGCCGCCAGCAGCGGCGGCGCGAGCACCAGCCCGGCCAGGTCACTCAGCTTGCCGGTGACCCAGCCCGGGAAGGCGGCCTTGAGCAGGTGGTCGTTGACGATGAGCAGCAGGAGCGCGGCCACCGTGGACGGATGGCCGAGCCAGGCGAACGTGATCCCCCGATTCGTGTTCACAGTGGACAAGATCACACTGTGAGGTCACGGCACCGGCACGCTCCGGAGTCGAATCAGCGGCGGCGGAACAGGAACGCGGAGATCAGGCCGCCGAGCAGGCCGAGCGCGTGGCCCTGCCAGGAGACCGCGCGGTCGGTCGGCAGGATGTTGTAGATCTGGTACCAGTAGAGCAGGCCGATGAACGCGGCGACGCCCAGGTTCCACCAGCTGCGCTCGACGAAGCCGCGGGCGAAGAGCAGCCCGAGATAGCCGAAGATCACGCCGCTGGCGCCGACCACGACCGTGCCCGGGTCCCCGACGAACCACACGCCGAGGCCGCTGACCAGCATGATCGTCAGCGTCGACCAGATGAACCGGCGCGCGCCGCCGGCCAGGGCGAACGTGCCGACCAGGATGAGCGGCACGGCGTTGCCGTAGAGGTGGTCCCACCCGGCGTGCAGGAACGGGCTGAACAGCACCCCGTCCAGACCGTCCAGCCGGCGCGGGATGATGCCGCCGGCCATGTCGAGGGTGCCGGGGCCGAGCGCCACGTCCAGCGCCTCGATCAGGAACAGCAGCGGGATCACCGCGCACATGGTGACGAACGCGCGCCCCATGGACGCGTAGAAGCTCTCGGTGCCGAATCGGACGGCCTCGTCGTTACGCGTGTCGGGGAGCCCGTAACTCATGACTCGATGGTGGCAGGTGACCGGGGCGGCGGCCACCCGTGCGCGGGTCAGGAGACTTTGCGGGTGGCGGCGAGGATCGCCGTACGAAACTTGGAGATCTGGGTGTAAACCCCCGGATAGGCGTCCCGGGCGCAGCCCAGCCCCCAGCTCACGATGCCGACCTGGGCCCACCGCCCGTCCGGCCCGCGCCGGACCATCGGCCCGCCGGAGTCGCCCTGGCAGGTGTCCACCCCGTGCCGCCCGGCGCAGATCGAGTCCTCTTTGACCAGGGTCACCTTCGCGGCCAGGTACGCCTTGGCGCACGCGTCGTCGCCGATGGTCGGCACGGTCGCGTAGTGCAGCCGCTGCTCCTGGCGCAGCGAGCCCTCCTTGGTCAGCCCCCACCCCATCACGGTGACCTCGCCCTGGTCGCTGCTCGCGTCCGGGACCAGGTCGAGGGTGGGTAGGCCGAGCGGCTTGTCGAGCTTGACCACCGCCCAGTCGTTGCCGCGGGTCTCGGTGGTGAAGCCGGGCGCGCGGATCACCTCGACGGAGTGCGCGGTGACCGCGTTGCGGGCTTTCAGGTCGGCGACCCCGGCGGTCACCAGGATCTTCGTGTTCGGGCCGGTCGGGCCGACGCAGTGGCCGGCGGTGAGCACCACCCGGGGCGCGGTGAGGGTGCCGCCGCAGCCCATCGAGAGCCGGACCGTCCAGGGGAACTCGCCGGTCTTGGCCACGTTGCCGCCGACCACTTCGAGGATCGGTGGTCCGCCGACGCCCGCGCGGGCCGGGCTGTCACCGGCGGCGAGGACGACCGCCACGGCGGCCGCCAGGACAAGCAAGGCGACATTTCGGACCATACGGACATTTGATCACAATGGAACGGGGCCGAACGGCTTTGCCGCGCGGCCCCGTTACCGAAGCGTGCCCCAAGGGAGGGTCAGTACCAGCCGACGCTCTCCGAGTGGTTCCACGCGCCGCACGGAGTGTCGTAACGACCCTCGATGTAGCCGAGACCCCACTTGATCTGGGTGGCCGGGTTGGTCTTCCAGTCGCTGGCGATCGAGGCCATCTTGCTGCCCGGCAGCGCCTGCGGAATCCCGTACGCCCCGGAACCGGTGTTGGTGGCCTTGTAGTTCCAGCCGCTCTCGCGCTTCCACAGCTTGTCGAGGCAGGGGAACTGGTCGATCTTGAAGCCGGCGTCCAGCATCAGCGCGCAGCCGACGCCCCGGCTGCCGGAGAACTCGCTGCACGAGGACGGGATGTCGCCGGTGTACGGCACCGCCCCGCCGGACTCGGCGGCCTTCTTCTCGGCCGCGGCCTGCTTCTCGGCGGCCGCCGCGGCGATCGCCTTCTTCTCCAGCGTGTGCGCCTTGGACGCGGCGGCCTTGGCCTCGACGGCGGCCTTCGCGGCGGCGGCGTCCTCCGCGGAACGCCGGTACGCCCGGGCCGCGGCGTGGTCGGCCTGGCGCTCCTTGAGCAGCGAGACCTCTTCCGCGTTCGCCTGCATGACGAGCTGGGAAGCGTCGCTCTGCTGCTGGACGTCCCGGTCCTTGCCCAGGTACACACCACCGCTGAGGCCCACTACCAGCAGACCGACAGATGCCGTGCGCACTCCGAGCCGGCTCCAGAGCCGATTCACGAAGGATCCCTTCGTCGGGGGCAATGACGCGGCACGACTCGCGCTGCTCAGCGCAGTGGTCGTGCCGCGAGCACCGCGGCCCCGCGAGGGGTCCGGCCGGCCGACGACGCGATCCTCAACGTCACAGCCACGGCTTGGTGCTCGCCAGACACCATGGCGCAGCGTGACGGGGATGGGAAATGCCAGCGCGGATCTGTGACTTTAGTCACCGAAATTTTCCCTACATTCGGGACAAAAGATCCGCGCTGGCGTCACCTCACAGGGGAATGTCCTCCAACAGGTCGGTAACCACCTCGGCGATCGGGGAACGCTCCGAACGGGTGAGGGTCACGTGCGCGAAGATCGGATGCCCCTTCAGCGCCTCGATGACCGCGGTGACCCCGTCGTGCCGGCCGACCCGCAGGTTGTCCCGCTGCGCGACGTCGTGCGTCAGGATCACCCGGGAGTTCTGCCCGATCCGGGAGAGGACGGTGAGCAGCACGTTGCGTTCCAGCGACTGCGCCTCGTCCACGATCACGAACGCGTCGTGCAGGCTGCGGCCGCGGATGTGGGTCAGCGGCAGCACCTCGAGCAGACCGCGGGCCATCACCTCGTCGACCACGTTCGCGTGCACCACGGCGCCGAGCGTGTCGAAGACCGCCTGCGCCCAGGGCGACATCTTCTCCGACTCGCTGCCGGGCAGGTAGCCGAGCTCCTGACCGCCGACCGCGTAGAGCGGGCGGAACACGATCACCTTCTTGTGGCGATTGCGCTCCATGGTCGCCTCCAGGCCGGCACAGAGCGCCAGCGCGGACTTGCCGGTGCCGGCCTTGCCGCCGAGCGACACGATCCCGATCTGCTCGTCGAGCAGGATGTCCAGGGCGATCCGCTGCTCGGCGGAGCGGCCGCGCAGACCGAACGCGTCCCGGTCGCCGCGGACCAGCTTCACCGTCTTCTCCGGGGTGACCCGGCCCAGCGCCGACCCGCGCGGCGAGTGGATCACCAGGCCGGTGTGGCAGGGCAGGGTGTCCGCCTCGTCGACCGCCAGCTCGTCGCCGGAGTAGAGCGCGTTGACCTGTTCCTCGCCGAGCTCCAGGTCCGACATGCCGGTCCAGGTGGGGTCGCTGGCCTGGCCGTGCCGGTACTCGTCGGCGGTGAGCCCGACCGAGGCGGCCTTGACGCGCAGCGGCATGTCCTTGCTGACCAGCGTGACGTCCCGGCCCTCGGCGAGCAGCCCGAGCGCCACCGAGAGGATCCGGGTGTCGTTCGAGTCGTTGCGGAAGCCCTGCGGGAGCACGCTCTGGTCGGCGTGGTTGAGCTCGACGCGGAGGGTGCCACCCTCGTCGTTGCAGAGCACCGGCCGGTCCAGGCGGCCGTGCTTGATCCGCAGCTCGTCCAGCATCCGCAGGGACTGCCGGGCGAACCAGCCGAGCTCGGGGTGGTGACGCTTGTCCTCCAGTTCGGAGATGACCACGAGGGGCACGATCACCTCGTGGTCGGTGAACCGGCGGAACGCCGCCGGGTCGGACAGCAGGACCGAGGTGTCCAGGACGAAGACCTTGCCGGCGGGGGCCGGCTCGGCGTCGGCGTGCCGGTCCCGCACCTTGCGGCGGGACGTCGTGGCACGAGTCCTGGTGACCTTGTCGGCCGGGTCGGAAGAAGAAGCGACACCGGCATCGGTACGGCGAGATGTCACAGGCCTGCTCCAGCGGGCGTGCAACCCGCCACCCGCGGTCCGCCACCTCCGGTCGCCGGCACATGCACAGGGACGGATTGCGGGCCCTGTGGCGCATGAAATCGCAGGTCCGGGCCGACCGGCTGGCCCGGGATAACCCCGTGCCATGACACAAACGCTAGCGGTCAACTGCCTCCCGCGGTAGTGCGCAAAATCGGGCACCGCCGAGTGACGCTCGACCCACGCGAATTCCACCGGGCATAAAAGGTCACCCGCCACGGGTAGTCTGGCGACGTGGCAGAGACCGAGCGTCCGACCCATCCCGCGAGCGCTGACGACGCCTGGGCGCGAACCGCCCGAGACGCGTCGAGGACCACGTTCTTCTTCGATTTCGACGGCGTTCTCTCACCGATCACCGAGGACCCGGAAAGCTCCCGGCCGGTGGCCGGAATTCCGGAGGTGCTGGACCGTCTGGCCGCAAAGGTCGCCCGGGTGGCGATCGTCTCGGCCCGGCCGGTCACCTTCCTGCACTCGCACTTCGGGTCGCTGGCGCACGTCGACCTCTTCGGCCTCTACGGGCTGGAGGTGTGGCACGAGGGCCAGGTGGTGACGAAGCCGGCCGCGCTGAGCTACCAGGAGCCGATGCAGCGGCTGGCCGAGGCCGCCCGCGCGGAACTGGAACGCCCGGTCGAGGTGGAGTACAAACGGCTCGCCGTCGCCCTGCACTACCGCAAGGACCCGGCGCGCGCCGCCCAGGTCGAGAAGTGGGCCCTGGAGCAGGCCGAGGAGCACGGGCTGCTGATCCAGCGCGGGCGCATGGTGGTCGAGCTGAAGCCCCCGGTCGACCAGGACAAGGGCATGGTGATCACCGAGGCCGTCCGGGACACCGGCTCGGCGTGGTATTTCGGGGACGACATGTCCGACGTCAAGGCGTTCGACGCGCTGCGTGCCCGGGAGGCGGTCGACCCGGCCTTCTTCGGCATGGCGATCGCGATCGCCAACGACGAGACCGGCGCGGAGGTCTCCAACGCCGCCGACCTGACCCTCGACTCCCCCGGCGCCGTCGTGAAATTCCTCACCGAGGGCCTGGACCGCTTCTAAAAACCCGATTCGACGGTACGAACGGTGGGCGCGGTCCGCCGTTCGCCGCCGGGTTTTCCGCGGTACGGACGATGGGCGCGCCCGAGCCGGCCCGCTCGGCCGGGACCGGGGCTGACGCCGTACGTCGCAATCGTGTTTGTGGGTCTTAAGCGCCGTAACGACGCTGGCGGCTGCCGTAGGAGCGCAGCGCGCGCAGGAAATCGATGCGGCGGAAGTCCGGCCAGTTGGCGTCGTGGAAGTAGAACTCCGAGTGCGCCGACTGCCAGAGCAGGAAGCCGGACAGCCGCTGCTCGCCGCTGGTCCGGATGACCAGGTCGGGGTCGGGCTGGCCGCGGGTGTACAGGTGCTCGGCGATGTGCTCGACGTCGAGGATCTCGGCGAGCTCCTCCAGGGTGCCGCCGGACGCCGCGTGCTGCTGCAGCAGCGAGCGCACCGCGTCGGTGATCTCGCGCCGGCCGCCGTAGCCGACCGCCATGTTGACCTCGACGCCGCCGGAGCGGTCCTGGGTCTTCTCCTGGGCGGCCTTGAGTGTCGCCGCGGTCGGCGCGGGCAGGATGTCGAGCGCGCCGACCATCCGCAGCCGCCAGGGATTGCCCTCCTCGGCCAGCTCGGTGGCCAGATCCTCGATGATCTTCACGAGCGGATCCAGCTCGGCGGCCGGGCGGCGCAGGTTGTCGGTGGCCAGCAGGTAGAGCGTGACGTGCTCGATGCCGGCCTGATCACACCAGGTGAGCAGTTCCTTGATCCGGGCGGCGCCGACGCGGTGCCCGTCGTTGGGGTCGACGAAGCCCATCTCGCGGGCCCAGCGCCGATTGCCGTCGCACATCACGCCGACGTGGCGGGGCACCGGCTTGCCGACCAGCTTTCCGGCGAGGCGCCGTTCATAGAACCTGTAGACCAGCGAGCGCAGACTCATCACCGGCAAGGGTAGCCATGTTCGCCGCGCACTCAAGCGGCGACGGTGTGCGGTGGAACCATCCGGGCCTGGATAAACCTGTTCGTGCCATGACCTCGTGGGCCGTCCGGGTGACGGACCTTGTCGAAAGCGTTATAGAAAGCCGGCCGCGCCCACCCGCGCCGTTGCGGGCGGGCGCGGACCGCGTCCCTAGGCGTCGGCCAGGCGTGCGCGCAGCGCGTCCAGCTCGGCCCAGAGCACCGCGGGCAGCTTGTCGCCGAACTTCTCGAACCACTCGGTGATCTGCGGCAACTCGGCGAGCCACTCGTCCTTGTCGACGCGCAGCACCGCCTCCAGGGCGGCCGGGTCGATGTCCAGGCCGGTGACGTCGAGCGCGGCCGGGGTGGCGACGTGCCCGATCGCGGTCTCCACCGCGTCGCCCTTGCCGTCCAGCCGGTCCATCACCCACTTGAGCACCCGGCTGTTCTCGCCGAAGCCGGGCCAGAGGAACCCGCCGTCCGCGTCCCGCCGGAACCAGTTCACGTAGAAGACCTTGGGCAGCTTGGCCGCGTCGCCGGAGGCGCCCTTGGCCATGTCGATCCAGTGCTGGAAGTAGTCGCCGGCGTGGTAGCCGATGAACGGCAGCATCGCCATCGGGTCGCGGCGGACCACGCCGACCTGGCCGACCGCGGCCGCGGTCGTCTCGCTGGACAGGGTGGCCCCCAGGTAGACGCCGTGCACCCAGTCCCGGGCCTCGGTGACCAGCGGGATCGTGGTCTTGCGGCGCCCGCCGAAGAGGATCGCGTCGATCGGCACGCCGCGCGGGTCGTGGTACTCGTCGGCGAGGATCGGGCACTGCTCGATCGGGGTGCAGAACCGGCTGTTCGGGTGGCTCGACGGCGCCTCCGACTCCGGCGTCCAGTCCTGGTTCTTCCAGTCGGTGAGGTGCGCGGGCGGCTCGCCCATGCCCTCCCACCAGATGTCGCCGTCGTCGGTCAGCGCCACGTTGGTGAAGACCGAGTTGCCCTTGGCCAGCGTGCGCATCGCGTTCGGGTTGGTGTGGAAGTCGGTGCCGGGCGCGACGCCGAACAGCCCGAACTCCGGGTTGGTGGCCCAGAGCCGGCCGTCCTCACCGAAGCGCATCCAGGCGATGTCGTCGCCGACGGTCTCCACCTTCCAGCCCGGCAGAGTCGGCTCGAGCATGGCCAGGTTGGTCTTGCCGCAGGCCGACGGGAACGCGCCGGCGATGTAGCGGACCACGCCCTCCGGCGAGGTCAGCTTCATGATCAGCATGTGCTCGGCGAGCCAGCCCTCGTCGCGGGCGGCCACGCTGGCGATCCGCAGCGCGAAGCACTTCTTGCCGAGCAGCGAGTTGCCGCCGTAGCCGGAGCCGAACGACCAGATCTCCCGGGTCTCCGGGAAGTGCGAGATGTACTTCGTCTCGTTGCACGGCCAGGCGGCGTCCTGCTCGTGCTTGCCGAGCGGCGCGCCGATCGAGTGCAGACATGGCACGTAGTCCGCGTCGTCGCCCATCGCGGTCAGGACCTCGGCCCCCATCCGGGTCATGATCCGCATGCTGGCGACGACGTACGGGCTGTCGGTGAGCTCGACGCCGAACATCGGGTTGTCCGCGTCGAGCGGGCCCATGCAGAACGGCACGACGTACATCGTCCGGCCCCGCATCGACCCCCGGTACAGCTCCGTCATCAGGGACTTCATCTCGGCCGGCGGCATCCAGTTGTTGGTCGGGCCGGCGTCGGCCTCGTCGGCCGAGCAGATGTAGGTGCGCTCCTCGACCCGCGCCACATCGGACGGGTCGGTCCGGGCCCAGAACGAGTTGGGCTTCTTCTCCTGGTCCAGCCGGACCAGCGCGCCGGACTCGACGAGCTCGTCGGTCATCCGGGTCCACTCGGCGTCCGAACCGTCGCACCAGACGATCCGGTCGGGCGTTGTCAGGGCGGCGACCTCGTCGATCCACGCCAGCAGACGGGGATGCGAGGTGTGGGGGTGAGACAAAGTGAAGCTCCTTCGGTCGGCACTGACCAATGACGGAGCAACCGGAGAAAAACCGGCTGTTGTCATGGGAGTCACATCAGGTTAAGCCCCGCACCCGTGCAGTTCATCGGCTGAACCTGTGGACAACCGCACAATCTTTGGTTGCGGTGCGCAATGACGATTGATTCTTCGCCGCAAAGCGCACGAGCGCGCAGTCGGGCCAGCCACACCGCCACACCCGACAACTTTCGCAAAAGGGACATAGCGCCGTACACTTTCACCTAATCGGGCTTTCCACGCATTTCCTGCCACAGGAGGCGGAATGACGACCCCGGGCAACGACGTGGACTCGGACACGGATCTACTCGCCGCCGTCCGGGCCGGCGACACCGCCGCCTACGGGACGCTCTACGAGCGCCACCGGGCGGCGGCCCGCCTGTTCGCGTACGGCCTGGCGCGCGACACCGCCGACGCCGACGACCTGGTCGCCGAGACGTTCGCCAAGGTGTTCGCGTCGCTCCGGGCCGGCCGCGGCCCCCTGGTCGCGTTCCGCGCCTACCTGCACACCACCATGCGGCACGTCTGCTACCAGCGCGCCCGCTCGGACCGGCGGCTGGAGTTCACCGACGACCTGAGCCGCTACGACGCCGGCGAGCCGTTCACCGACCCGGCGCTGGACCAGCTGGAACGCAGCTTCGCGGCGGCCGCCTTCCGGCAGCTCCCGCCGCGCTGGCGGGACGTGCTCTGGCAGACCGAGGTGGAGGGCAGCACGCCGGCCGAGCTCGCCCCGCAGATGGGGCTCACCCCGAACGCGGTCGCGGTCCTCGCCCACCGCGCGCGGGAGGGCCTGCGCAGTCTCTATCTACAGCAGCACGTCACGGTGGCCGAGCACCCGGAGTGCCGGTGGGCCGGCGACCGGCTCGGCCCCCAGGTGCGCGGCCGGCTCGCCGCCCGCGACGCCCACCGGATGCGCACCCACCTGGGACGATGCGCGGACTGCCGGGGACGGCTGGCCGAGATCCGCGAGATCGACGGCTTCCGTCACGTTCCGTACCGCCAACGTCACCATGCCGGTACCGCTGGTTGAGACTGTGCAACGGGGTCAGCACGGAGTGCCCGGCGGCGGTACATTCGGTCGCGTGCCCCCACCCTCGTCGCGGCCTGCCGGAATGCGTGCCCGGCTACGCGCCCTGGCCCGGGAGGCGAGCAAGTTCGGCACGGTCGGCGCCATCGCGTTCGGCGTCGATCTGATCATCTTCAACCTGCTGCTGAGCACGGGCAGTGAGACCCTGACCGCCAAGACGATCTCCACGATCGTGGCCACCACGCTGGCCTTCTTCGGCAACCGGTTCTGGACGTGGCGCGACGGTGCGCACACCCACATGGCCCGGCAGTACACGACGTTCTTCGTGCTGAACGCGATCGGCCTGGGCATCGCCCTGGCCTGCCTGGCGATCAGCCACTATGCCCTCGGCCACTTCTGGCCGGCCCTGCGGAGCCAGGCCGCCGACAACATCGCGGGGCAGCTCGTGGGCACCGCGATCGGTACGATCTTCCGCTTCTGGTCCTATCGGAAGTTCGTTTTCCGGCCCGACATGGACCGGACCCCGGTGTGACATCGTCGTCACCCACACTTCCGTGATTCGGCGTTCTCGCCCTCGCCCCCGTAAGGTTGCCCAATGCCTTCCGCCCTACCACTGACGGATCGCCTGCGTCGTCTCGCCCCCGAAGCCGTCGCCTTCGCCATCATCGGAGCCGGGAACACCCTGCTCTACATGGCGATCCTCTGGGTGACGCTGCCGATCGGCGCGGTCAAGTCGAGCATCGTCGCCACCGTGATCACCACCACGCTGGCGTACCTGGCGAACCGCTACTGGACGTACCGGAACCACACCCGGACCGCGCTGCGCCGGGAGTACACGCTGTTCTTCGGCTTCAACCTGATCGGCATGGTCATCCAGTCCGGTCTGGTCGCGGTCGGGAAGTACGGCTTCGGCCTCTCCGAGGAGACCGACGAGCTGATGTTCCTCGGCGTCACCGTGGTCGGCATCGGCATCGCCACGATCTTCCGCTTCTGGGCGTACCGGACGTTCGTCTTCCTCAAGCCGCCGGTCGACGGGCACGAGGGCGCGATCACCGAGATGGACGCGACCGCCGGTTTCGCCGAGCTCAGCGCGATCGACGTGCCGGGAAGCGCGGCCGAGCTGGACGCCCGGCTGAAGAGCTGACCTCTTCCGGCTCGTCCTCGTCGTCCTTCTCCTCCGGGGCCTGCTCGATCAGCTCGTACAGCGTCGTCTGCACCTGCTGAGCGCGCGGGACCCCGGCCAGCCGGGCACTCTGCTCCCCGATCGAGTCGATCACCAGGGTGCCCGTGCCGAACATCCGATCCAGCAGCGACTGGGTCAGCGCGTGGTCGTTCACCCGGTTCAGCGGCAGGTCCCGGCGCTGCCGGACGAAGACGCCGCGCTGCGTGAGGATCCGCTCGTCGGTGATCACCCAGTGCGTGCAGCGCCACTGGGTGAGCGGGAGAACGCCGTACCGAATGCCGTTGTAGAGCATGATCGCGGCGACCAGCCCCAGGCCGATCCGGCCGCCCTCATTGTCCGGCAGCAGCACCCAGGCCATGATCGAGCCGGCCAGGGTCAGCACGACCACCAGGGCCGGGCCGACCACCGACTTGCCGTGCGGGCGCAGGTGGAGAACGACCTGCTCCTGCTCCGTGAGAACTTCCGCCGGGAACGCCACGCGGTCAGCGTACGTGCAGCACATCACCCGCCGAGACGCGATGTTCGGCGCCGTCCACCGTACGGATCACCAACTGCCCGTCCCGGTCCACCGTGGCCGCCTCGCCGGTCAGCTCGCCGCCGCCGGGCAGCAGCACCCGCACCTGACGGCCGATCGTCGAGCACAGCCGCTGGTACTCCCCGAGCAGCCCGCACATCTCGGCGTCACCACCGGCTTCGCGCCAGCCGCCGTACCACCGCTCCAGCCCGCGCAGCAGCGCCCGCAGCAGCGGATCCCGGTCCAGACTCTCCGCGCCGGCCACGCGCAGTGACGTCGCCGGCACACCGGTGGTCTCCGGCAGCTCCTCGGCGTGGGTGCTCACGTTCAGTCCGATGCCGACCACGATCGCGTCACCGGCCATCTCGGCCAGGATCCCGGCGCACTTCCGGTCCTCGATCAGCAGGTCGTTCGGCCACTTCAGGGTCGCTTCCACGCCGGCCACCCGGGACACCGCACCGGCCAGCGCCACCCCGGCCAGCAGCGGCAGCCAGCCGAACGTGCCGGGCTCGGCGGCCGGCCAGTCCCGCTCCGGATTCGCGGCCGCGGGCCGCAGCAGCACACTCAGCGTGAGCCCGGCGCGGGCCGGGCTCAGCCACTGCCGATCCCGCCGGCCGCGGCCGGCGACCTGCCGCTCGGCGACCACGATCAACCCCTCGGGGGCGTCGGCGCGGGCGGCCTCGGCGGCGTCCGCGTTCGTGGAGCCGGTCTCCTCGCGGACCTCGATCCGCGACCAGAGGCTGCCGGGCTGGACCAGGGCCCGGGTCAGGGCACGCTCGGAGAGCGGCGGACGGTCCAGATCGGTGTACCCGGATGCGGCCATTCCGGCAGCCTATTCCCGCTCCTACCCGGCCGGCCGCCCCGGTCCCGCCTGCTCCCTCAACCGTGCGGCCCCTCTTGCTCAGCCATGCGGGCCCGCTCGCTCTCAACCGTGCGGGCCCCCGCTTGCTCAACCGCGCGGGCCAGCTCGCTCTCAACCGCGCGGGCCGGCTCGCTCTCAACCACGCGGGCCGGCTCGCTCAACCGTGCGGGCCGGCGGCGTGGCGGCTTCGGTAGGACGAGTCGGACTCGGCCGCGGCGGGGCGGGGGCGCGGGCGCGGCCGGGGGCCACGGTCCCGGGCCGGTTCGGCGTCGGCCGCGATGCGGCCTCGCCGCGACGGGTCGTTCCAGGAGGGTTCCGCACGGTTGAATCCGATTTCGGTACGACGCCCGCCCCGCCCCTGCTCATCCCGCGTCGCCCAGGACCGGGGCAGCCGGATCTGGTGCCCGGAACCCGGCGGTGTCCAGTTCGGCATCAGCGTGGTGGGCTCGGCCGCCTGCACCGGAGTCAGATCAAAACCGGTCGCCGACTCGTAGTCGGGGACGGACGGAAGGCGCTCCACCGGGACCGGCCAGCCGTACCCGCGAGCCGACGGCTCCGGATCGGCGTAGAGATCGTCCGGGACCGGGGTCCAGTAGTCGCCGGCCGGCGGCCGGTCGTCCAGATCCCGGTAGCGCGGGCGGACCCAGCCGTTGATCCGGTCGCCGTAGCCGCGGTCCGAGCGGTCGATCGGGGCCGGGCGGGGCGGCGGCCCCTGGTACCCACCGGACTCGCTGACCAGTATCCAATCGTCCTCCGCCGGTGCCGGCCCGGGCTCGGGCCGCCAGGGAGTGTTGTCGATGAACCGGGAGGCCTCGTCGTGACCGGGCTCACCCGGCTCCTCCGGATAGTCGTAGTCGCGGACCTCCTCGGGGACCTCGTCCTCGTCCTCGTCCGGGAGCTGGTCGTCGTACCAGGAATGGTCGTCCTGCCACGACTCCTCGGCCAGGCCGACCGAGGCCAGGCCGCGCCGCCGATCGGCGTCCGCCTCGGAGCGCCCACTGAAGGCGGCCGCGAGCCGGCGGCCACGACCCGGTTCGTTGTCCACCGGCGGCTCGTCGTCCTGCGGATACCCGGTCTCCCGGTGCGGTGCGCGGCGGGCCCGGGCCGGCGGCGCCGGGATCCGCGGGCGGTGCTCGCGCTCCGGGGGCGCGGCGGCCCGGGCCTGGCCCTCGTCATCGTCCCCGGCGCCGAACAGCACAGCGCGGAAACTGATCAGTGTGGCGAGGCCCCCCGCGATGAAGGCGAGCCCGGCCGCGGTCATCCAGTTCGTCACGTGAGGCGTAACGAATGGGACAAGGGGTGTGAAACGGACGCCCAGCGACGCCCCCTTTCGGCGGCGGGTCCGCGGCTACGATCATCGGAGTGCATCGCCGCCCGCCGAGCGTGGAGACCATCGTGACAACGCAGCCCGACATCCACACCACCGCCGGTAAGCTCGCCGACTTCGCCAACCGCTCCGAGGAGGCCGTCCACGCGGGCTCCGCGCGGGCCGTCGAGAAGCAGCACGCGCGCGGGAAGAAGACCGCGCGGGAGCGGATCGAGCTGCTGCTCGACAAGGACTCCTTCGTCGAGCTCGACGAGCTGGCCCGGCACCGCTCCACCGCCTTCGGCCTGGACAAGAACCGGCCGTACGGCGACGGCGTCGTCACCGGCTACGGCACCGTCGACGGCCGGCAGATCTGCGTGTTCTCCCAGGACTTCACGATCTTCGGCGGCTCGCTCGGCGAGGTCTTCGGCGAGAAGATCGTCAAGGTCCTCGACCTGGCCATGAAGATCGGCTGCCCGATCATCGGGATCAACGACTCCGGCGGCGCCCGCATCCAGGAAGGCGTCGTCGCGCTCGGCCTCTACGCCGACATCTTCTTCCGCAACGTCCGGGCCAGCGGCGTCATCCCGCAGATCTCCCTGATCATGGGCCCGTGCGCGGGCGGCGCGGTTTACTCCCCCGCGATCACCGACTTCACCGTGATGGTCGACCAGACCTCGCACATGTTCATCACCGGCCCGGACGTGATCAAGACGGTCACCGGCGAAGAGGTCGGGATGGAGGAGCTGGGCGGCGCCCGCACCCACAACACGCGCAGCGGCAACGCGCACTACCTGGCCTCCGACGAAGAGGACGCGATCGACTACGTACGCGCGCTGTTGTCCTATCTCCCCAGCAACAACCTCGACGAGCCGGTCGTCTACGAGGAGGACGCCGACCTCGCCTCCAGCAACGCCGACCTGGCCCTGGACACGCTGGTGCCGGACTCGCCGAACCAGCCGTACGACATCAAGACCGTGGTCGAGACGGTCGTCGAGGACTTCCTCGAGGTGCAGCCGCTCTACGCGCAGAACATCGTGATCGGCTTCGGCCGGGTCGAGGGACGCCCGGTCGGCGTGGTCGCCAACCAGCCGATGCACTTCGCCGGCACGCTCGACATCGCCGCCAGCGAGAAGGCCGCCCGCTTCGTGCGGACCTGCGACGCGTTCAACATCCCGGTGCTGACCTTCGTCGACGTGCCCGGCTTCCTGCCCGGGACGTCCCAGGAGTGGGACGGGATCATCCGGCGCGGGGCCAAGCTGATCTACGCGTACGCCGAGGCCACCGTCCCCAAGATCACGGTGATCACCCGCAAGGCGTACGGCGGGGCGTATGACGTGATGGGCTCCAAGCACCTCGGCGCGGACATGAACTTCGCCTGGCCGACCGCGCAGATCGCGGTGATGGGCGCGCAAGGTGCCGTCAACATCCTGTACCGGGGGGAGCTGGCGTCGGCTGAGGATCCGGCGGGGCGGCGGGCCGAGCTCATTCAGGAGTATGAGGACCGGCTGGCGAATCCGTACATCGCGGCGGAGCGGGGGTATGTGGATGCGGTGATCCGGCCGTCGGACACCCGGGCGCAGGTGACGCGGGCGCTGCGGATGCTGCGGACGAAGCGGGAGTCACTGCCGCCGAAGAAGCATGGGAACATCCCGCTCTGAGGGTTTTACGGGCTATGCCCGGTTAGCCGCGATCGATCCCGGTCTGTCCACGAAGAAGGCATTCGCGAAAAAGACGGCCCCCGCCCTCCCAGGGGGGCGGCCCCAATGCCATTATCGCGAAGTCGGGAAAGATCACGCGGCTGCCCTGTGGACAGACCCACGCTGTGGACAACCCGCCCGTGCCCCGCCGATCTGCTAGCCGGCCACCGGGAGCCACTGACCGGCGAGCAGGAACGCCCCGCCAACCAGCGCAGCAACGTTGACCGCAAGGAAGACCCCGACCCAGAACAGCGCCGGCACATGGGTGATCCGCGCCAGCTGGTCCGGGTCCGAGTCACGCATCCGCCCCCGGCTGCGCAGGCTCTGCAGCTCGAACACCGGCCGCACCCCGCCGAACAGCAGGAACCAGACGCCCGCGTACGCGAAAGCCGACTGCACCTCCGGCGACGCGTACCAGGACACCGCGAACACGATCGCGCCGGTGACCAGCAGCGAGATCACCCCGAACAGGTTCCGGATGTTGATCAGCATGAGCAGCAGCAGCGCCACCGCCAGCCAGAGCAGCAGCGTGATCCGGTTACCGCCGAGCAGCCACGCGCCCAGCACCCCGACCAGTGACGGCGCGATGTAGCCGCCGAGCAGGGTCAGGACCATGCCGATGCCGGTCGGGCGCCCCGACGACAGGGTCAGGCCGGACGTGTCGAACTCCAGCCGGATCCCGCGCAACCGGCGGCCGGTCAGCAGCGCGAACAGGGCATGACCACCCTCGTGCGCGATGGTCACCGCGTTCCGGGCCACCCGCCAGGCGGGACGGAACGCCACCGCGAGGAGGCCGGCCACCGCGGTGAGAGCCACCAGCAGGCCGGGCGGGTCGGGCTGGGCGCCCAGAAGCTGGTCCCAGAGGTCGCTCACACCGTCGATCGACAACACGCGGGGGACTGTAGCCGATCTCGCTGGCAGTCGCGTCGCACCGGTTGTCGTTCCCTGCCGCAGCCTGCTGTTTCGCCTTCTGCGGTGCCAGATCAAAACCTTCGGTCAAAACACGATTTCGACGTACGACCGGAAGCGCGCCCGCGCGTCGACAACGCGCGCCGCGAGGCATTCCGGGGTCAGGCGCGACGCCGGAACTCGCCCTTCCCCGTCGCGGGAGTCCGTCGGCCGAGACTGCGGGCCGCGTAGACACCACCGGCCGTGACCAGCAGTCCTGCGATGATCAGCAGCATCAGGGCGGGGCCGGCGGCGGTCGCGATGATCGCGACGTCGGCGAGGGCGACAAGCATCCACAGGGCGACTGTGGGCTTACTGCCGTGCGGTCGGCAGCTCATGACGTACCTCCATCCGTGATTCTCGACAACTACCCGCGTTGCCGAGGAATCACGCATGAAGTTCGGGTTTTCGCCGCGCGCTCAGCTCAGCTTGAAGCCGGCGAAGACCGCGGCGAGGTCCTTCTGCGACGCGTCCCAGTCGTCTTCCATGGCGTACCAGCGGATCTCGTAGGTCATGCCGCCGACCTTGAAGCCACGCACCAGGACCCGCTGCTTCCCGCCGTTGCCGGTGCTGCGGTAGTACTGCCAGTCGGCGGCCGGCCGGCCCTGGTAGGTGGTCTTCTCCAGGCTGATCTGCCCCTGGAACCCGGACGGGCGAGGATTCAGCGGGAACATCGTCGCCGCGTCTCCGCCGCCGCCGTAGTGGAAGATGTACAGCTGCCGGCCGTTCCAGTCGGCCTCGTCGGCGCTGCCACTGGCGCTCGCCGGCACCGCGACCGAGTAGCCGCTCCCCGACAGCGTCTTCCAGCCGGCCGGGACGGTCGCGGCCGGGGCGCTGGACGCCGGCGGGGCCGAGGTCGGCTTGCTCGCCGCCGGGCTGCCGGCACCCTTGCTCGACTGCGCGGCCGGGGACTTGCCGCCCACCGCCGCCGGGTTCGTCGCCTTCGGGCCGGCCTGCTTCTCGTCGCCGCCGCCGAACGCCTGCACCAGGATGATGCCGACGAGCAGCACGAACGTCAGGACGATGGACGCGCCGATGATCGCCTGGCGACGGGTCAGGGTGGTGCCGAAAATCGTGATGCCGTCGATCCGGCGGACCGGCGGGCGGGTGGAGATCGGGGTCCAGGCCGGACGGTTCGACGGGGTGAACCCGGCGCCGCCGGGCCCGCCGCCCTGGCCGCCGTTCCCACCGTGCGGACCGCCGTTCCCACGCTGCGGACCGCGGCGAGCCGCCGGCATCGAGCTGACGACGCGGGTGGCGCCGTCGTCCGGGGTGGCGGCCGGGGGCTGCGGGGCCATCGCGGCGAAGTTGACGACCGAGGTCCGGTCCTCGTCGACCGGCGCCGGGGCGGGTCGCTGACCGGGGGTCAGGGGCGTTGCCGGGCGCTGGGCGACGGCCGGCTCGGCCTTGGTGGGCTCAGCCTTGGCGGGCTCCGCCGCTTCCGGCTCCGGGTCGGGCGTCGGCTCGGCGGGCGCTTCCGCCACCGCCGGGCTCTCAGGCGTCTCGGCAACCGCCTCGGGAGCGTCCTCGACCGGCGCGACCGGCTCGGCGCTGTCCGATTCGGCCTGGTCAACATCGGACTTCGAGGGCTCCGCCTCGTACGTCTCAATGGTGGTTTTCCCGGCCGGAGCGGTGACGCTCTCGTCGGCCTGAGCCGGCGTGGTTTCCGCCTTTTCCGACTTCTCGGTCTCGGCGTGTTCCGGCTCGGGCCGCTCCGGCTCGGGCTCGGCCGGGGTGGCCGCGGCCTCGGGCTCCGGCGCGGGCGTCTCGATCGACGGCACCTCGGCGGGCGTCGCCGGCTCGTCCTCGGCGGTCTCGGCGACCGCGTCCGGGACCGCGACCACGGGGTATGCGCCGGTCGCGGCGGCGAGGGAGGCCTCGTGCTCCGGCGCGGCCTGCTTACGGCGGTTGGCGGCCACGTCGGCGGCGGTGAAACCGACCCGTGCGGTGTTGACCACGCGGGCGGACGGCTCAGCCGGGGTCGCGCGGCCGGGGACCGAACCCGCAGCGGTGCCGCGAGCCGGAGGCGTCTGGCGCGGACCCGCGGGATCGGCCGGGCCACGGGTGCCGGGCGTTTCGGACGGCTTGCCGGGTTCGTCGCGGACCGCCGGGCCGTCGAGCTTCGTCGCGTCCAGCGGCTTCTGCGCCGGACGCACCGGGGGCGCGGGCGGCACCGGGTTGCCCACCGTGGCGCGGCCGGGCGCGAAACTCGACCGGCCGACCGGCGGGGCCGGCGGACGGCCCTGACCGTTATTGCCCACGCCGCCGGGACCGCTCTGCGAACGGCCCTGCGCGTCACCCGGACGGGACGCCGCCGGCGGGCGCGGCGTCGGGACGACCGGGGCGGAGCCGGTGGCGGTGACGAAACCGCTGCCCGGCAGCACCGGCGGGCCACCCGGGCCGCTCGGCAACGACGGCCGCTCACGGCCGACCCCCGGCCGGCGCATGGTCGGGCTCATCGGGAAGCTGATCTTCGCCCGGCGGCCGGCGGCCCGCGCCAGCAGCCGCTCCGCCTCGTCGGCATCGATGCGATGTGCGGGATCTTTCCGCAACAACCCATTGAGTACGGGCTTGAGCGGGCCCGCGTTCCGCGACGGCGGAACGTTCTCGGTGGCCAGCGCGGCCAGCGTGGCGATCGCCGACGGGCGGGCGAACGGCGACTGGCCCTCGACCGCGGCGTACAGCGTCGCGCCGAGCGACCAGAGGTCCGCGGCGGGGCCGGCGGTGCCGTCCCGGGCGCGCTCGGGAGCGATGTAGGCCGGAGAGCCGAGGACGAGACCGGTGCGCGTCACGTTCGGGTCACCGGGAACGGTGGCGAGACCGAAATCGGTCAGCACTACGCGGCCGTCGCCACCCATCAGCACGTTGCCCGGCTTGATGTCGCGGTGCACGACGCCGGCCCGGTGCGCGGCCTTCAGCGCGTTCAGCACGCCGAGGCCGATCTCCGCGGTGCGGACCGCGTTGTACGGCCCGTCGGCGGCGAGCACGTCCTGCAGCGAGCGGGACGGCACGTACTCCATGACGATCCACGGGTCGGCGTCCGTCCGCAGCACGTCGAAGACGCGGACCACGTTGATGTTGTTGAGGCGGGCGATGGCCCGGGCCTCACGCAGGGAACGCTCGCGCATCTCCTGCCGCTCGGACGGCGTCAGCCCAGGCGGGGGGACCAGTTCCTTGATGGCGACCTCGCGGTGCAGGACGACATCGGTCGCCCGCCAGACGCGACCCATCCCGCCCTGACCGAGCGGCGCGATGAGCCGGTACCGATCAGCGACAATGAGCGGGGGAGAAGAAGACATCACGCAGAAAATACCTGGTTCTGTCGAGCGGCCGCGAATTGATCAGCCGAGTGTGGGACACGTGTCACCGGAAGCCGGGGCACCCGTCGTACGCTCGGCCAATGAATGAGGAACCGCTGGTCGGAGTCGTACGTGGAAGCCTAGACGATCATGAGCTCGCCGCTCTGGTCGCCATCCTGGCAGTCGGATCTACTTCGGTCAATTCCTCGACCCCGCCCCGCACCGCCTCAGACTGGATCCGATCAGGGCGTCCGTCCGCCGGGGCACGCTCCTGGAAGACCTCCGCACTCCCCCGGCTGCACTAGTCACCCGCTCTGTCCACAGGCTCTTCCACAGGGGTCGATGTAGCGTGCGGTGAGCGGCTAACCTCGCTGCGTGGCTCCCAACGACGACCTATGGCGCGACGACGGTCACATCTCGGCCGACATCACCGCGATGGAAGACTTCGCCAAAAAACTTCTGGCGTACGTCGACGACCACTACGCGCCGTCCGCCGACACGCTCGCGAACCGGATGTTGTCCGGCCTGCCCCCGACCGACAGCCAATTCGGCGAGCTGTCCGCGTTCGTGACGGTGCTGGCCTCCGCGCAGGACACCTGCCAGCAGAACATCTACAACTTCGCGAACGGCACCCACGGCTTCGCCAAAGCAGCCGAACAGGTGAGCGCGCAGTACCGAGGCTCGGACGCATTCGCCCACGCCCGCCTGTCCGACGTCGAGTCGGCGCTGGTGACGGCCGGCCTGCTGCCACCGTCGGCGACTCCGCCCGGTTCCTCATCGGCTGCCTCGTCAGGTGGGGTTTCTGACCGCCTGGCCGAGGCGTTCGCCTCCGACCATTCCGTCCCGTTCGACCCCTCGGCGGGATCGTCCCCACCGCCGCCCAGCCCAGCGTCACCGCCGCCATCGTCGTCACCGCCGCAGGCAGCGCCATCGTCGCCGGCAGCGCCGCTGTCGTCCTCGCCGTCCTCGCCGTCACCGTCCTCGCCGTCACCGTCGCCGTCAGCCAAGGGGGAGGCCTGATGTTCGCCGAGTTCGACAACAAAGGCGGGACGGACTGGGCGCAAAAGAGCGTCCCGCAGATGTGGTCCATGCTGGCCGCCCACGACGGAACAGCCCACAAGAACTTGCTGGTCACGTGGCGACAGTCCGCCGACCTGCTGATCGACCACCTGTCCCGGGTGAAGCGCTACCGGGACAACCTCGCCGAGGCCTGGCCCCCGGACAAGAGCCAGGCAGCCGCAAAGTACATGGACCGCCTGGACGACCTGATCGGCCACCTGAGCAGCACCTACCACGCAACCGTGGAAAACCATCGAGCCTTGGGCATCGCAACGTCCGCCCTGGTCGGCGCCCGGCTCAAGCTGGAGTCGATCTATCGACAGCACATGGCCAGCCAGCAGGAACTGGACGCCTACACCCGGAAGTTGGAGACCAATCAGCAAGTGACCGGCAAGTACCGCCCGATCACTCTGAACCCACCGACGGCGGCGCAGGCTCGCCAGGCCGAGCTCCAATTGCAGGCCCAGTCCGTGATGTCCAACCTGAGCACAGACTTGGCCCAAGCCCAGCTCAACATCACCACGCCAAAGCTTTACAGCCCCTATGGGAAGTTTTACGAAAGCGAGCCATTCAATCCGGACGGAATCGGATCAACGGCGCCTTTCCCCACCAGCAGCCCTTCGGCGGGAGGTTCGCCGACCACGCCTTCCGCTTCCTCAGCAACTCAAACCTACCAAACAAATCCGATTTCCAATTCCTCGCACATCGCGCAATCCGCCATACAGCAGACTGGGCAGCAAGGCCCCCCTTTGAGTGGACCAACTCCGCCTTCCGCAGAGCTAGATGTTCCCCCTTCAGTACCGACTCAACCGAACAAAGTAACTCAACTCTCGAACAACCCAAACAGCTTCATCCCAATATCAGGTACCACTCCCTTCTCGCCGCAGCCAACCTACCCTCGATCCTCGACCTACCCTCTACAGGAATCAACTAGTTCAGAACTTCGTAAAACGCAAAATCCGATTACTGGCGGAATAATCGGTGGCCCCCCGCCCACAGGAGGCACCCGTCCAGGGATGAACACCCCTCGAACTCGGCAAGTAAATCCAGTCGGCGGGATCATCGGCGGCCATGGTGCCGCTACTGGAAGTCCCATTGGGCCCGGCAAGAAATCCGGTTCGCGCGATGACGAAACAACAAGAAAGAGCTGGGATCCGGACGACCCATGGGCCACGGAAGAAGGAATCAGCCCAATTCTGCTTCCTCCTGAAAAGAAAGCAATCGACCCAGGCCCCGCTATCGGGCTACCGCCATATGGCGGCTAAAGTGGCGCGACGCCTCATCAACGCAGGGCTAGCCATGTCCGTGGCGGTGCCAAATGCGACCCTTCTCCGCGCGGACCCAGTGCGTGACGCTGAATGGTTCCTCGACTACCTCAAGATCGACAAGGCCCACTCGATAAGCATGGGCGCAGGCGTCACCGTCGCGATAACTGACACCGGCATCGACCCTCACGAGGATTTCATCCACAACATTATCCCCGGCATCGACTTGATAACAGGTGACATTGGCCAGGAAAAAGTCGACATCGACGGACACGGAACCGGGATGGCAGGCCTCATAGCCGCCCATGGGCACGGTTCCGGGGCAGGAATAATTGGCATCGCTCCACAATCGCATTTGCTGCCAATTAAGGTAGCTGAAGCCTCCTCATTACCGTCTCAGTTAGCGGCCGGAATCAAGTTTGCCGCCACGTCCGGCGCGCAAGTAATTAACGTATCGACAGGAACATCACCGTCTAAAGAGCTCATAGATTCTATAGGCCTCGCAACAAAAGAGGACGCCGTTGTTGTTGCCAGCTCAGGAAATGACTTCAATGCGTCTCAGATTGCTTACCCCGCCGCGATTCCGGGAGTACTGGCGGTAGGCGCCGTCGACCAGAACGGAAACGTTGCATCCTTCTCTAAATCTGGACAGAACCTCGGAATTTGCGCCCCCGGAACCGATATAGTCACAACCGGACTAAATCAGAAATACAGCAAGACTGACGGCACCTCTGCGTCCACTGCGATTGTTTCGGGGGCGGCGGCGCTGGTTCGGGCCAGGTTTCCTGGGATTTCGGCTCGCGAGACTATTCATCGGCTTACTGCAACGGCTACTGATATTGGGCCGCCTGGGCGGGACGAGCAGTGTGGGTTTGGTGTGCTCAATATTGTTAAGGCGCTGACTGCGGATGTGCCGCCGCTTGATGGTGAGGTCAGTTCCGGGGCTACGGGGGCGTCTAGCGCGGCGGAGCCTGGTGATGCTGGGCCTGGGCTTAAGAACGGGATTCTTGGGGGGATTGCCGCCGTACTTGCGGGTGGGGTTTTGGTTGGCTTTCTTGTTGTTCGGCGGCGGGGGCGGAAGCCGGTTTGAAGTGCTGCGGGGCTGGTCTGGCCTGCTGGCTGCGCGGTTCAACCACGCTTGGGCGGGGCCCGGGTCTGCTGCGAGGACGTGAACGTGCGGCTGCGGCGTGAGCGGCCTTGGGCTGGGTGGTGCGGCTGCTGGTCGGGCGGGGTGGCTGCTGGCTGAGTGGTGCGGCCACTGGCGGGGTGGGGCACGGGTTGGTGGGGTGGGTGGTGGTGACTGGGTTGGTGGGATTACCGGTGGAAGATGGGGCTTGCGTGCACTTTTGGGTGGCCAGGGCTTGTAGTCTCATTTTTTGTGCAGAGTGACAACGCGTATCGGCTGATTCTTGCCTCGGCCAGCCCTGCTCGGCGGGCACTGCTCACCGGGGCCGGGATTGATGCTGAGGTGATCGTCAGTGGGGTGGACGAGAGCGTCGTGGAGGCGGAGGACGCCTACACGTTGAGCCTTGCGCTGGCTCGGATGAAGGCTCGGACCGTGGCGGCGGAGCTGCCTGCGGATCCGGCGGCGCTGGTGCTCGGGTGTGACTCCGTGCTGGCCTTCGAAGGGGAGATCTTCGGGAAGCCGGCCGATGGGCGGGAAGCGGCTCAGCGGTGGATGGCGATGCGGGGGAAGTCCGGGGTGCTGCACACCGGGCATCACCTGACCGGGCTGGTCAGCGGGCGGCAGGCGGAAGCGGTCGGGACGACCGTGGTGCACTTCGCCGACGTGACCGATGCGGAGATCGAGGCGTATGTCGCTTCCGGGGAACCGCTTCAGGTGGCCGGTGCGTTCACGCTGGACGGGCGGGGTGGGGCGTTCGTGGAGCGGATCGAAGGGGACCCCGGCAATGTGATCGGGCTGTCGCTGCCGCTGCTTCGCACGCTGCTCGCCGAGATGGGTGTTCCGATCATCTCCCTCTGGCGCCGCTGATCTTGGGGCGCGGCGTCATTGAGTGCGCTTGTCGCCCTTAACGAGTACTCCCGCAGCCCTTGGCAGCGAGGCAGCGGCACGCCCCGACCAGGCGGGCAGCGAGGGCCGGCTGCTGTGCCGCGCCGGCGCCCGGCGGGTCGACAGCGGGACAGCAAGCCATTGGGCCGAGCCGTGGCGGCAAGAGAAGCGGCTGACAGAAGCGGCAAGGCAGCCGGCCGGCGGAAGCGGCGAGGCAGGCGGCCGGCGGAAGCGGCAGGCGGAGCCGACAAAGACAAGCGCAGGCAGAAGCGGCAAGAAGTACAGCCAGCGGAGCGGCAAGAAGAACATGAGTAGCCCTCGGACGGGCCGCGACGCCAGGCTGAACTGCCGTTAGGCTCTAGCCGTGCGGAAGATATTGATCGCCAACCGCGGCGAGATCGCCCTCCGGGTCATCCGGGCCTGCAAGGACGCCGGCCTCACCAGCGTCGCCGTCTACGCCGACAGTGATCGCGACGCGCCACACGCCCGGCTCGCCGACGAGGCGTACGCACTGGACGGCGAGACCGCCGCCGACACGTACCTCCGGATCGACAAGTTGATCGACGTGGCGACCAGGGCCGGCGCTGACGCCGTACATCCGGGTTATGGGTTTTTGTCAGAAAATGCCGAATTTGCCGAGGCGGTCGAGACAGCGGGCCTGACCTGGATCGGCCCGAGCCCGCAGGCGATCCGCGACCTCGGCGACAAGGTCACCGCCCGGCACATCGCGCAGCGGGCCGGCGCGCCCCTGGTCCCCGGCACCCCGGACCCGGTCGCGAACGCCGGCGAGATCGTCGCGTTCGCCGAGGAGCACGGCCTGCCGGTGGCGATCAAGGCGGCGTTCGGCGGCGGCGGCCGCGGCCTGAAGGTGGCCCGCACGATCGAGGAGATCCCGGCGCTGTTCGAGAGCGCGACCCGGGAGGCGATCGCCGCGTTCGGCCGGGGCGAGTGTTTCGTCGAGCGCTACCTGGACCGCCCGCGGCACGTCGAGGCCCAGGTCATCGCGGACACGCACGGCAACGTGGTGGTGGTCGGCACGCGGGACTGCTCGCTGCAGCGCCGCCACCAGAAGCTGGTCGAGGAGGCCCCCGCGCCGTTCCTCAGCGAGCTGCAGAGAAAAGCGATCCACGACAGCGCGAAGGCGATCTGCCGCGAGGCCGGCTACTACGGCGCCGGCACCGTGGAGTACCTGGTCGGTCAGGACGGGACGATCTCGTTCCTGGAGGTCAACACCCGGCTGCAGGTGGAGCACCCGGTCAGCGAGGAGACCGCCGGTATCGACCTGGTCCGGGAGCAGTTCCGGATCGCGGCCGGTGAGCCGCTGGCGATCACCGAGGACCCGGAGCCGCGCGGGCACGCGATCGAGTTCCGGATCAACGGCGAGGACGCGGGTCGCGGCTTCCTGCCCGCGCCGGGCACGGTCACCGCGCTGACCTGGCCGTCCGGCCCGGGCGCGCGGGTCGATTCCGGGGTCGAGGCGGGCAGCGTCATCGGCGGCAACTTCGACTCGATGCTCGCCAAGATCATCGTGACCGGCGCGACCCGGGAGCAGGCCCTGGAGCGTTCCCGGCGGGTGCTCGACGAGACCGTGATCGAGGGCCTCGCCACGGTCCTGCCGTTCCACCGCGCGGTGGTCCGCGACGAGGCGTTCACCGCCGAGCCGTTCACCGTGCACACCCGGTGGATCGAGACCGAGTGGAACAACGAGGTCAAGCCGTTCCTCGCGCCCGCCGCCGGCGGCGGCGAGGCCGCCGAGCGCGAGACCGTCGTGGTCGAGGTCGGCGGCCGGCGCATCGAGGTCCGCCTCCCCAAAAACCTGATTGGGGGTACGGCCGGAACCCCGTCCCCGCAGAAGCGCGCCGCCCGCCCACGCGGCGGTGCCGCGGCCGCCACGGCGAGCGGGGACAGCCTGACCGCCCCGATGCAGGGCACCATCGTCAAGGTCGCCGCGCAGAACGGTGACCAGGTCAACGAGGGTGACGTGATCGTCGTCGTCGAGGCGATGAAGATGGAGCAGCCGCTCTCGGCGCACAAGGCCGGCACGGTCGACGGCCTGTCGCTGGAGGTCGGCGCCACGGTCACGGCCGGCGCCGTGGTCTGCACGATCGAGGACTAGCCACCCATCTGGCGGACGCGGCCCAGGATCTGCCGGGCCGCCTCCACCGGGTCCTCCTGGGCGCTGTCCGGGAAGGCGCCGCTGAGCCAGAGCGTGGCGAAGCCGTGGACCATCGACCAGGCGGCCAGCCCGACCTCGCGGACCTCGTCGGAGACGATCTCGGCGGTGCCCTCCCGGGCGGCCTTGGCCGGGCTCGCGGCCGAGGCGGACGGGTCGGCGAGCGGCGCGTCGGGCAGGTCGGTCATCCCGGCGTAGAGCGCATCGGCGGCCTGGCGCCGCGCGGCCAGCAGATCCGGGTCGTCCGCGTGGTAGAGGTCGGTCCGGAACATCACCTCGAACGTGGCCCGGTTGGCCAGCGCGAACCGCAGGTACGTCACGCCCAGCTCGAGCAGGCTGTTGCTGGCCAGCCGCGAGGTGGCGAGCGCCTTGGCGAGTTGCTCGAACCCGTCGGTGGCGAGCGCGGTGAGCAGGCCGGCCCGGTCCTCGAAGTGGTGGCCGGGAGCGGCGTGCGACACCCCGGCCCGGCGGGCCAGGTCACGCATGCTGAGCGCGTTGACGCCGGTGTCGGCGATCGCCTCGGACGCCGCCGTCAGCAGGGCCCGCCGCAGGTCACCGTGGTGGTAGCGCTGCTTCGTCATGCCCCCAGAGTATCTTGTCGCTGACAAGATGCCCCAGTGGGCGGGCCGCCGATACGGGACCTACCGGCGGCCCGCGGCCCCGGCGCGTCGGAACGGGGGATCCGGCGCCGGCGGGCCGCCCCAACGGTACGCCCCGCCGCTGTGCACTCCGGGAAAACCACGGGCGGTACGGGGCCTTTCGGCCGTACCGTGGCGGGCATCACGGCCTGGTTCGACACGGAGAGGCGCATGCTGAACACAGCGCTCTCTCAGGTGCGCTCGCGGAGAATGCCGTGAGCCCTGAAACCGCGAGGTGGCCCCTGCGATGACCGATCTGCTGACGATGGTGACCGCCCCGCTCTGGGTCTACCTCGCGCTCTTCGGTTTCCTCGCGGTCGACGCGCTGATCCCGGTCGTGCCGATCCAGGCCATCATGATCACTTCGGGCGCGCTGACCGTCTACGGCGACCTGCACCTGGCCGTGGTGATCGCGATCGGCGCGCTCGGCATGTTCACCGGCGACGCCGTGGCGTACATCCTGGGCCGTTCGACCGGGCACCGGCTCAGCGCGTTCCGTGCCCGGTTCGCCCCGCGAAGTGAGGATGGCGGGAATTCGCGGACCAGGCAGGCCGCCGAGCGCTTCACCCGCGGCCTGCGCCGGCCCGGCCCGCTCGTGATGCTGCTCTGCCGGTTCGTCCCGGGCGGCCGGATGGCGTCCGGCTACAACGCCGGTCGCACCGGCTACCCGATCCGCCTCTTCGTGGCCTACGACGGCGCCGCCTCGCTCTGCTGGGCCTGTTACGGCGGGCTGGTCGGGCACCTCGGGGGCACCGCCGTCACCCAGTCCGCCTGGCGGCTGTTCGCGATCGCGGCCGGCGCCGCCCTCGTCTTCGGCACCGCCGGCTGGATCCTCGCCCTGTTCGGGGGCAAGGAGCCGGCGGCTACTGAATCTCGTGCTGCATCAGCTGACGAGCCGCTTCCGCGATCGAACCCGACAGCGACGGATAGATCGTGATCGTGTGGGCCAGCTGGTCCACGGTCAGGTTGTTCTCGATCGCCATGGTGATCGGCAGGATCAGCTCGCTCGCCTTCGGCGCGACCACCACGCCGCCGACGATCTGGCCCGTTGCCGGACGGCAGAACAGCTTCACGAACCCGTCCTGCAGGCCGGCCATCTTGGCCCGGGCGTTGCCGGTCAGCGGCAGCATCACCTGACGCGCCGGGGTCCGGCCGGAGTCCACCTCGTTCTGCGAGACGCCGACGGTGGCCAGCTCCGGGTCGGTGAACACGTTCGCCGAGACGGTGCGCAGGCGCAGCGGGGCGACCGCCTCGCCCATCGCGTGCCAGATCGCGATCCGGCCCTGCATGGCGGCGACGCTGGCCAGCGGCAGCACGCCGGTGCAGTCACCGGCGGCGTAGATGCCCGGCACGTTGGTGCGCGACACCCGGTCGACGGTCACGTAGCCGCCGTTGCCGACCGCCACGCCGTACTCCGCCAGGCCCAGCTCGTTCGTGTTCGGCACCGCGCCGACCGCGATCAGCGCGTGCGAGGCCTCGATCACCTTGCCGTCGGAGAGGGTCACCCGCACGCCGTCGCCGGTGTTCACCACCGAGTCGCCGCGCGACTGGCTGAGGATGGTCATCCCGCGGTCCCGGAACACCCGCTCGATCGCCATCGCGGCGTCGGCGTCCTCGTGCGGCATCACCCGTTCGCGACTGGAGACCAATGTCACCTTCACGCCCATCGCCAGGTACGCACTCGCGAACTCGGCGCCGGTCACCCCGGAGCCGATCACGACCAGGTGCTCGGGGAGCTCGGTGAGGTCGTAGACCTGCCGCCAGTCGAGGATCCGGACCCCGTCCGGACGGGCGGTGGGCAGCACCCGCGGGGTGGCGCCGGTGGCCAGCAGGACGGTGTCGGCCTCGACCGCGAACTCCGCCCCCTGGTCCGGGGTGATCAGCACCTGGTGGGTGTGACCGAGCCGGTCCTCACCCAGCCGCGCGCGGCCGCGGACCACGTCCACACCCGCCTTGACCAGCTTGGTCTGGATGTCGCCGGACTGCGCCAGCGCCAGTCTCTTCACCCGCTCGTTGACCGCCGCGGCGTCGACGCTGACCCCGTCGAGCCCGCTGGAGCGGATCCCGAAGCGCTCGTTGTGACGATATCCGGTCATCACCTCCGAGCTGGCGATGAAGGTCTTCGACGGCACGCAGTCGGTCAGCACGCAGGCGCCACCGGGCCCGTCCGCCTCGACCAGGGTCACATCGGCATCGAGCTGGGCGGCGACCAGGGCCGCCTCGTACCCGCCCGGTCCGCCCCCGATGATCACGATCCGACTCACGATTCCCCGACCTCCAAATAACGGCATCTGTGCCGACACGCACGTCTCATATTCTCACCGACGGTCAGGGCGACTATCGTCGTCGCCGTGCGTCATTACGCCGCGTATGGCTCGAACCTGGACCCAGCCCGCATGCTGGCCTACTGTCCGCACTCCCCCATGGTCGGGGTCGGGTGGATCGAAGGCTGGCGCCTGACCTTTGCCGGAGAAGGGGAAATGGGCTGGGAGGGGGCCGTGACGACGATCGCCGAGTCGCCTGGCGACCGCGTCTTCGTCTCCCTCTACGACGTCCATCCGTGGGATGCTTCACAACTCGACGAGGTCGAGGGGGTGCCGGCCGGCACCTACCAGAAGCTCACCGTGCGTGTATCGACGCTTGACGGTGAGGTGCCCGCCTGGGTCTACGTCTTCGCCGGCTACGAGGGCGGCCTGCCGACCGCGTGGTATCTCTCCGAGATCGCCACCGCGGCCGAGAAGGCCGGCGCTCCCGACGACTACGTGAGCGACCTGCGGCACCGCCCGACCCGGACGGCGTCGCCCGAGGTTCCCTGAGCCGCTAGGACCGGGCCGCCGTCACGGTGGTCTGGTACACGTTCGCCCGGTAGAGCGGGGTCATCCCGACCTTCCGGTAGAGCCGTGCGGCCTCGGTCGGGTTGGCCATGTCGACCCCGAGGCCGACCTGCGGCCGGCCCTTGGCGGCGTAGGCGGCGAACGCGCGGCGCAGCAGGGCCTCGCCGATCCCCCGCTTCCGGTACGGCCGCAGCACCGCCAGATACCGCACCCAGGCCTCGTCGCCGTCGTCCTCCGGGCCGGTCGACTGCAGCACCCCGGCGACCTCGCCGTCGGCCCACGCCACGAACCACTCGTCGTAGGCGACCGTGCTGTCCCCCTCGAACTGGCGTCGCCAGTCCTCGTACGCCATCGAGGGGTGATCCGAGTCCTGGAACGCCTCCTCGATGATCGCGTGGAAGCGCCGCATCTCGCCGTCGTCGTCGTGACGCACCGCCCGGATGGTCACGCCCACCGGCGGCGCCGGGGCCTCGGCCGGAACGCCGGCCAGCGGCATCCGCATCCGCGCGTGCTGCTTCAGGAACGTGAACCCGGCCGCGGTGAGCGCCTCGATGTACGCCGTCTCGTTCGGGATCGCCCCGGCCCGCACGGTGTAGACGTCGTGACCCAGCTCGGCGGCGCGCCCGGCCATCCGCGCCATGATCAGGTCGAGCAGCGGACGTTGCGCCGGCAGGCCCCGCTCGGGCCAGACGTAGACCTCCAGGAAGTCCCGGGCCTGCCCGGTGTGATTGCGCGGATAGGCCCACCCGGCGAGCCGCCCGGCCTCGTCGAAGGCCAGCCACGAGTCCCGGGACATGTCGGTGTTCGGCCCGGTCAGCTCCTCGCGCACCTCGTCGGCGCTGAAGTCCGGCTCACCGACCGCGGCGATGTCGCTGGCGTGCACCAGCTCGAGAATGCGCGGCACGTCGTCGAGGGTGGGCCGGCGGATGGTCCAGCCGGTCGGGAGCGCGCTCATGCCCGGCATCGGATCACGCCGATAGTCATCTGCCAATCGAATTCACCCTCAGCGGGTAAACCGATGGGAGAGCGATTCCAGCAGGCCGGCCAGTTCGACCCGCTCCGGACGGTCGAGCGTCTCGAACGCGTGGCCGGCCATCGAGTTCGCCACCGCCTCGGCCCACATCAGCCGGCGGACCAGCGGCCCCGCGGACGGATAGGGCGACTGCCAGCCGAGCGCCACCGCCCCGGTCTCCCCCTCCGGCCCGGCGATGATCGCCTCCAGCGGGGTCAGCCCACCGGCCCGGACCGCGATCACGTGGATCCCCTGCCGGTGCTCGTGCAGCAGGTGCAGCAGCACCGCGGCCCGCGCGCCCGGGTCCTGGCTCGGCATCGGCATCGCCTGCCAGGCGGCGAAGAGCGGCAGCCCGGCCGGGTCGACCGCGTCCACCACCCGCTCGGCCAGCTCCAGCAGCCGGGTCAGCCGCGGGAAGCCGCCGACCTGCTCCTCGCCCCAGGTGCACAGCTCACGCAGGTGCCAGCTGGCCACCTCGGACGGCTGCGAGCTCTTCGCCGTCGCCTCCCACCCCTCGGTGACCGCCTCGGGCGCGATGAACGCGATCGCGGCCGCCACCGTCTCCGGCCGCACGTCGCCGAGCGCGCCGGCCCGGGCCGACACGTGGTAGGCCCAGCCGCTCAGCCCGAGCAGGCGGGCACGGCGCAGGGTCTGCGGGGATTCGGCGAAAGCTCCGACGATGGTGGCGACGCTCGCCTTGGCGTTGGCCGCTGCCTGTTCGGGGGTCACCGCCCGATTCTGCTCCGCTTGACCGATTAAGAAAACGCTCTACTTGTCCGCCGCCGTCCGGAACCGGCCTCGGTGCCGGGATCGATCACCGCCGTGGCCTGCCCCGGAAGACCCCAATCAAGATCAAATTCAAGAGATCGATGTCGTAGGCTGCGGCCGATAACTGATCGCTGCTCCCGCCGGGGCCGGGCGCGGCGATCTGGCCGCTGGCGCGTCCAGGACGATCGCCGCACCCTTCATTCTGCGTGGGTGGTTCCGGAAACCCTTGTCCGGTTCACCAGCCGATGATCAGTCCAGCTCTTCCAACGCGGCCGCACGCCTCACCAGCCGATGATCAGTCCAGGTCCTCCAGCGCGGCCTGCACGTCACCGACCCGGCGCCGGGCGGCCGCGGACTCGCGCTCGGCGGTCCGCCGGCCCAGCTTGCGGCGGCCCACCTCGGCGACCGCCTCGGTACGCCGTCGCTCCAGCTCGGCCAGCTCCGCCTCCAGGTCGTCGACCAGGCTCTCCGCGTCCCGCTCCGCCGACTCCGCCCGTTTCAGCTGGTCATCGGCCCGGCGTTCGGCGGCCTCGGCGGCGCTCAGTTCACGCTCCAGGTCCCGGCGGCGGCGCTCGACCTCCCGGCGGTGCCGCTCCCGAGCCGCCCGTTCCCGAGCCGCTTCCTCCCGAGCCGCGTCGTCATGCCCGGCCTCCCCACCGCCGGCGTCCCGGCCGCCGGCGTCGCTCCGGCCGGCTTCGACGCCGTCCGCGCCGCCCCATCCCGGCTCGCCGCCGCTCCGGCCGGACGACGGATCGGGCTGCTCAAGATCGTCGCCGAGGTCCTCGTCGCCACCGGTGATCAACCGCAGCCGCGGCCGCGGCACCTCCCCGAACCCGGCATACGCCGCGGCCCGGATCAGCCGCCCGGTCCGCACCTGCCCGGCCACCTCCGGGTCGGCGAGCGCCGCGGTCAGCGTCGCCTCCACCTCACCCAGCGGCAGCTTCCCGGCCCCCGCCCCGGCCGCCACGGCCAGCTTGCGCGCCGCCGTGACCAGCGCCGACACGAACGCCCGCCGCTGCTGCGAGAGCTCCCGCAACTGGTCGCCCCGCAGCTCCCGCTGCGCGGCCCGCAACGCCCCGGACAACTCGACCAGCTCCCCGATCAGATCCGGGCGCCTACGGGCCAGCAGGTTGACCACCCACGCGGCCACGGTCGGCTTCTTGAGGGCGGCGAGCCGCTTGGCGGTGTCCCGGTCACCGGCCGCCCGGGCCGCCTCGATCGCGGCCGACCGGGTCGCCACGAAACCGTCCGGCGGCTCCTCGTAGAGCCGCCGGACCACGTCGTCGATCAGCTCCGGCACGTCAGTCGAGCGTGGTGCCGGGTGCCAGGTGCTGATAGCGGGTCTGGGCGAACTTCTCCAGATGACCGTCGGAGACGGCCGCCCCGCGCTCGTTGAGCAACCCGTCGTGGATCGCGAACGCCCGCTCCGGCCGGACCGCCCGGGCGAACTCGATCGCCTCGGAGATCTTCATCCACGGCGCGTTGAGCGGCACGCCGAGCGCCTCGACGGCCACCCCCTCGGGCACCACGAACGAGTCGCCCGGGTGGTAGACGTTCGAGCCGCCGTCCGAGATCAGGTAGCCCAGGTTGGCGATCCGCGGGATGTAGTCGTGGATCACGGCGTGCCGGCCGCCGTACGCCCGGAGGGTGTAGCCGGCCGCCTCGAACTCCTCGCCCGGCTTCACCGCCGTGGTCGCCCCGGCGACGTCGCCGAGCTTCGCCAGCACCTCCTCGTGCGCGAAGATCCGCAGCTCGGGACGGCGCCCCACCGCCGCGGTCACCGCCGCGACGTCGAGGTGATCGAAGTGCTCGTGGGTGATGACCACCGCATCCGCACCGTCCAGCACCGACTTCTCGGAGAATTCGCCCGGATCGACGACGAGCACCCCCGCCCCCTCGATCCGTAGACAGGCATGGGTGAACTTCGTGACACGCACGGTGCTCCTCCGTCGCTGAATCGTGACCGGTCAACTCGCAGTCTGCCGGAACCGGGAACCGGGCGTCGAACGTCCCAGCGGTCAGTCGTACCGACGATCGGAGTGGTGATGCTGAAGCGGGGATACATAATGCTCGGCGCTGTGGTGCTCAGCGGCGCACTTCTGGCCGGCTGTGGCAATGACAGCGCGACCGACGATTCGGGCGCGTCCAGCGCGGACAAGGCGGCCGCGCCCGCCGCGGGGCGGGCCGACTCACAAGTCGACCCGCAGGCCGCGCCGCAGGGCGAGGCCCAGGCCGGCGCGGACGCGGGGCAGGGCAAGGACACCACCGCGCAGGCGCCGGATCTGCGGGTGGACCAGCGGTCGATCATCTACACCGGCACGATCACCATCCAGGTGAAGGACGTCAACGCGGCCGCCGCACAGGCCACCGGCATCGCCGGCGGGACCGGCGGGTTCATCGGCGGCGACGACCGGCAGAGCGGCGGGGGCGGCACCGACACCGCCACGCTGAAGCTGCGGATCCCGGCCGACAAGTTCGCTTCGGCGCTGGAGCAGATCGGCAAGCTCGGCACCGAGAAGAGCCGGGCGATCAGCACCGAGGACGTCACCGAGCAGGTCGTCGACCTGGACGCCCGGATCTCGGTGCAGCAGGCCCGGGTGGACAGCGGCCGGAAGCTGCTCGGCCAGGCCAAGTCGCTCAACGACCTGGTGATGCTGGAGAAGGAGGTCGCCACCCGGGAGTCCGACCTGGCCTCGCTGCAGGCCAAGAAGCGGCGCCTGGCCGACCTGAGCGCGCTCAGCACGGTCACCGTGGTGCTGCTCGGCCCGGACGTCCCGGCGCCGGCCGGCGACACCCAGGAGCCCGGCTTCCTCAGCGGCCTCGCCGACGGCTGGCACGGCCTGCTCGCCTCGCTGTCGGTCCTGCTGGTGATCATCGGTGCGCTGCTGCCCTGGCTGCTGGTCCTCGGCCCGCTCGCCTGGCTGGTCGTCTACCTGCGCCGCCGCCACCAGCGCACCCACCCGCTGACCACGCCCACCAAGCCCACCGACTCCCCCGCCACCCCCTGACCCAGCCCCGCGCCCGCGGCACCCGGCTGGTCCCCACGGCTGTTTCGGGGCGCCGAAGGCAGCCCCCAGCACCAGCCGGGGCCGGGAGGCGCGGCTGGGCGTTGGGCCGGCGACCGGGGCGCGTGGGTCCTTTGAAACCGCAACCACCCGCGGACGTCGCCCTTGCGGGTCTCGTGTTCTGGGCGCCCCGGCGCCCTTGCGAGGCCCGGAAGGGTCCCCGCGGGAGCGACGATCAGTTATCGGCCGCAGCCGAGGCAAAAAAGATCTTGAAGTTAGAAAGCGGCGGTGGCGAGCGCGGCCAGCGCGGTGTGCGTCATCACCCGGATGCCGTGGCCGATGCAGTTCTCGTCGACGTCGAAGTCGCCCTGGTGCAGGTCGTGGCGGACGTCCGAGCCGGGCACCGCGGTGCCGAGGCGGATCATCGAGCCGGGGACGTGCTCCAGGTAGAACGAGAAGTCCTCGCCGCCCATGCTGATCTCGGCCTCGACCACCCGGTCGGCACCGAGGGCGGCGCCCGCCGCGCCCGCGATGATCGCGGTCGCCATCCGGTCGTTGATCACCGGCGGGACGCCGCGGCGGTACTCCACCTCGACCTCGGCGCCGGTCGCGGCGACCACGTCACGGATCAGCTTGGTGATCATCTGCGGGGCCTCGCGCCAGGCCTCCCGGTTCAGGATCCGGACCGTGCCGCTGACCTCGCCGGTGCCCGGGATCGCGTTGAACGCCTGGCCGGCGTGGACCGAGCCCCAGACCAGCGAGACGCCGGCGCGCGGGTCGACCCGGCGGTCCAGCAGGGCCGGCACGTCGACGATGACCCGGCCGAGCGCGTGCACCAGGTCGGCGGTCAGATGCGGGCGGGCGGTGTGGCCGCCGGGGCCGTTGAGCGTGACCTTGACCGTGTCCGCGGCGGCGGTGAACGGGCCGGAGCGGACCCCGACCAGGCCGGCCGGCAGCTGCGGGTAGCAGTGCAGCGCGTAGATCGCGGCGACGTCCTTGAGCCCGCCGGCGGCGATCACCTCGGGCGCGCCGGACGGGATCGCCTCCTCGCCGGGCTGGAACAGCAGCCGCACCCGGCCGGGCAGCTCGCCCTGCTCGTTGAGCTGGGCCAGGGCCAGGCCGAGGCCGAGCAGGATGGTGGTGTGCACGTCGTGGCCGCAGGCGTGCGCGACCTTCTCCACGGTGCTCCGGTACGGCACGTCCTTGAGGTCGTGCAGGGGCAGCGCGTCCAGGTCGGCACGGAAGGCGATCACCTCGTCGCCCTCGCCGATGTCGCAGATCACGCCGTTGCCGCGGGGCATCAGGCGCGGCGCCAGGCCGGCCAGGGTCAGCTCCCGGGCGACCAGCGCGGCCGTCTCGAACTCGGAGTGTGACCGCTCCGGGTGGGCATGGATGTGCCGACGGAGCGCTACCAGCTCGGCTCCCCGGGCGGCGAGCCAGCGGTCGAGCCGGCCGGGCAGGGGGTCGGCACCGGGCAGGGGCGCCGGCCACGCCGTATCGGCACCCTCGGGCGCCGTCAGAGCAGTAGTCACGTCGACTTCCAGATCAATCTCGTGTTTCGTCGGATTTTGCGACGCGCGACAGCTTAATCCGATTTTGGTCACGCTGTGTAACGGTCGGGTAAACATGGCCGGCCCCGGTGGTGCGGTGCTGCGGACGGTTCGCCGCGGCCCACGGGAGATCGTCCCGGGCCGTCAACTCCATCAACGGGTAGCGAATCGCGGAGGTGACGCGACACACCACGCGTACGTTTTGCAGCCTGACAGGCCGATGGTCGGCCCGCATCCCGTGCGGTTTTGTGACAGACCTCACTCACCGTCGCACGCGGGCGCAACACCATCATCCTCAACCGTAGGACCACGATGGTCCCAGCGGTGGCCTTTTCGGTTCGGCGGCGTCCACCGTCGGCCACTCCGCCACTACCCTCGGTCGTTTCCCGATGAACAGTCCGGTCGCGACTTTCGTTGCGGGAGGCGAGCGGGCAAGATAGCTGCGTTGGCCCGGCCCCCTAGACCCCCTCGGTGGCATCCTCAGTGACTCAGATTCCGACGTGGAGCAGCGGCGACGCGGCTTCCCTAGGTGGACGCGCTGCCCCCGGCACCCTGATCGGCGGGCGGTACACGCTGCGCGCCGCAGTGGGTCATGGCGGCATGGGCACGGTCTGGCGCGCGGCGGACACGCTGCTGCGCCGCGACGTGGCGATCAAGGAGGTCATCCTCCCGCCCGGCCTGGCCCCCAGCGACCGCGACTCGATGTATGAGCGGACCATGCGCGAGGCCCGGGCCGCGGCCGCGTTGCAGCACCCCGCGGTCGTCCAGGTCTACGACGTCGTCCACGAGAACGGCCGGCCCTGGATCGTGATGGAGCTGCTGGACGCGCGCAGCCTCGCCGACATGGTGATCGAGGACGGGCCGGTCTCGGCCCGTGTCGTCGCCAAGATCGGCATCGCCCTGCTCGGCGCGCTCGAGGTCGCCCACGCGCACGGCGTGCTGCACCGCGACGTCAAGCCGGCCAACGTGCTGATCTGCAACGACGGTCGCTGCGTGCTGACCGACTTCGGCGTCGCGCGGATGCCCACCGACATTCAGCTGACCACGCCGGGCATGGTGCTCGGCTCGCCGCACTTCATCTCCCCCGAGCGGGCCATGGGGCAGGACTTCGGGCCGCCCAGCGACCTGTTCTCGCTCGGTGTGACGCTCTACACGGCGATCGAGGGCCGGCCCCCGTTCGACAAGGGCGACCCGATCGAGACCATGCACGCGGTGGTCGAGGACCCGCCCGCCCCGGTGCAGCGGGCCGGCTCGCTCACCCCGGTGCTGATGGGCCTGCTGGAGAAGAACCCGGCCCAGCGGATGGACGTGCAGACCGCGCGCACCATCCTGCGGCAGCAGCTGGCCGGCGTGCTGGCCAGCAAGGCGCCGCCGCACATGATGACCGACCCCTACTCGGTCGTCCCGGCCACGCGCCCGGTGTCGCCGCCGCCCGCGGCCGAGACCCAGGCGATCCCGCCGCAGCCGTCGGGCCAGATCGGCGGCCGGGCGATGCTCTCGGCCGGCGAGTCGCTCACCGACCACCTGACCAAGCTCGAGCAGCAGAACTCGGGTGGCGGCCGCCGGCGCGCCCCGGAGCCGGCCGACGCCGGTTACCCGACCGGCATGCTGCCGGCCCACAAGATCCCGCAGCCGACCGGGCCGACCAGCGTCATCCCGCCGCAGAGCGCGTGGCAGCAGCAGAACGCCCGGCCGGGCACCGTGGTGACCAGCCCGGCCGCGAAACGCCGGATGGCGCTGGAGAACGTGACCCGGACGGTCAAGGACACCAGCGGCCGGGCGATGGCGACGTTCCAGGGCTGGCCGCGGAACAAGCAGCTGGCGGTCGGCGGTGGCGGCGTGGCCGCGCTGCTGGCGATCATCCTGATCTTCTCGCTGACCGGTGGCGGCGACAAGGACCAGCCGCAGGCGCAGACCCCGGTCGGCGACGCGCAGTCGAGCGCTCCGGCCGCCTCGGGTGACGTGCAGACCCAGGCGTACAAGGGCAACAAGGCGATCTCGGTCAACGTCCCGGCCGGCTGGAAGCGGACCGCGGGCGGGTCGTACGTCGACTACATCGACCCGGCCGACAAGCTGCGCAAGGTGCGGGTGCTGGCCGAGGCGGGCAAGGCGACGCCGGAGAAGTTCGTCACCAGCAACGCGCCGACCGGGCTGAAGAAGTCGGCGAACTGCCCGAGCCCGTTCAAGTCGATCGGGACCAACACCGACGTGCAGATGGCCGGGCGGCCCGCCGCCGAGCTGGAGTACACCTGCGGCACCGGCGACACCGCGCGGCACGGCATCTGGCGGATGACCCAGGTCGACGGGACGATGTACTCGTTCTTCCTGACCACTCCGGCGGCCGAGTTCGACGACAGCAAGAAGTATTTCGACGCCATGGCGGAGAGCTTCCAGCTCAACCTGTGACGGCTCTGTGCTATCAATCCGTAATGGCACCAGAAGTTGATATTGATTTGAGGGCGACGGCCGAGGCCTGGCTCGCGGACGATCCCGATCCGGTGAGCCGGGCCGAGTTGCGTGAGCTGATCGACGGGCTGCCGGCCACCGCCGGGGAGCTGCGCGACCGGTTCGCCGGTCCCCTCACCTTCGGCACCGCCGGCCTGCGCGGGCGGTTGCGGGCCGGGCCGAACGGGATGAACCTCGCGGTGGTCACCCGGGCCGCGGCCGGTCTGGTGACCTGGCTGGCCGAGCAGAACGGCGACGGCCCCCTGGTGATCGGGTATGACGCCCGGCACGGCTCGCTGGAGTTCGCCGAGCAGACCGCCCGGGTGGCGACCGGCGCCGGGCGCGCGGCGCTGCTGATGCCCGGGGTGCTGCCGACCCCGGTGCTGGCCTACGCGGTGCGCGCGCTGGACGCGGTGGCCGGCGTGATGGTGACGGCCAGCCACAACCCGCCGCAGGACAACGGCTACAAGGTCTATCTCGGCGCCCGACTGGGCGGTCCGGCCGGCTCCGGCGCGCAGATCGTGCCGCCGGCCGACGCCGGCATCGAGGCCGCCATCCGCGCGGTCGCCAGCGCCGCGTCGGTCCCGCTGGGCGACGCGGGCACGGTTCTGGATCAGAAGATCATTGCGGGGTACGTCGACAGCGCCGCCGCCGTCCTCACCCGGAACGGCCCCCGCGACCTGGCCGTGGCCTACACCCCGCTGCACGGCGTCGGCGGGGAGACCCTGGTCGCCGCGTTCGCCGCGGCCGGCTTCGCCACCCCGGCCGTGGTCGCCGACCAGGCGGAGCCGGACCCGGAGTTCCCGACCGTCACGTTCCCCAACCCGGAGGAGCCGGGCGCGATGGACCACCTGGTCGCGCTGGCCGGCTCGACCGGGGCGGACCTGGCGATCGCCAACGACCCGGACGCGGACCGCTGCGCGGTGGCGATCCCCGGGGCGGGCGGCGCCTGGCGGCCGTTGCGCGGGGACGAGCTCGGGGTGCTGCTCGCCGATCACCTGATCCGGCGCGGGACGCCCGGGACGTACGCCACCACGATCGTCTCGTCGTCGCTGCTGGGTCGTCTGTGCGCGGCGCGCGGCGTGCCCTACGCGGAGACCCTGACCGGCTTCAAGTGGATCGTCCGGGCCGCCGAGGAGCTCGCCTTCGGCTACGAGGAGGCGCTCGGCTACTGCGTCGCCCCGGCCATGGTGCGCGACAAGGACGGCATCACCGCCGCGCTGACCGTCGCGGAGCTGGCCGCCGGGCTCAAGGCCGAGGGGCGCACGCTCGGCGACCGGCTGGACGAGCTGGCGGTCGAGTTCGGGGTGCACGCCACCGACCAGCTCTCGGTCCGGGTGGACGACCTGGCCGAGATCGGCGCGGCGATGACCCGGGCGCGGCAGGACCCGCCGGCCGCGCTGCTCGGCACCGCGCTGACCGAGGTCACCGACCTGCTCCCGGCGAACGACGTGCTCACGTTCCGGACCGGGACGGCCCGGGTGGTGATCCGACCCTCGGGGACCGAGCCGAAGCTCAAGGCGTACCTCGAAGTGGTCGAACCGGTCGGGGACGGGGACGTGGCCGCGGCCCGGAGCCGCGCCTCCGCCGGGCTGGGTGCCCTGCGTGCGGAGATCGCGGCCGTCCTCGGCGTCTGATCCACCGGCCCGGGCGTTCCAGGGGCTCTCAGGAGACCTTAGGAGCGCCCAGGGCGGCCGAGATCGCCCGGCCCAGGGTGAGGACCACCAGCGCGACGCTGGGGCGGACGATCGAGTCCTCCATGCTGGCGCCGCCGGCGAAGCCGGCCCCGGCCGAGATCGCCTCGAGCCGGCGGTGGGCCTGCTCGGCCTCCTCCGGCGGAAGCTTCAGCGCCGGCTCCATCCGGGCGGCGCAGAGCAGGGTGGCCAGCGCCGCGGTGCGCTCGTCCGGCACCGTGTCGGTGGTCAGGGCGGTCTTCAGGCGGCCCCGGATCTCGGTCTCGAACGCGTGGTCGGTGGTCGGGTAGCGGTGCACGTGAATGAACTCGAGCTGGGTCTCGTCCACGTCCTTGATCACGCCGCGGGCGCACAGGTCCTCCAGGACCCGGGTGCGCAGCCGGTGCCGCAGGCGCTGCAGCCACTGGGCGGGGGTGTGCGGCGGGTCGCCGGCCAATTTGGTGAGCACCGCGTCGGCGATCGTGTCCCCGATCGGCGTCGCGTCCTTGACCTGCAGGTAACCGTCGACATAGGCGACCCGGCCCGCCAGCGCGAGATCGATCAGCACAGCCGCGGCCATGCCAAGATCGAGCCCGATCCGGGAACCGGTCGCTTTGCCCGTCTGATCGTCGTACGCGAGAAGTAGGAGTTCCTCGGCGAGCGGAATGGAGGTCATGGACAAAACATAACGGCTCAGCGCTCCACCGACAGCAGCCAGTCGACCAGGTTCGCGGAAGCCCGCCCGGCGGCCCGGGGTCCGTGGGCCGCGGCGAAACTCTTCGTAGCCGCCGCATAATCCGCCGTGACCGTTTCCAGATCCCGCAAAGCGTCCGCCACCTCGGCCGACGTGCTCAGCAGCGGTCCGGGAGCCGATGACTCGACGTCGAGGTTGAGGCCCGGGGAGGATCGGAAATCCGCCAGATCGGGTACGTACAGCAGGACCGGTCGGCCGGTGGCCGAGTAGTCGGCGATCAGCGACGAGTAGTCGGAGATGAGTACCCCGACGGCGGGTAGAAGATCACTCGCCCGGGGCAGGGTGGACACGTCCAGCACCCCGTCGGCCAGCCCGGCCACGTCGTCGTGCAGTGCCGGATGGCGGCGGACCAGCAGCCGGTGGCCGGCCGGCAGGGCGTCCGCCACCAGGCGCAGGTCGAGCAGCCGGCCCGGGTCGCTCCAGCCCCGCTTGCGCAGGTCCATCAGGCGGCGGGTGGGGGCGTAGAGGACGAACCGGGTCGCCGGGTCCAGCCCGAGCCGCTCGGCGAGCGCGATCCGGGCGCTCTCGTGGTCGCGGTGCTCCAGCACGTCCGCCGCGGGGCGCCCGAACTCCAGGACCGGGCCGTCGAAGCGCAGCTCCTGGCGCAGCACCGGGGTGGCGTCCCGGCCCGGCGAGGCGACCGCGGTCCACTTCCCGGCGTCCGCGGTGAGCTGCTCGATCAGCGTCGCGCCGTACGGATGAGCCGCCGCCAGCGCCCCGAACCGGGCCACCGGCCAGCCCCCGGCCAGCCGCAGCACGGTCTGCCCGGCGCGCGGCCGGAACCAGCGGGGCAGGTCGTCGTTCGTGATGATCCAGCGGCTGGTGGCCAGCGCGGCCCGCCACTGCTCGCCGCCGAGCCGCACCCCGGTGGCCCCGTCCGGGACCGGCTCGCCGTGCTCGGCCGTCCAGAGCGCGACCGGCGCGCCCGGCCGGCCGATCAGCTCGTCCAGCAGCGCGGCCGGGTCGTCGAAGTAGCGCCGGCCGGGCGCGGCGTCGAAGAGCACCACGTCCCGCAGCGGGAGTTCGGCCCCCGGCGCCGACGTGACCTCGGCCGCCGCCACCGACACGGTGATCCGCTCGGCGGGCGCCCGGCGCAGCGCGATCCGGGTGCCGTCGGCGGTGGTGACCGCGCCGGGCAGCTCGGACCAGGCCTCGTCGGCGAACCCGAGCGGCGCGATCACCGGCCGGCGCTGCCCGTCGGCGCGGAACGTGACGTCCCAGACGCCCGACACCAGTGGCAGCGGGCCGGCCAGGGTGGGCACCGCGGTCAGGTCCACCACGGCCGTCCACGGGCCGTCGGCGGCCCGCAGCGGCACGGCCAGATCCTTGTGCCGGCCGCGCAGCCGCAGGAGCAGCTCGCCGTCGACCGGGCGGCCGCTGTCGCCGCGCAGGGTCAGGACGCCGGCCGGGCTCAGCTCGGCGGCGGTGACCACCGGGCCCAGCGGGCGGGTGCAGAGCCGGACCTGGCGGGTCTCCGAGACGGCCAGGTAGACCTCGTCGGCGCCGTACGCGGTCCGGGTCGCCCGGAAATCGTCGGCCGCCGCCAGCGGCACGGTCTTGCCGCCGGCCACCAGGTCCACGGCGAGGCGCTGGGTGTACAGGCCGGTCGCGTGGTTGTCATCGGTGCCCGGCAGCGCGACCGCGGCCAGCGGCACCCGGGCGGTGAACGTCAGGTCGTCGGCCACCTCGGCCGGGACGGAGTGCGCGACGACGCCCTTGGCCCAGCTCAGGTCGATCCGGGCGGGGTCCGCCGGGCGGGTCCGTAGCCGGCCGGTCAGCACCAGATCGGCGCCGTCCCGGTGGCCGCCGGCGAGCGTCCCGGCCGCGCGGGTGACCTGGATCCGCAGGTGCTTCTTGACCTCGACCGGGGTGACCCGGACCCCGTCGGCCAGGGTGTGGCCGGGCGGCATCGCGTTGAACTCGAGGGCGAGCCGGACCGGGAGCTTGCGCGGGCGGTGCAGGCCCTGGGTGGTCGCGCCGGCCACCGTCCAGGAGTTGCCGGCCAGCAGCGCGGCCGGGTCGACGACGATCCGGAAGCCGCCCGGGCCGGCCGCGCGGTGCGGGCGGGCCCAGAGCGGGATCCGGCGGCGACCGCCGAGCACCTTGAGCCAGTAAAGCCGGACCACGCCGGCGCGCGGGCTGCCCGGCGGGGTGGAGGCGGTGCCGATCAGCTCCAGCCGGCCGTCCCGCCAGGCGACGTCGTGGATGATCGCTTCCGGTCGCGCCGCGGTCCGGGCGGCGTCCGCGGCCTGGCCGTCCCGGTCGACGAGGGTGACCAGGTCGTCCATCCGGCGCTCGCGGACCAGCTGCCACTGGCGGCGGATCGCCGGCGGCTGGTCGGCGAGCGCGTCCGGGCCGGCCTGCTCCAGGTACGCGACGGCCAGGTCGAGGAACGTGTCCCGGTACTCCGGGGACGCCCCGGGCAGGAACTTCAGGTAGTTGCTGAGCTTGTCCCAGATCGCCTGGCGCTCGTAGACCCGGCGCAGGTCCGGGCGGCCGGCGTCGTCGAGCAGCTTGCGGGTCAGGTTCGTGGTGTAGAACCGGTCGACCAGGTTGCGCAGGTCGTTCTCGGTCTGGGTGATCGAGCGGACCGCGCCCTCGCGGGCCCGCCAGAAGTAGATCGGCTCGGCGACCACGGCGACCTTGCCGGCCAGGGCGTGCGCCGGGATGGTGACCGGCACGTCCTCGAACAGGCGGCCGACCGGGAACTCCAGGTGGTGCCGGTCGTAGAACTCGCGGCGGTACAGCTTGTTCCAGACCGTCCGGTCGCGCAGCAGCGCGTGGTCCCGGGAGACGTGCGCGGCCAGGTCGGTGCGCTTGAGCGCGTCCCGGTGCAGGCCACCCTGGTACGGCCCACGCGAGTTGAGCCGCAGCACCCCGCCGGCCGCGAAGTCGGCGCCGCCGTCGAGCGCCCGGACGAGCAGCTCGTAGCCGTGCGCGGCGACCACGTCGTCGCTGTCCACGAACGCCAGGAACTCGCCGTCGGCGGCCGGCAACCCGTTGTTGCGGGCCGCCGAGAGCCCGGCGTTGGCCTGGGTGATCACCTGGAAGCGGGGGTCGGCCGCGGCGTACTCGGCGGCGATCGCCGCGCAGCCGTCGGTCGAGCCGTCGTCGACCAGCACGACCTGGACGTCGGGGTAGGTCTGGGCGCGCAGCGAGTCCAGGCAGTCACGCAGGAACGGGGCCACGTTGTAGATCGGGACGACGACGCTGACCCGGCCGGGCACGTACTCAGACAAGGCGCTCCCCCAGGAAGACCCGGCGGACGACGCGCTCGGCGGCGTGCCCGTCCTCCAGTGAGCAGAACCGCTCGCGGAACCGGGCGCGGTACCCGGCCGCCTCGGCACTGTCCACCCGACCATCGCGGAACGCCTCGACCAGGTCGTCGAAGGTGCGCGCGAACGTGCCCGGGTGCTCGGTCGGCAGGTCGAAGGTGACCCCGCGGACCGCCTGGTAGACGTCCCAGTCCGGCGCGAAGATCACCAGCGGGCGGTCCAGGACGCCGTAGTCGAACATCACCGAGGAGAAGTCGGTGATCATCGCGTCCGACGCGATCATCAGCTGCTCCACCGACGGGTGCCGGGACACGTCGAGCACCCGCGGATGCTGTGGCGGGAAGCCCAGCGAGTCGTAGAAGTAGTGCCCGCGCAGCAGCACCCGGGTGTTCGGGCCGAGCGCCTCGGCGAGCGCGTCGACGTCCAGCACCGGGGTGAAGGCCGGGTGCCACTCGCGGTGCGTCGGCGCGTAGAGCACGACCCGCTCGCCCGGGGCGATGCCGAGCGCGGCGCGGGCCGCGGCGGTGTCCTCCGCGGTCGCCCGGGCCAGCACGTCGTTGCGCGGGTAACCGGTCTCCAGGGTCTCGCCCTTGATCGGGAACTGGCGGTCCCAGAGCAGCGTGGTGTGCCGGTTCGCGGTGACGCTGAAGTCCCACTTGGCGATGTTGCGGAGCATCCGCTCGGCGTTGAACTTGCCCAGCGAGGCCGGGAAGCGGGGCTGGTCCAGGCCCATCGTCTTGAGCGGGGTGCCGTGGTGGGTCTGGACGTGGATGCTTCCGGGGCGCTTCACGACGTACGCCGGGAAGGTCGCGTTGTTGATCAGGTATTTGGCCCGGGCCAGCGCGCGGTAGTAGGCCCGGGTGCCCGGCTTGACGGCCGGCACCCCGGGCGGCACCTCGCCCTTGCTCACCCAGACGCCCTTGACTCCGGGCGCGAGCTCTTTCGCGGCCTCGTAGATCGCGGCCGGGTTGCAGGCGTAGCCGCGGTACCAGTACGCCGCGTAGACGGCCAGGTTCTCGTCCATCGGCAGCCGCAGCTGCCAGCGGTAGTAGGCGCGCAGCAGGCCCTTGCGCAGCTTGCCGCGCAGTTTGCCGGCGAACCCGCGCAGCTTTCCGGTGAGGCGCTCGGTGCGGCGGGCGGCCAGCAGGCGGCTCGCGCGCACGCCGTATCTACCCAGCAGCGCCGAGATCTCGCCGAGCATGGCGCGGCGCGCGGTGGCCGGGACCCGGCTCTCCAGGATGTCGAGCAGCTCACCGCCGACCCGCTCGACGGTCGCCCGGGACGGCGTGGCCAGGCTCAGGACGTGCTCGTACTGCGCGACCGCGGCGCGGTTCGCGGCGGCGCGCTTCGGCTGCCGCGGCACCCGGTGCACGTAGCAGGCCGCCTCGACGGTGGCGACGTTGTCGGTGGCGGTGAGGACGTCGTACCCGAAAGCGATCTCCGCGAGTGGGCCGGGCCGGAAGCGGATCGCCTGCTCGGCCAGGAATTCCCGGCGGATCACCAGACCGCCCAGCGGCGTGGGCGGCGCGGTCAGCGCCGCGGCCCCGGTCCGCACGTCGGCCGGCGCGGTCCAGCGGGTCACCTTCCGGTTCCACGCCTCCCGGGCCACGCCGACGACCAGCACGTCCGGCTTCTCCGCGACGAGCCGCGCGACGACCACCGCGAGCGCGTCCGGCACGATCCGGTGATCACCGTCGACGAACCAGACGTAGTCGCCGGTGGCCCGGGCCAGGCCGAGGTTGCGGGCGTCGCCCGGGTCGGTGAGGTGGACCGCGACCACGCGCGGGTCCGCGGCGGCGCGCTCGTCGATCAGCTCACCGCCGTGGTCCGAGGAGGCGTCGTCGACCGCGACCAGCTCGACGCCGGCGGTCACACGCTGTTGCGTCAGAACCGAATCAAGGCACTCGGTGAGGTAGCCCTGGATGTTGCGGACAGGAGTGATCACCGTCAGTGAACTGGTCATGTGTCGGGGGCAGACCAATCGTGGATGTGATTCAAAGGCAGCGCAAAGGTTAACACCGGGTGGACCGGAGGCCATGACCACGAGGAGGCGGTCCGGTTACGTGCGGATAACCCGCGCGGGCGACACTAGCCTGCATGAACTCCAACTCAACCGAGCCGTTCATCCACCCGTCGGCGGACGTGGAGGACGGCGCCCGGATCGGGGCCGGCACCAAGGTGTGGCACATCGCGCACGTGCGTAACAGCGCGGTCGTCGGCGAGGAATGCGTGATCGGCCGGAACGTCTACCTCGACGCGAACACGGTGATCGGCAGCCGGGTCAAGATCCAGAACAATGTCTCGGTCTACCAGGGCGTGACCATCGAGGACGAGGTCTTCGTGGGCCCGTGCGTGGTCTTCACGAACGACCTGCGGCCGCGCGCGCAGAACCCGGACTGGACGATCACCCCGACCCTGATCAAGCGCGGCGCGTCGATCGGCGCGAACGCGACGCTGGTCTGCGGCATCACGGTCGGTGAGGGTGCGATGATCGCGGCCGGCTCGGTGGTGACCAAGGACGTGGCGCCGTACCAGCTGGTGCGCGGCAACCCGGCGCGGCCGGCGGCCTGGGTGGACGAGAAGGGCGAGATCGTCAGCCGGGACCCGTCCACGCGCCCCTGACTTTCACGAAACGGCCCCTGGCATCTCTGCCAGGGGCCAATTCACAACCGATTGCCTGGGTACGGCGTCAGCCGCCGATCACCACGCGACGGATCGAACCGAGCCGCTCGGCGTCCGTGACCCGGCGGCCGTCCACGACCACCTCGACGCCCGGCAGCTCGGCCGGGGTCAGGTTGCGGTACTCCGCGTGGTCGGCCTGCACGATCGCGGAGTCGACCGCCTCGCCCTCCCACGCGGGCAGGCCGTGCGCGACCAGCTCCTCGGAGGTGTACATCGGGTCCGAGACGTACGCGGTCGCGCCGCGCGCCCGCAGCTCCTCGACGGTCGGGAAGACGCCGGAGAACGCGGTCTCCTTGACGCCACCCCGGTAGGCCGCGCCGAGCACCAGCACGCTGCGGCCCTTCAGGTCGCCGACCGCGGCGGCCAGCAGGTCCACCGCGTACGACGGCATGCCGGCGTTCGCCTCGCGGGCCGCCCGGACCACCGTGGCGGTCGGGTCGTTCCACAGGTAGAGCCGCGGGTAGACCGGGATGCAGTGCCCGCCGACCGCGATGCCCGGCCGGTGGATGTGGCTGTACGGCTGGGTGTTGCAGGCGTCGATGACCAGGTTCACGTCGATGCCGAGGGTGTCGGCGTAGCGCGCGAACTGGTTGGCCAGGCCGATGTTGACGTCCCGGTAGGTGGTCTCGGCCAGCTTGGCCAGCTCGGCCGCCTCGGCGTTGCCCAGGTCCCAGACGCCGTTGCCCTGCGCCAGGTCGGGGCGCTCGTCGAAGTCCAGCACGGCCTCGTAGAACGCGATGCCGGCCGCGGCCGACGAGTCGTTCACGCCGCCGACCAGCTTCGGGTACTTGCGCAGGTCGGCGAAGACCCGGCCGGTGAGCACCCGCTCCGGGCTGAAGACCAGGTGGAAGTCCTCGCCGGCGACCAGGCCGGAGCCCTCCTGCAGCAGCGGCGCCCAGCGGTTGCGGGTGGTGCCGACCGGCAGCGTGGTCTCGTAGCTGACCAGCGTGCCCGGGCGCAGGCCGCGGGCGATGTCCTTGGTGGCCGACTCCATCCAGCCGAAGTCGGGCTTGCCGTCCGCGTCCACGAACAGCGGCACGACCACGACGACCGCCTCCGACTCGGCGACCGCGGCCGCGGTGTCGGTGGTGGCGGTGAGGAGGCCGGCGCTGACCGCCTCCTTCAGCTTGACGTCGAGGTCGGCCTCACCCGGGAACGGGACCTCGCCCGCGTTCACCTTGCGGACGGTCGGCTCGGACACGTCCGCGCCGATCACGGTGTGTCCCTTGGAGGCGAACTGGACGGCGAGCGGCAGCCCGATCTTGCCCAGGGCGACGACACAGATCTTCATGCTGACTGTTTCTCCTCGAGAGGGTTCAGGCCTGGTCGAGCAGGCCCCGGTACACGTCGATCAGGACCTGGGCCTGCGAGTCCCAGGTCCAGGTGTCGAGCAGCCCAGGCTTGTCGTAGACCGCCCGGTAGCGCTCCGGATCGGCCAGCACCGCCTGCACGGCACGGAGGTAGTCCTCGGTGTCCTCGGCCTTGAAGACCTCGCCCTGACCGGTGGCGCGGACCGTGGCCGACATCGTCCGCACGTCGCTGACCACCAGCGGCAGGCGGGCGTGCGAGTACTCGAAGAACTTGGTGATCAGCGCGATCTCGTGGTTCGGCCAGTGGTGGATCGGGATCACGCCGAGCGTCGCGCCGGAGAGCAGCGGCACGACCTGCCAGTGCGGCACGTAGGAGAGCAGGTGCACGCGGTCGCGCACGCCCAGCTCCTCGGCCTTGCGCATCAGGCCCATCATGTAGCCGCTCTGGTGGTTGTTGGTCACCAGCGCGACGTGCACACCCGGCTGCTTCGGCAGCGCGTCGACCATGATGTCGAGCCCGCGCTGCGGCGCCGCGGCCCCGCTGTAGACGACCAGCGGCACGTCCGGCCCGACCTCGCACATCGCGCGCAGGTCGACGCCGGGCACGTCCTCGTCGTCCTCCGGGCCGTGCTCGAAGGCCGGCGCGTTGAGCATCACCTTCGGCGTCTCGGCCAGGCCGTGCGACTCCTGCAGCATCTTCGCCAGGTCGTCGGAGACGGTGGTGACGGCGTCCGCGTACGGCGCGTACTCCCGCTCGTGGGCCATGTGCCCGATCCGCCAGCGGGCGTGCTGGGTCCACGGGCGCACGCCGGGCAGGAACTCGTGCGCGTCCCAGACCAGCTTGATCGTGCGGCCTTCCGAAGCGGCGCGGATCTTCGCGCGCGCGCCGACGCCGAGCATCCGGAAGTCGTTGGCGTGGATCAGGTCGGGGCGCAGCTCGTCGATGACGTCGCCGTAGGCCAGCTCCCAGTCCCACAGGCCGGGCTCGATGCGCCGCCACGAGCGGTCGCCCATGGCCCGCTGCCAGAACCAGGTGTAGAGCTTGTCGGACGGGGTCTCCAGCGACTTGCGGGCATCCCGCGCCCGGACCATCTGCCCGCGCCGGATCGCGACCCAGCGGCCGGCCGCCCGGGCGGCCAGGCCCTCGGCCCGCAGCACCATCCGGTTCACGCCGTCCGGGTTCTGCGCCCGCTTGACCTTGAGGTCGGCCTTCCACGCCTTGACCGCCTGCGCGCGCTGCGCGTGGACGCCGGTGGGCGGGTACGCCAGCGGGGCGGTCAGCGGGTGCCGGCGGAACTCGTGCGGGCGCTTGGACAGGTCGATCTTCATCGGCACCAGGCGGACCTTCGCCGGGCCGAGCGTCCAGTGGTGTTCCAGGTTGTCCGGCGAGCGGCCCAGCAGTGTCACGTCGAAGCCGGCCTCGGCAGCCGATCGCGCCTGCTTCTGCACGCGCGAATCGCCGTTCACACCGTTGTCCACCAGCATGACGATCCGACGCCCAGACGGCGCGGTCTCGTCAACATCCATGGCGTTCTCTTCCGTTCGAGCTCCGGGTCTTCCGATCAAATCCGGTGCGGAGCGAATGCGGGCACACCCTGTCCAAGACTCCGGGCGAGTCGGACCTTAGCGGTTGATTATCACAGGGCCAAACGAACGGAAGCTGTGGACCCGCTGCCATGAAAGGTACTTCGCGTTGCCAAGATAACCTGTGAGCGTGGATACTCTGCCGGCGACTTGCCGCGGCATTCGATTTCCCCCGAATCGCCGGAGATAGCCGCTTCTCCCCCGCAGCCCCACCCCACTTCGTAGACGACCGCATTTACCAGTGCCAGTGAGGCCGCACACATGACTCGAGAACACCGGTCGATCGGCCGGCGCTGGGCCCGGGTTACCGGCCCCCGCCGACGTCCCGACACCGGCCGCCCCCACGCTTACTACCTGGCCATCGGGTTCCCTCCGGCCGCGAAGAGCTCCGCCTACCGGATGCGCGAGACGGCGAACCAGCTGTACGCGGCCGGCTGGGACGTCACGGTGATCACGATCTGCCAGGAGGCGTGGGAGCGCGAGTTCGGCCTCGACCACAGCCTCTCCGCCGAGGTGCACCCGGCCATCCGGATCGTCGAGCTCCCGCTCATGCGGCAGGACCTGGAGACCGACGTCCGCAAGTTCGGGCGGGACCGGTCCCTGGACCCGCAGCGCTGGACCGCGGAGGAGGTCGTCCGGCACCGGGAGCAGTTCCCCGAGCCCCGCTTCGGCGGCTGGCGGCCGGCGCTCGAGGAGGCGATCCTCGACCTGCACCGGAGGGACCCGGCCGACCTGGTGGTCACCACCTGCGCGCCGTACGTGAACCTCGCGCCCACCTGGCGGCTCTGGGAGGAGCACCGGGTGCCGTACGTCGTGGACTTCCGCGACGGCTGGTCGGTCGACGTGATCGGCGGCGGCGAGGCGTTCCCCAAGTCGTCGATCTCCGGTCAGTGGGAGGCCAAGCTGCTCGGCTCGGCCGCCGCGATCTGGTGCGTCAACGACCCGATCGCCGGGCACTACCGCGCCCGGTACCCGGAGCTGGCCGACCGGATCACCGTCGTCCGCAACGGGTACGACGAGGGCAGCGTCCCGGCCACCACCCGGACCCCGGACCCGGACGCCGGGCTGCGCTTCGGTTACCTGGGCACGCTCACCTTCCAGCCGACCCTGTTCGCGGCCGTGCTGGAGGCCTGGCACCAGGCCCGGCTCGACGAGCCGGCCCTGAAGAACGCGACGTTCGAGATCCGCGGGCACATCGGCGCGGGCTCGGCGCGCGAGGACAACGCGTACATGGAGATGCTCCGCAAGGCCGAGGGCGACGGGGTCCGGTTCGCCGGGCCGGTCGCCAAGGCCGAGGTGGCCGGGGTCTACGCGGGCTGGGACGTGATCGTCTTCATGGTGATCGGCGGCCGGTTCATGACCTCCGGCAAGGTGTACGAGATCCTCGCCTCCGGCCTGCCGGTGGTCTCCGCGCACGAGGTCGAGCACGACGCGTCGACCGTGCTGAGCGACAGCCCGCTCTGGACCGGCGCCGTCGGCTTCGACGCCGGCCTGCTCGCCGGCTCCTTCGCCAAGGCCGCGCGGATGGCGCTGGACACCACGCCGGAGGTGCGGGCCGAGGTCCGGGCGATGGCCGGCAAGTACGCGCGGGCCGCTCAGATCGAGCCCGCCGTGCGGGCCGTCACCGCCACCGTCCTGCAGGGCGCGCACGCCGGGGAGCAGCCGTCATGACCCACGTCCTGATCGTTTCCAACTGGATACCGGGCCGCCCCTCGGTCCTCGCCGACACCGTCCGGCAGCTGCACGCCGACGGAGTGCGGGTGAGCGTCGTCTGCGGCTGCGACCCGGAGAAGATCACCCTGCCCGAGGGCACCGGCCGGGTGTTCGGCCTGGTCGCGACGAAGCAGCTGTCGCACGGCGACCGGATGGACTACCGCGACGCGCTGAAGAGCCGCAAGCTGTGGCTGCGCGCCCGGGCCGACAAGCGGCTGCGCAAGCTCGCCTCGACCGCGGACGTGATCGTGGCGCTGGACGTGACCGCGGTGCACACCGTGTGGCAGCTGGCTCGCCGGTTCCGGACCGCGGACGCGGTGATCGGGCTGGTCCCGGCGGTGCAGGCGGTCAAGAACCGGGCGACCAGCCCCAGCCGGAGCGCGCTGCGCCGGGTGCTGCGGCCGGTGCCGTCCCCCGCGCTCGCCGTCGAGCAGGTCGGCGAGCGGACCGGGCGCCTGGTGGAGAAGGTGGCCCGCCGGGGCGCCGGCCGCCGGGTGCTGCGCGACCCGCGGGGCCGGGCGGCCTGGCGGTTCCTGCTGGACGCGCCGCTGCTCGGCGACGCCCGCCGGGCCCGCTGGGGCGAGCGGGTGGCGGACAAACTGCTCGAGATGAAGATGCCGGACGAGGCCGGGCGGACCCGGGCGGCCACCGCCCGCCGGATCCACCACACCAACGAGACCGCCGACAAGCTGGACGAGGCGGCCAAGGCCGAGTTCGAGGCCGGCCGGATCCCGGTCTTCATCCGCGAGGCGGCCGCCGCCCACCTGGAGCTCGCCGACAAGGCGCTGGCCCGCGACGACCTGACCGAGGCCACCAAGCGGTTCGCCAAGGTCATTCCGCTGCTGTTCAACCGCGCGGTGCACTTCGACTCGCTGGAGTCGCCGAGCGCCAAGGACCCGCGGGGCTTCCTGGCGCCGCTGCACGAGAGCGCGGTCGGGCAGGCCCTGGCCGCCCCGCGCGGGCGTCGCACGCCGGCCGCGCCGGCCCCGGCCGACCGGCCGCAGCGGCTGCTCTTCGTGACCCACACCAACGTCTACTTCCTGAACGACATCATGGCCCGCTACCAGGAGGACCCGCGGTTCGAGGTCCGGCACCTGGAGCTGACCAGCAACGACGACTGGGCGCTGCTGAGCCGGCAGACCGGCCGGCTGATCAACCACCAGCTGGCCCGCGCCTCGGAGTACGGCGACGCGCTGCGCGAGATCTTCGCCGACGGCGTCGACTGGGCGGACACCATCTTCGTGGACTGGTCGCTGGGCCACGCCGCGATGCTGTCCACCCTGGACCCGGGCACCACCCGGGTGGTCGTCCGGCTGCACAGCTACGAGGCGTTCACCGTCTTCCCGCACCTGATCGACTGGTCCCGGGTGGACGACCTGGTCTTCGTCTCCGAGCCGCTGCGCGAGTTCACCATGGCCGCGGCGCCGCGGCTGGCCGGGCCGGGCGCGCCCCGGACCCCGGTGATCACGAACGCTGTCCGGCTGGCCCGCTACCGCCGGCCGAAGGCCGCCGAGGCCCGCTTCACGCTCGGCCTGGTCGGGCTGAGCGCGATCGCCAAGGACCCGCGCTGGGCCTTCCAGGTGCTGCGTGAGCTGCGCCGGCAGGACGAGCGCTACAACCTGGTGCTGGTCGGCAAGGAGATGGACGGCGGGCCGAACGCGGTCGCCGCCGCCTACCACCGTAAGTACGCCGCCGACGTGGCCGACCTGGAGGGCCACGGCGCGCTGCGCCGGGTCGGGCAGACCGACGACGTCGCCGGCGCGCTCACCGACGTCGGGGTCATCCTCAGCACCTCGGTCCGGGAGAGCTTCCACCTCGGCCTGATCGAGGGGGCCGCCAGCGGCGCGCTGCCGGTGGTCCGGGACTGGCCGTTCTTCGCCCACCAGCAGCACGGGGCGAGCAGCATCTTCCCGGCCGACTGGGTGGTCGCGTCGCCGGCCGCCGCGGCCGAGCGGATCCTGGAGCACACCGCGACCGAGGAGGCCTGGCGCAAGGCCGGCGAGGCCGCCGCCGAGCACGCGCTGATCACCTGGGACTGGTCGGTCACCCAGCAGCAGTACGACCGGCTGCTGCTGCCCGAGGGCTGACCGGGCCGGAACTGACGACGGGGCTGCCGGTTCACCGGCGGCCCCGTTTCCCGTCCTAGCGGCCGAGCTTGCGGCGCAGGCCGCGGGCCAGCTGGCCGACCGCGAGCGGGAGCACCACCAGGCGCAGCGCGCCGTCCTTGTCCGGCGCGACGCCGATCAGGAACATCCGCGCGCCGACCCGGTGCAACCGGCCGCGCACGGCCGAGACGTCCTTGATCGACAGTGGGTATCTGGCCTTCTGCCCCTCGGCGGTCCGGACGAACGAGACCGCCCGGGGGCCCAGCCGGGGGCGGCCCCCGGCGAGCGCGTCCAGCGGGATCGCCGCCGTCGCCGTGACCTGGCCGAACTCGCCCCGTACCGCGACCGGGACGTCGAGGCCGCCGCTGATCCGCAGCACCGGCTCGGCCTCGTCGGGCTGGGCCGGCAGCCAGGTCGGCCAGCTCGCGGTCAGCGCGGGCCGGCCGTCGGCGGTGCGGCCCCAGGCGAGCCGGGCCGGGCCGAGCTGGTGCTCGCCCTTGTATGCCTCGGCGGTGGCGTCGAACCACTCGTCCGGGAAGCCACCGGCGCGGAAGCCCGGGAACGCGGCGTAGAAGCGGCCGCCGTCGTGCACCAGCGGTCCGGCCCCGTGCTCGGCGTAGTGCTCGGCGACCGCGGCGACGTCGTCGGCGGTGCCGTGCTGCGCCACGCTGATCGCGACCCGGTGCCGGACGTCCAGGCTGCGCCGGACCTCGTCGGTCAGGTACGACTCGACGAGCTTGGCGACCCCCTGCCGCACCGCCTCGCGGTCCTCCGGCCCGGCGGCCAGGAAGCGGGCGCCGACCAGCTTGCTGACCTCCCAGCTGAAGTGCCGGCGGAGCACGTTGAACCGGGCCCGCGGCTCGGTGATCAGCGTGTCGGCGAAGGCCATCAGCGTCTCGGTGTCGTGCAGGAACCGGGTCACCGAGGTGCGGAACGTGATGTTGCTGGAGTCGGTGCGCCGGACCGCGTAGTAGAACTCGTAGCCGGTGCGGACCGCGATGCGCCGGGCCGCCAGCAGCGCCCGGATCGTGAACGGCTGGTCGCTGCAGGAGGCCATGTCCTCCGGGTAGCGGATGCCGTGCTCCTCGATCAGCGACCGGCGGAACAGCTTGGTGTTGGAGAGCGCCCAGGACAGCTGGGCATCGGCCAGGCTGATGTCGTCCTGGTCGCCGGGGCGGAAGACGGCCTGGTTGACGTAGCGGCCGCCGGCGCCGACCAGGCGGCCGAGCAGCACGTCGGCGTCCAGCTCGTCGGCGGCGCGGACCAGTCGCTCCAGCGCCTCGGCGCCGAGCCGGTCGTCGGAGCCGACGAAGAACACGTACCGCCCGGTGGCGTGCTCCAGCGCGAGGTTGCTCGGGCCGGCCGGGCCGCCCGAGTTCGGCTGATGCAGGACGACCATGCTGTCCGGGAATCGGGCCGCCCAGCGGTCCAGCTCGGCGCCGCCGCCGTCGGTGGAGCCGTCGTCGACGGCCACCACCTGCAGACGATCGGTGCCGATGCTCTGCGCGAAGAGCGATTCCAGACACTCGGTCAGGTACGGCATCGTGTTGTACACCGCGACGACGACCGTCACGTCCGGAACGTGCTCTTCCACCTAAGCCCCGTGCTCGGTCGCGGAGTGGAATTCAAGATTCCACTGTCTGTTTGAATTCGCGGCAGTTTAACCGCACCGAAATATCGGCACAACCGTACCCCGAATAGCACTCAGGGTGGCGCGGGGCGCCACCCTGAGTGAATTGTTGATCGGTATTTCAGGATTCGATCGCGGTGACGTCCACAGTGATGCTCTCGCGCGCGGAACGCAGCACCGAAGCCGCCACCTGAACGGTCCGCATGCCCTGCTGCAGGGTGACGATGTCGCTCTGCTTGCCCTCCACCGCGTCGCGGAAGCGCTCGTGCTCGACGAGCAGCGGCTCCCGCTTCGGGATGGCGTAGCGGACCATGTCGCCCTCGCTGACCCCGCGGAACGCGCGCAGCGCCTCCCACTCGGTGCCGACCGCGCCGTTGGCGTAGAAGGTCAGGTCCGCGGTCAGGGTGTCGGCGACGAAACTGCCCCGCTCACCGGTGATCACAGTGGACCGCTCCTTGAACGGGCTCAGCCAGTTCACCAGGTGGTTGGCCATCAGGCCACCCTCCAGGCTCGCCACGGCGGAGACCATGTCCTCGTGCGGGCGGCCGCTGCGGGACGCGGTACGGGCCGAGACCGTCTGGTACTGCCGGCCGGTGACCCACGCGGTCAGGTCGATGTCGTGGGTGGCCAGGTCCATCACCACGCCGACGTCGGCGATCCGGCCCGGGAACGGGCCCTGGCGACGGGTGACGATCTGGTAGATCTCGCCCAGCTCGCCGGCCTCCAGGCGGGACCGCAGGCTCTGCAGCGCCGGGTTGTACCGCTCGATGTGGCCGACCGCGCCGACCAGGCCCTTACTGGCGAACGCCTCGACCAGCCGGCGGGACGCCTCCAGCGAGGGGGCCAGCGGCTTCTCGATCAGGGCGTGCACACCGGCGTCGGCCAGGCGCAGGCCCAGCTCCTCGTGCAGGCCGGTGGGCGAGGCCACCACCACGTAGTCGACGCCGAGCTTGAGCAGCGCCTCCAGGTCGGGGACGACCGGGACGCCGTGCGGGGCGACCGCGGACGGCGACGGGTCGGCCGCGCCGACCAGCTCGACCCCGTCCAGCAGGTTCAGCACGCGGGCGTGGTTGCGCCCCATCGCGCCGAGGCCGATCAGGCCCGCGCGCAGAGTCTTCTCGGTCATGCGCCGGCCACCTCGTTCACGGCCGCCACGATCTGCTCGAGGTCCTCGTCGGTCAGGCTCGGCATGATCGGCAGCGAGATGACCTCGCCGGCCGCTTTGTCGGTCTCCGGCAGCTTCCACGGGCCGACGTTGCCGTCCGCGTCCAGGAACGGGCGCAGGCGGTGGATCGGGATCGGGTAGTAGACGCCGCTGCCGACGCCGCGCTCCTTGAGGCCAGCCTGGAACTCGTCCTGACCGCCCTGCACCCGGATCGTGTACTGGTGGTAGACGTGGTGCGCGCCCTCGTCCACCGGCGGGACGGTCACGCCCTTGAGGTTCGCGTCCAGGTAGGCGGCGTTCGAGCGGCGCTTGTCGGTCCAGCCGAGGAGCTTGCCCAGCTGCACCCGGCCGATCGCGGCGGCCACGTCGGTGAGCCGCATGTTCGCGCCGACGATCTCGTTCTGGTAGCGCTGCTCCATGCCCTGGTTGCGCAGCAGCCGCAGCTTGCGCGCGAACTCGGCGTCGCCCGTGGTGATCATGCCGCCCTCGAGCGAGTGCATGTTCTTCGTCGGGTAGAAGCTGAAGCAGCCGGCGATGCCGAACGCGCCGACCGGCGTGCCGTCCACGGCCGCGGCGTGCGCCTGGGCGGCGTCCTCCACCACGGCGAGGCCGTGCGCCTCGGCCAGGGCCATGATCTGGGTCATCCTGGCCGGGTGGCCGTACAGGTGCACCGGCATGATCGCGACGGTGCGCGGGGTGATCGCGGCGGCCGCGGCGTCCGGGTCGATGCAGAAGCTGCCCGGCTCGATGTCGACGAAGACCGGAGTGGCGCCGGCCAGGCGGACCGCGTTGGCCGAGGCGGCGAACGAGAAGGACGGGACGATGACCTCGTCGCCGGGCTTCAGGTCGAGCGCGAGCAGCGAGAGCTGGAGCGCCGACGTGCCGGAGTTGACCGCGACGCAGTGGCGACCGGCCACCAGCTCGGAGAACTCCTGCTCGAAGGCGGCCACCTCCGGGCCCTGCACCACCATGCCGCTGCGGAGGACCCGGACAGCGGCCTCGATCTCTTCCTCGCCGATCACGGGACGGGCCGGTGGGATGAACGCACGGGAGCCCGTCATGGGCCTTCCTCCTGCACAGAGAGTTAAGACTCGGTGACCGTGGCCGGCCCATTCCACAAGAGGTGTCCAGTCGGATCCTCGTCGGCGGAGTGGTGGCCGATTGGCCGTGGCCAACGGTTGGCGCAGGCCACAGTACAACATCTCGGGGAGGTGTCCGATTACCCGGACCTCGGCCCGATTACCCGCGCGGCGACGAACCTGCCACGCTGGGTGACGTGATCAGGATCGCCCCTGCCCCGGCAGCTTGAGCGCGAGCGTGACGGTCAGACCGGGGTGGCGCCGGGCGATCTGCCACCCGATCCGCTCGGCCAGCACCCCGTTCACCACGACCTGACGGACCTTGGTCATGTCGATCCCGGGCAGCACGGTCCGGGTGTCGCGCCACATGGTGTGCGGCCGGAAGAGCGCCGCCGGCACCCTGGTGACCTTGTGACGCAGGCTCCGCGCCCGACCCTCCAGCGTGCGCGCCACCGCCGCGGCCATCGGTGACCCGGACACCTGAGCCGGCCGGCGACCCGGCTCGGGGCGCAGGCCGTGCACCCGGATCCCCGGGTCGGCGGTCTCCGCGGCCCACTCGTCCGGGTCCTCGACGATCAGGTTGACGCCGAAGCCGCGTTCCCGGGCCTGGCGCACGAAATCCCGGGTTTTGGCGACCCGGGGCGGGCGGATCGAGATCACCACGATCCGATCGACCGGCTCCTCGGCCGGGGCCGGATTAACCGGCACGGGGGCCGGCTGCTGGTAGATGTTCAACAATTGTTCACTGACCGCCGCGAAGCCGTAGCGCTCGCGCAGCCGCTCCCGGGCGCCGGCCGGATCCAGCTCCGCCCACCGCTTCCGCAGCTCGCGGTAGACCTCGGCGAGCAGCTCCGGATCCTTGGTCACCGGGAACAGCCGGCCGGCCACGCCGTCCAGCCCGGCCAGCGTCTCGGCCGGCCCCTGGCTCGCGGCGACCAGCACCGGGGTGCCGGTGGCGACCGCCTCGACCACGGTCATCCCGAACGTCTCCACCTCGCTCGCGTGCACCAGCAGGTCGTGCTCGTGCAGCAGCGCGGTCATCGCCTCCGGCGCCACGGCCGGGCGCTGCTCGACCCGCCCGGTCAGGCCGTGCTCGCGGATCCGGTCGCGCAGGTCGTCCTCGAGCTTGCCCGAGCCGACCAGGGTCAGCGTCACGTCCGGGTCCTCCGCGGCGATCAGCGCGAACGCCTCCAGCAGGGTCCGGACGCCCTTGTGCTCGAGCATCCGGCCGGCGTAGAGCCAGCGGCGCGGGTGCTCCGGCGCGGCCGGGCGGACCGCGAACCGGCCGAAGTCGATCGGGTTCGGCACCACCCGCAGCTTCCCGGCGTGCCGCGGGAACTCCGCGGCGATCTGGTCGCGCAGGTGCCCGCTGACGCAGAGCACCGCCTCGACCCGGGTCAGCATCGCGGCGTACTGCCGGCGCGAGGCCGGCTGCCTGAACACCTCGGCCAGGAACGTGGCGTGCTCGGTCACCACGATCCGGGCGTCCGGCCGGGCCAGCTCGGCGGCCATCACGCCGCCGAAGTGGCCGGTGTGCGCGTGGATCAGCGGCGCCTCGATCCGGCCGGTCGGCAGCGCCGCGCGCAACCGGCGGACCTGCTCGTCGGCCCAGACCGCGTACGGCTGCTTGCGGGGCTGCGGCGCGACCACCCGGGTCAGCTCGCCCTCCGGGAGGTCGTGCACGGTGACCCCGCCGGAGCGGGCCAGCTCCCGCTCCAGGGTGATGTCGATCAGGTTCCCGGCCAGCCGCCACGGCGGGTAGAACCAGTGGTCGGTGTGCAGGATCGAGACCGCGCCGGCCCGGTCGCCGACGGCCTCGATCGCCGCCTTGACGAACGCGCCGGCGAAGGCGTCGTTCGGCGACGGATACCACGGGGTGACCACGGCCAGGTCGGCCGGCGCGGGCCGCCGGTCCGGGTCACCGGCCGGGTCGGTGCGGACGGTCAGGGCCGGGAAGGCGCGGCGGGCGCTCTCGGCGACCGGCATCGCCGCCGGATCCCCGGCGACCAGCAGGTCGGCGCCGGCCAGCAGCGCGCGGACCACCGGCCAGGGCTTGTCGCCGGCCCGCCGGAGCGTGACGCCGGGCGCCGGGCGGACGCCGGTCCACTCCGGGCCGGCGCCGACCACCAGGGTGACCGCCGTGCCCTCGGCGGCGAACGCGGCGGTGTGGGCCAGGGCGGCCTTGATCCGGAATTCGCCCAGCGCGACGTACACCATCGTCTTGAAGGTTTTTTTCATGATTTGCCCTCGGCCAGTGCGCGCAGGCGGTGCTCCCACGGGGTGAGCGTGGCGTCGCGGGTGTACCGGTCGGCGTGCCGCAACGCCGCGTCGAAGGTGGGCCGGTCCAGGTCGCGGGCGGCCTTCGCGGCGGCGATGAACGACCCGGCGACGCTCTCCGCGTCCAGCTCGGCGCCGTGGAACCAGAGCGGGTAGCCGTCGAGCACGTCGGCGGCGGCGATGTCCGGCGCGTGCACCGAGACGATCGGCTTGCCGGTCGCCATGTACTCGAAGACCTTGCCGGAGGTCACGAACTTCGCGCCGGGCACGCAGAACACCAGGGCGTCGGTCTCCCGGTAGACCCGCGCGGCGTCGGTCTTGGAGAACGAGCCGTGGTAGACCACGCCGGCGTCCGCGCCGGCGTCCAGGCGCGGCCGGATCTCGGCCGCCTCCGCCGGGAAGAAGCCCAGGTGGCCGTGCACGTCGAGGACCGCGTCGGCGAGCAGCGGATGCTGCCGGGCCAGCCGCCAGCCCTCGACCAGCACCTCGATCGGCAGGTACGAGGTCACCGTGCCGAGGTAGCTGAAGCGCAGCGGCCGGCCCGGGTCGGCGGCCCGGTACTCCGGCCGGCCGAGGATCTCCGGCTCCCAGCCGTTCGGCACCACCTCCATCCGCGACGCCGCGGCCGGGTAGCGGTCGGCGTACCACCGGCGCATCCCGTCGTTGACGAAGACGATCTCGGCGGCGTCCCGGACGACCTTCTCCTCCCACTGGGTCATCAGGCCGCCCTCGGGGAAGCGGACCTGCTCGGTGAACTGGTTGAAGATCCAGGCGTCCCGGTAGTCGACCACGTACGGCACCCGGAACAGCTTGCCCAGGTGGTGCGCGACGGCGAACGAGATGAACGGGTTGCCGGTCGCCACCACCAGGTCGAACCGCTTGCGCAGGTGCCGGGTCACGGCGGTGCGCAGCACGCCCGGCACCCAGCCGATGTAGTGCTCGCCGAAGATCCGCTTCTGCGACTCGTGGTAGAGCTTGCTGGCCACGTTCGGGAACATCCGGCGGAACAGGCCGAAGCGGCGCACGTCGTTCTCGTACATGTACGTGTTCATCGCCGGGCGCTCGACCTTGATCCGCGGGTCGACTGTCGCCTCCAACGCCGGGTCGACCGCGCCGTCCAGGTGGTACTCGAAGAAGTCGCGGGGAGCGGTCACCACGGTGACGTCCCAGCCGGCTCGCACCAGATGATTGGCGGTGGCCAGGGCCCGGAAGACGCCGCTGGCCCGGCTCGGCGGGAAGTAGAAGGACAGATAGAGCACCCGTGGCATCGGTGAACCAGCGCCCCTGACGTAGTGGTGAGAACGACGCCCGTCGGCGGCGGGCGAGACGGTACCTCCCACCGGTGAACCCGAGGCGTCTCTAGGATGGCGACCCGTGAAAGCCATTCTCGCAACGCTCGGCTACGTCCTGTCCACGGACGGCTCCCGGGTGCTGATGATCCGCCGGGACACCCGCCCCGACGACCTGCACTACGGCTACTACAACGGCCTGGGCGGCAAGCTGGAGCCGGACGAGGACGTGGCCGGCGGGATGCGGCGGGAGATCGCCGAGGAGGCTGGGCTGGACTGCCACCGGCTGGACCTGGCCGGGACGATCTCGTGGCCCGGGTTCGGCCGGGGCGGGGAGAACTGGTTCGGCTTCCTGTTCCGGATCACCGAGTGGTCCGGCACGCCGCTGAGCGGGAACGACGAGGGGTCGCTGCACTGGGTGGAGCGGGACGAGCTGCTGGCCGGCCGGCTGCCCATGTGGGAGTCCGACCGGCACTTCCTGCCGCTGGTCTTCGCCGAGAAGCCCGAGGTCTTCCACGGCGTCATGCCGTTCCTCGACGGCAAGGCCCAGTCCTGGAACTACTCGACGCTCTGAGCCGGGCCCACGTCGTACCCAAGCCAGGGTTTGATCTTTAAAAGCGGCGCATGCCGCCGAACTGGCGGTCGCCGGCGTCACCGAGGCCGGGGACGATGTAGGCCTTTTCGTTCAGGCCCTGGTCGATCGAGGCGGTGACCAGGCGCAGCGGGAGGCCGGACTTCTCCAGGCGCTCGACGCCCTCGGGGGCGGCCAGCACGCAGCAGACGATGATGTCGGTGCAGCCGCGCTCGGCCAGCAGGTTGCAGCAGTGGATCAGCGAGCCACCGGTGGCCAGCATCGGGTCGAGGACCAGCACCGGCTGGTTCGCGAGATCGACCGGGAGCGACTCCATGTACGCCCGGGGCTCGTGGGTCTCCTCGTCGCGCGCCAGGCCGACGAAGCCCATCGACGACTCGGGCAGCAGCGCCAGCGCGGCGTCGGCCATGCCCAGGCCGGCCCGCAGCACCGGCACGATCAGCGGCGGGTTCGCCAGCCGGGTGCCCTCGGTCGGCGCGACCGGGGTCTCGATCGGGAACTTCTCGACCGCGAACAGGCGGGCCGCCTCGTAGACCACCATCGTGGTCAGCTCGTGCAGGGAGGCGCGGAAGACGCCGGACTCGGTCTCGGTCCGGCGCATCGCGGTGAGCCGCGTCTGGGCCAGCGGGTGATCAACTACTAGGACGTCCACGACGATCAACCTACCGTTCATTCAAGATCAACTGTCGGGAGGTCGCATAGAATCGCTTTCATGACTGCGACAGCGCCCATCGGGCTGTCCGATCTCCGCACCTACCTGCACGGCCTCCCCGGGGTCGACAAGGTGGGCGTCGAGGCAAGGGCGGCCGCGCTCGGCACCCGATCGGTGAAGACGAGCAGCAAGGCCAAAGCCATCGACCTGGCGATCCGGATGGTCGACCTGACCACGCTCGAGGGCGCTGACACGCCCGGCAAGGTGCGCGCCCTGTGCGCGAAGGGGAGGCGGCCGGATCCGGCCGACCCGGGCTGTCCCTCGGTCGGCGCGATCTGCGTCTACCCCGCGATGGTCGGCGTCGCCGCGGCCGCGCTGGCCGGCTCCGGAGTGCACCTGGCCAGCGTCGCCACCGCGTTCCCGTCCGGCCAGGCCCCGCTCGAGGTGAAGCTCGCCGACACCCGGGCCGCGGTCGCGGCCGGCGCCGACGAGATCGACATGGTGATCAGCCGGGGCCGCTTCCTGGCCGGCGACTACCAGCACGTCTTCGAGGAGATCGTCGCGGTCAAGGAGGCGTGCGGCAGCGCGCACCTCAAGGTGATCCTGGAGACCGGCGAGCTCGCCACGTACGACAACATCCGCCGCGCGTCCTGGCTGGCCATGCTGGCCGGCGCCGACTTCATCAAGACCTCCACCGGCAAGGTCTCGGTGAACGCGACGCTGCCGATCACGCTGGTGATGCTGGAGGCGGTCCGCGACTTCCGGGCCGAGCACGGGCGGCAGATCGGTGTGAAGCCGGCCGGTGGCATCAAGAACACCAAGGACGCCATCAAGTACCTGGTGCTGATCAACGAGACGGTCGGCGACGACTGGCTGAGCCCCGACTGGTTCCGGTTCGGCGCGTCCTCGCTGCTCAACGACCTGCTGATGCAGCGCACCAAGCTGACTACCGGGCATTACTCCGGCCCTGACTACTTCACCCTGGACTGAGGCCGATGTTCGAATACGCTCCCGCGCCAGAATCCCGCTCCGTCGTCTCCCTCGACTCGTCCTACGGCCTCTTCATCGACGGTTCGTTCGAGCCGGCCAAGGAGGGCGGCACCTTCAAGACCGTGAACCCCGCCACCGAGGAGGTCCTCGCCGAGGTCGCTCTCGGTGACGCCGAGGACGTGGACCGCGCGGTGGCGGCCGCCCGGCGCGCTTTCGGGTCCTGGTCCGCGCTGCCCGGCGCGGAGCGGGCGAAGTATCTGTTCCGGATCGCACGGATAATTCAGGAGAGATCCCGCGAACTGGCGGTTCTCGAGTCGCTGGACAACGGCAAGCCGATCAAGGAGTCGCGCGACGTCGACCTGCCGCTGGTCGCCGCGCACTTCTTCTACTACGCAGGCTGGGCCGACAAGCTGGCCTACGCCGGCTTCGGGCCGGACCCCCGGCCGGTCGGCGTCGCGGCCCAGGTCATCCCGTGGAACTTCCCGCTGATGATGCTGGCCTGGAAGATCGCGCCCGCGCTGGCCACCGGCAACACCGTGGTGCTCAAGCCGGCCGAGACCACCCCGCTCTCCGCGTTGTTCTTCGCCGACGTCTGCCGGCAGGCCGAGCTGCCCGCGGGCGTGGTCAACATCGTCACCGGGGCCGGCGACACCGGGGCCTACCTGGTCGCCCACCCGGACGTGGACAAGGTGGCGTTCACCGGCTCGACCGAGGTGGGCCGGGAGATCGCCCGGACGGTGGCCGGCACCGGCAAGCGGCTGACCCTGGAGCTGGGCGGCAAGGCGGCGAACATCGTCTTCGACGACGCGCCGATCGACCAGGCGGTGGAGGGGATCGTCAACGGGATCTTCTTCAACCAGGGGCACGTGTGCTGCGCCGGGTCGCGGCTGCTGGTGCAGGAGTCCATCGCCGATCAGCTGCTGGAGTCGCTCAAGCGGCGGATGGCGACGCTGCGGGTCGGCGACCCGCTGGACAAGAACACCGACATCGGCGCGATCAACTCCGCGGCACAGTTGGCCCGTATTTCGGAATTGTCGGAAATTGGGACGCAGGAGGGCGCCGAGCGCTGGTCGCCGCCCTGCGAGCTGCCCGACCGCGGGTTCTGGTTCGCCCCGACGATCTTCACCGGGGTGACCCAGGCGCACCGGATCGCCCGCGAGGAGGTCTTCGGCCCGGTCCTGTCGGTGCTCACCTTCCGCACCCCGGCCGAGGCGATCGAAAAGGCCAACAACACGCCGTACGGGCTTTCCGCCGGCATCTGGTCCGAGAAGGGCTCCCGCATCCTGGCCGTCGCCGACAAGCTGCGCGCCGGGGTGGTCTGGGCCAACACGTTCAACAAGTTCGACCCGGCGTCGCCGTTCGGCGGCTACAAGGAGTCCGGCTACGGACGCGAGGGTGGCCGGCACGGCCTGGAGGCGTACCTTGCCTAAGACATCGAAGGTTGCGGAACCGGTGGCGCCCACGCGCCTCTCGGTGCGCAAGACCTACAAGCTCTACATCGGCGGCAAGTTCCCGCGCAGCGAGTCAGGACGGACGTTCGTGGCAGACGGCGACAACGTGGCCCTCGCCTCGCGCAAGGACGCCCGTGACGCGGTGGTCGCGGCCCGGGCCGCGCAGCCCGGGTGGGCCGGCGCGACGGCGTACAACCGTGGCCAGGTGCTCTACCGGATCGCCGAGATGATCGAGGCCCGGCGGGGCGAGTTCACCGCGCTGGGCGTCCCGGCCGACGAGGTGGACGCCGCGATCGACCGCTGGGTCTGGTACGCCGGGTGGTCCGACAAGATCGCCCAGGTCACCGGCGGCGCCAACCCGGTCGCCGGGCCGTTCTTCAACATCTCCGCGCCCGAGCCGACCGGCGTGGTCGCGATCGTCGCCCCGGCCGGCCTGCTCGGGCTGACCAGCGTGCTCGCCCCGGCCGTCGTCACCGGCAACACCGCGGTGGTGCTGGCCGCCGACCCGCAGGTCGCGATCACCCTGGCCGAGGTGCTGGCCACCTCGGACGTGCCGGGCGGCGTGGTGAACATTCTCACCGGAAAGTACGCCGAGACCGCCCCCTGGCTGGCCGCGCACGCCGACGTCAACGCCCTGGACCTGACCGGGGTGGAACACGCCGAGCTGGCGGCCGAGCTGGAACGGGCCGCGGCCGGCACGCTGAAGCGGGTGTTGCGCCCCCGGCCCGGCGGGCCGGATCTCACCGCGGACCCCGGTCTGAAGCCGATGACGGCGCTGCTGGAGACCAAGACGGTGTGGCACCCGAAGGGTTACTGAGCAATGGGGAAGGGGACGGGGCCGCTGTCACACAGCGTTGCGGACTAGGGTATGTGCCGGTAGTCACCCGTCCCGCCACCCCAGATCAACCCGGAGGTCAAACCGTGACCAGCCAGTCCGACGAGCCCGAGGCGTCCGCGCCGGTGGCCGAGAAGTCCTCAGCGGAAGGACTTGCCGGGCGTGAGCTCTGGGATGAGGTTCGCGTCGAGCCGGTCGAGATCGCTCTCCCGGGCGGCGTCGGCCTGACCCTCCGTGCGTACCGGAAGGCCTCCGAGCTGACCCCGACCGAGATCGAGGTCGAGGAGGAGGACCCGTTCGACGCCCGCAAGCGCGCCGCCCTCGACGAGGACGGCGAAGAGGGCGTGATCGTCGACGAGGAGTACGAGGCCCTTCTGGCCGAGGACGACGCGGACGAGAAGAAGGACGGCGCCGACGAGGAGACCGACTCCGACGACGAGAAGGAGGAGGTGACCGCCGAGACGGACGACGAGGAAGTGCCCATGTTCCTCAGCCACAAGGGCCGGTTGCTCGCCTTCAAGAACGCCGAAGCGCTGGTCTCCTTCATTCGTTCGGGTGCTCCGCACGATCTCGCACAATTGGACAGCTGGGGCGACCTCGCGGAGCGGGTACAGTCGAGCGACATCGACCCCCTGCCGGAGGAGCGCTACGAACTCGACCTCGTGGTGGAGAACCTGCGCGGCGGCCACGACACCTGGGATCTGCCCCTGCTCATCGCCGCCGGTGAGGTGGCCCGGGACCTCGGGCACGCACTCCGGCTCAAGCCGGTGATCCTGGCGCTGTCGCCCGGCTCCCCGCTGGATGACCTCGACGAGTCGCTCCGTGCCACGGAGAACGGTGGTATGGGCGGTTTCTTCGGTCGTCGCCGACTGAAGAAAATCGGGGCACAACAGGCGAGTCTCGGCTGGCGGTCGGTAATCAGCAAGATCTCTGCTGCTGTGGACTGGCGTGACTGACCGATTACCAGGGAACATCAGTCCTTGGCCACAGAGAAGCACTCCCGGGGAGGAGGACGACGCCGTGGCGCTCGTGCGCGTGTACTGCGGTCTGGCGTCGGCTGATGAATCGGTGCGTTCGGCCTCGGCCGCTCCACTGACCATCGCCGTGGTGGACGACGCAGGCCGGTTGCTCGGCGTCCACGAGATCAGCGACGACCCGGCCGGTTACGCCCTGCTGGGAACGCTGCTCGTGGAACGGACGACGGGATTCAGCGACGCGGCCGTGGCCGCCGACAGTGACGACCACGTCGTCACCTCGCTGCTCACCGCCGCCGGCCGGCCACTGGTCGTGGTCGACGACGACGACGCCGACGACTTCGCCGAGCGCTTCTCGGACGACGACTCCCCAGAGGAGATCTCCGCCCCGGCCGCCGCCCGGCGCGCGGTCGGGCTGGCCCGGGCCCTGCAGGCCGGCGCGATCGCCGCGGTGAACCTGCCGACGCCGCGCGAGCTGGTCAGCTACAAGCCGGTCCTGGCCGCGCACGTGGCCATGCTGACCGGCCGGAACGCGGCCGCGGTCGCGCTCCGCGAGGTGCTGCGCGAGCTCTACCCGGCCGCCCTCCGGGCGTATCCGGACCCGGCGCACCCGCTGGCCATGGCCGTTCTCGAGGCGATCCCCGAGCCCGGCCGGCTGACCGGCCGCAGCGGCGACCCGGAGCACACCGCTCAGGACGTCGCCACCGACCTCACCCGGGCCGGCGCCGGCACCGAGGACCAGGTGATCTCCGCGGTCACCGCGCTCCAGGTGGCGATCAGCGAGTCGCCGCGCCGGGGCGGGGTCAACAAGTCACTGGCCCCGGCCGCCGCCGAGGCGGTCCGCCAGGCCGTCGCCGCGGTCCGCACCTGCGACGCCGCGTGCGCCGCCCTGGTCGGCACGCTCACCGCCCGGGCCACCAGCCAGGCCACCGAGCCGAACGTCGGCCGTCGGGCCGGGCGCCGCTCGGCCGAGCCGGCCCCGGTCGCCCAGGCCCCGGTCAGCACCGACCTCGGGTCCCGGTTCAGCCGTCGTGGCGGCCGTCCCGAGCCCTCGGTCGCCGGTCTCGGCGGTCCGGCCATGCCGCAGCCGATGAACGCTCCCCCGGTCGCTCCGGACCCGATCACCAAGCCCCCGATCGCGCCCGCCGCGGCCAACGGGCTGCCCACCCGGATCAGCAGCACCCCCGGCAACCGGCCGGTGTCGGTGCCGCCGCCCCCGCCGGGCATGACCCCGATCACGCCGGGCACCCGGCCGGTGCCGGGCTCCCGGGCACCGGGCGCGCCGATGTCGCCCGCCGCCCGCAACCCGATCTCCCCGGCCGCCCGGAATCCGATCTCGCCGGCCGCTCGCAACCCGGTCTCCGCGGGGGGCCTGGCGAACAGCCCGGCCGACGCGGGCGAGCCGTTCCGGCCCACGCTCAGCAACGCCGAGCTCACCCGGGCCCGGGCCGAGCGGCAGCGCACGGTCATCCCGTCCCGGCCGACCACCCGTCCCGCCACGTCGCCCGCGGCGAACGGGACTCCGGCCGGCCCGGCCGACTACTCGCTGCCCATGCAGTCCCAGCGGCCGGCCGAGGAGATCCCGGAGCCCGGCTCCCGGGCCAACTGGCCGCTGCTGAACTCCGGCGACGACAACGCGCTCCCGCAGCGGCCGACGGCCGCCTCGGTCAGCGCGCCCGGCGCCGAGGGCCGGGTCCGGCCCCCGTGGCAGGACATGCCGAAGGAACCGCCGGCCCTGCACCTGGTGGACACCCAGCTGAACGGCGGACGCGGCAAGGCGCCCGGGATCGACCAGCTCGGCGACCCGCCGTCGCTGCGCCTGATCGACGGCGGCAACCGGATCGTGCCGATCGAGAGCCTGCCGCCGCGGATCACCGCGCTGGACCGGAGCACCGCCCCGCCGGTCTCGTCCGACGGCGGCGACGGTGACCTGCTGATCTTCGCCGCCGCCAGGTCCGCCTGGTTCACCGGCGGCACCAGCGACGAGACCGCCAACGTCGAGTGGGCCAACCCGAACGACAGCGGCTGGCGTGCCGCGCAGAAGGCGTCCACCCCGGCCGTCGCCGCGGAGACGTCGGCCGGCCTGCCCAAGCGGGTGCCCCAGGCGAACCTGGTGCCCGGCACCACGGTCCGCGAGGAGCGGCCGCTGCGGATCGTCCGGGACGCCGCCTCGATCGCCGCGCACACCACGGGTTACTTCCGGGGCTGGCGGCGCGGGCAGGAGATCGGCGGCTTCGCGATGGGCGGGCGCCCGGGTCGCGAGGCGGCCGGTGGGTGGGACTTCACCCGCGACGGTCAGCCCGCTGACGAGTATCGGAACAACGGCGCCGGCTACGGCGGGGGCCGCTGAGGTTTTCCCGGAAACGGCCGCGACCCGCTGGGTCGCGGCCGTTTCACATTCCCGAAGCCGGCAGCATCCAGGCCATCCCGGAAACTGGCGGCATGCGGGCCATCATCTTCGATTTCTTCGGTACGTTGACCGACCCGTCCGCCGAGTCCGAACGTCTCGCCACGTTCGCCGCGACCGCGGAGTCCCTCGGGGTCCCGGTGGATCGCTTCACCGCGGCGATGACCGAGAGCTTCCCCCGCCGGATCACCGGCACCTACGGCGGCACCCGGGACACCTTGCTCGCGATGGCCCGGGCGTGCGGCGTGGAGCCGGACCCCGCCCGGCTGACGGCCGCCGTCACCACCCACCGCGCGGGGGCTGAGCGCGTCCGCAGGCCACGACCGGAGGCGCTACGGGTACTCGGGGCGGTCCGGGATCTCGGATACGCCGTGGGGCTTCTCAGCGACTGTTCGAGCGAGCTCTGCGAGGCCTGGCCGGAGACGCCGTACGCGGAACTGGTCGACGTCCCGGTGTTCTCCTGGCGCGAGGGGTGCCACAAGCCGGACCCGCGCCTCTACGCCACGGTGAGCGAACGACTCGGGGTCGCCCCGGCCGAGTGCTGGTTCGTCGGCGACGGCGGCAGCCGGGAGCACGACGGCGCCCGGCTGGCCGGGATGCGGCCGGTCCTGGTCACCAACGAGGCCTACCCGGGGGCGGGCCGGTTCCGGACCGACCCGGGGGTCTGGGCGCCGGCCGACCGGATCCCCGACCTGGCCGCGCTGCCCACCCTGCTCACCAACCCCACAGTTACTCAGCGTAACTGATCGGCTGCGCCGAGAACCTGTCCGAAGACGCGCGAAAGCCCCGCTCCGACTCGCGGAGCGGGGCTTTCACCGTTCGTCAGGCGGGCGCTACCGCGCGCGTGCGACGCATCGTCAGCACATACTCGACCAGCGAGATGAGGACGTTCTTCGTCGATTCACGGTTGCGGGCGTCACAGCTCACCACCGGCACGTCGCCCGAGATCGCCAGAGCGTCCCGAACGTCCTGCGGGTTGTGATACTGCATGCCATCGAAGCAGTTGATCGCCACCAGGTAAGGAAGGCGACGGTGCTCGAAGAAGTCGATGGCGGCGAAGCAGTCGGCGAGCCGACGCGTATCCACCATGACCACCGCACCGATCGCGCCCCGGACCAGCTCGTCCCACATGAACCAGAACCGCGTCTGGCCAGGCGTTCCGAACAGGTACAGGATCAGGTCGCGATCGATGCTGATCCGGCCGAAGTCCATTGCGACCGTGGTGGTCATCTTCCCCGGCACCTGCCGGTTGTCATCGACGCCCACACCGGCCGAGGTCATGATCGCCTCGGTGGTCAGTGGGGTGATCTCCGAGACCGAGCCCACCAGCGTCGTTTTACCGACGCCGAAGCCACCGGCGATGACAATCTTCGCCGATGTCACGCGTCCGCCCGCAGCGGGACGTTGCGACATGTCAGAGCCTGCGAAGTCCACTCAGCACCCTTTCCAGCAGTTCCGTGCCTACCGCGTCGGTCTCGTCTTCAAGCGAGGTGGGCTCGTACACCGCGAGTAGGCCATCGGAGGCCATATCGGCGACGATCACACGTGCCACACCGAGCGGCAGCTGCATGCGTGCGGCGATTTCGGCGAGCGACTGCACTCGACCGTTGTCGCACATCTGCGCGATGTACTGATGCTCGCCGCCACCATGCCCGCCACGGAGCATGCCGGAACGGCCACGCACGGTTGTCTCGACCAGCGCTTCCAGCGCTATCTCAAGCTTCGGCCGGGTTCGACCACGGGTCACGGCATACGGCCTGACCAGCGCGCCGGTCGGCTCATCGCGTTCAGGCATCGTCACCGTCAACCCCTCCCTCGGCCACTCGAAGTGTATTGGTTCTCAAGTTTTTGGACAGTAGCCGGATGGGCCGGCTCACTGCGCCTTCAGCCCAGCACCCCGGCCGCGGAACGCGGCGCGGGAGTCAGCGCCTCGCCGACGCGGTCGACCAGGAGGGCCATTTCGTAGCCGACCTGCCCGACGTCGCAGCTACGAGCCGCGAGCACCGCGAACGAGGAGCCGTCAGAGATGGACATCAGGAACAGGAACCCATTGTCCATCTCCACGACCGTCTGCAGAACGGCCCCACCCTCGAAACACCGCGCAGCGCCCTGAGTCAGGCTGACCAGACCGGACGCGATGGCCGCGAGCTGGTCCGCACGGTCTCGCGGCAGGTCCCGCGAGGCCGCCAGGAGCAGGCCGTCGGCGGAGACCGCAATCGCGTGCGCGACTCCGGGAACGCGGTCAGCAAAGTTGGCCAGCAGCCAACCGAGATCCTGCGTAGATGTCATGCCTCATGCTCCTTGCCAGCCTGCGAGGGCTGCTGCCCTCCCGGAGTCTCCTCCAGGTTGGTCGATTGTTCCTTGGTGCGACCGCGTTGCACACCCCGGTGGTACGCGGACAGCAGACCGCGGACCCCCTCGGGCGAACGGCGCTGGACGGAGTTAGCGGTCCGGTCAACACCGCCGGGGACAAGTTGCGCCATCGGCGTGCGCTTCGGAAGGCCCGCCGTGGTCGTCGTGTCGATCGAGACTTCAGCGGCCTTCTGAGCGGCCTGCCAGCCGTCGTCGGCCGCGGTCTGCCACGGGCTGGACGGAGCGCCGCCGCCGTACGAACCGGCACCGCCGGCCGCCGCGGACGCGCCCACCTTGGCCGTGTCGAACTCGCGGGCCTCCGGGGAGACCGCCTGCTGCGGGACTCCAGCGGTCCGTACCGGCTCGCCGGTCGGGATCCGCTGCGAGACCACCGCGTCCTCGCCGACACCGGCGACGGACGGCTTGGTGGCGGTCGCCTGGGTCGTGGTGAACCAGGCCGACTCGAGCTCCCGGAAGATCGGCAGCTCCATCGTCTCGTCGGCGAACGGCACCGCACCCTCGCGGGCGGAGGAGATCTGCGCCGCCGCGGTCGCCTGGTCGACGGCCGGGCTGCTGACCGGGTTGAGCGACGAGTCGTACGCCGGCGGGGCCGACGCGGGCAACGCCGCCGTGGGCGGGTTGACCGGACGGGCCACCTCGGGGTGCGGCTCGGCGTTCTCCGGACGGTACCTCGGGATCTCGGCGGTCATGTCGAGCGCCGCGGCGAGGTTCTCCGGCACGTGCGGGGTCTCCCGGTCGCTGGCGACCGGCGGCCAGGCCGGCGGTGCCGAGGCGAAGGAGACCGGCTCGTTCGGGCCGGAGACCGGCGCTGCCGAGTACGGCGGCGCGGACGGCACCGGCGGAGCCGAGGTGACCGGCGGGGCGGACGGCACCGGCGGGGCGGAGACCGGCGGCATGAACGGGTTCCGGCCCTGGCTCTCCGGGTTCGCCGGGAGCTGACGCGGAATGGTCGCGCCGTAGCCGTTCATGTCCCCGTCGGGACGCTGGTAGTCGTTGCCGTTGCGGCGCTGGGCCAGCTCGTCCAGCCCGGCGAAGCCCTGCGGGCCGGAGCTGATCGGACCGGACGGCAGCGGCGGGAGCGGCTCGTTGCTGCGCGGGCCGAAGCCCCCGCTGGGCGAGCCGTTGAAGCCGTTGGCGCCGTTGAGCCCGCCGTTGAAGCCGTTGGACCCGCCACCGAACCCGTTGGATCCGCCGTTGAAGCCGTTGGGCCCGCCGCCGAACCCGTTGGACGGGGCGGCGCCGGTCAGGTCGGACCAGGACGGTGCGGAGCCGTTCGAGCCGTTGCTGCCCGGGTACCCACCGCGACCGCTCTCCAGGGCGAGGGGCTCGCCGAAGGACGGCATCGCGGCCGGCGGTGCGTCGTAGCCACCACCCGGAATCCGGCCGGCGGTCGCGCTGGCCAGGACCGAGGTGGGCAGGCCCACTTCGGCGACCGTGCCACGCTCGCGGTCGGCCGGGCGGAGCTCGACACGGACCCCGTGCCGGTTCGCCAGCCGGGCGACCACGACCAGGCCCATCATCCGGGAGACGGCCACATCCACCGTGGGCGGGTTGGCGAGACGCTCGTTGAGGTCCCGCAACTGCTCACGGCTGATGCCGATGCCGTGGTCCTCCACCGAGAGCACCGCGCTGTCGCCGACCCGGCGGGCCTCGACCAGCACGTTGGAGTTCGGCGGGGAGAACGCGGTCGCGTTGTCGAAGAGCTCGGCGACCAGGTGGACCATGTCGTTGACGGCGTGCGCCGAGACTTCCAGCTCCCGGTCGATGACGCCGAACTCGATCCGGGTGTAGTGCTCGACCTCGGACTGCGCGGCGCGCAGCACGTCGATCAGAGCAGCCGGCTCGCGCTGCACACGGGTGGAGTCGGCGCCCGCGAGAACCAGGAGGTTCTCGTCGTTACGCCGCATTCGGGTGGCCAGGTGGTCGAGCTGGAAGAGCTCGGCCAGCCGGTCCGGGTCCTCCTCGCCGCGCTCCAGCCGGTCCAGGTGACCGATGAGCCGGTCGACCAGGATCTGCGAACGGCGGGCGAGGTTGACGAACATGGTCGCGACGGAGGCCCGCAGGGCGGCCTGCTCGGCCGCGGTCCGCACGGCTTCCAGGTGGACCGCGTTGAACGCCTCGGTCACCTGCCCGAACTCGTCCCGGCTACGCACCGGGAGGGGCTCGGCGATCTGGTCGGCGACCTGGGCCGGGGTGAGCGACGCGGAGAGCGACGGGTCCCGCAGCCGGCTGACCGCGTGCGGCAGGCCGAACTGGGCGACCGCGAGGGCACCCTGGCGCAGCTCACGCAGCGAGCGGGCCATCGACCGGGCGACGAGCCAGGCGAACAGGATGGCCAGCAGCAGCATGCCGAGCAGGACGCTGGTCTCGACGAAGACCGTCCGGTTCGTCGAGTTCCGCTTGTCGGTGGCCTCGGTGACGATGCTCTTGTCGAGCTGCTCCTCGACCTGACGGAACGTGTCGTCGTAGCCGGACAGCGCCTGGTCCCACGCGTCGGTGGTCAGGTGGTTCTGCGAGATGTCCGAGCCCGGGTTGGCCAGCAGCGGGGTGATCAGGTTCGTCGCCGCGTACTGCGCCGTGTTCGCCGTCGTGGTCTTCTCGAAGAGCGAGTTCTCACCGTTGGTCGACACCGCTTCGAGGTTGGCCTTGGCCAGGTTGAAGCCGGTCTGGGCGGTGAGGAACGTCTGCCGCAGCGTGGCGTTGAACTTCTGGAGCCCGATCACCTCGTGACCGATGTACCGCTGCTGGGAGACGAACTCCTTGGCCCGGGCCACCTCGGCGACCGCCCGCAGGTGGTCGCTCAGGTTCGCGTCACTGGCCTGCTGGGCAGCGGCGTCACGCACGCTGAGCAGGTCGGTGATGAGCGTGTTGTAGGTGGTCTCGACGCTCTCGACGCTCTCGCCCTTGGTGACCTTGCTGCGGTAGGCGGCGAGGTCGGCGAGGTTGTTGTCCAGGCGGCCGAGCATGATGTTCACGCGCTCCGGCTGGCCCTCGACCGCGGACCGCTGCTGCGCGTAACGCTGCGTGGCCGCTTCCACCTTGCTGTGCACGGCGTTGTACTTCGGCACGGCATAGTTCGCGAGGTTGGTGTTCGTGGAACCGCTGAACTGCTTGTCCGTCGCGACGGCGATCTCCATCGCGAAGGCGCGCTCGTCCTGCAGCTGATCAGCGAGGCCACCCGCGGCCTCGGCCAGCACGGCGAGGGTTCGGGTGTTCTCGGCGGTGTTGGCCTGGTCGATGTGCTCGATGAGACCGTTGACGCCGACGAAGATCGTCGCGATGGTCGGCACGAACATGATCAGACCAAGCTTGGACCAGATGGGTAGGTCTCGCAGACGACCCGTAGGTCGACGCAGACGCGACATGACGCCGTCCGCCTCACTTGGGCGCTTGCTCACGTCACCGTCCTCCTGATTCGGGCCCGGCATTCGGCTCGCCGGGCACCGCACACGGCCGACTCGCCGGGTCGGGCCCCCGAGATTCCATCACGACGAGTGTCAAAGAGAAAGAGCAGGCGGACACGGACCGGTTGTGTGACGCGATGTTGCAACGTCGCAGTTGGACATCGCCGGTCTGAAATCACTACCTGTACAGGTGCAGGTTTCTCAAGGTCACTCGAACGCGGTCGGCGCGGCGTTGGGGGGTGGGGCGCAGGCCGACGAGTCAGATCGTAGTCGATCGCGACAGGAGAGACGATGGCTCGGTTCCACCGCGATCTGCAAGGCAAATGCCGGATTATGCCAAGTTTGTAGGCCGCAGTGTAGCCGAACGGTGGAGCCCGGGATCCGGACAGGTAATTTCGTCTGCCGTACGTTCGCTCGTATCCCAAAAAAGGGCGAAAAGCCCGACTTCAGCCGAGCAACTTGGCATACGCCGGCTTGATGACCTCGTTGATGAGCACCAATCGCTCGTCGTACGGGATGAACGCCGACTTCATCGCGTTGATGGTCAACCACTGCAGTTCCGCCCAGCCCCACCCGAACGCCTCGGTCAGCAGGGTCATCTCCCGGCTCATCGAGGTCCCGCTCATCAGCCGGTTGTCCGTGTTCACGGTGACCCGGAAGCGCAGATCGCGGAGCAGCTTGATCGGGTGCGCCGCGATCGACTCGGCCGCGCCGGTCTGCACGTTCGACGACGGGCACAGCTCCAGCGGGATCCGCTTGTCCCGGACGTACGCCGCGAGCCGCCCCAGCACCGGCGGCGCCGCCTCGGTGCCCCCGGTCGCGGTGACCGAGCTCGGCCCGGCCGCTCCGACGGTGATGTCGTCGATCAGCCGGACGCCGTGACCCAACCGGTCGGCGCCGCACCACTGGATGGCCTCCCAGATCGACGGCAGGCCGAACGCCTCACCCGCATGGATGGTGAAGTGGAAGTTCTCCCGCTGCAGGTACTCGAAGGCGTCCAGGTGCCGGGTGGGCGGGAAGCCGGCCTCGGCGCCGGCGATGTCGAAGCCGACCACCCCGGCGTCCCGGAACCGGACGGACAGCTCGGCGATCTCCTGCGAGCGGGCCGCGTGCCGCATCGCGGTCAGCAGCGTGCCGATCCGGATCGGGGAGCCGTTCGCGGCCGCTTCGGCGCACCCCTCGCGATAGCCGGCCTCCACCGCCTCGACCACCTGGTCCAGGGTGAGACCGCGCTCCAGGTGCTGTTCCGGGGCGTAGCGGACCTCGGCGTAGACCACGCCGTCGGCGGCCAGGTCGAGCGCGCACTCCTTGGCCACCCGGTGCAGCCCCTCGGCGGTCTGCATCACCGCGACGGTGTGCGCGAACGTCTCCAGGTACCGTTCCAGCGAGCCGGAGTCGGCGGCGGCGACGAACCACTCGCCCAGCCGCGCCGGGTCGGTCTCGGGCAGCTCATGGCCCACCTGAGCGGCCAGCTCCACGATCGTGGACGGGCGGAGTCCACCGTCCAGATGGTCGTGCAACAGAGCCTTGGGAGCCTTGACGATGTCCGAGTACGAGATGCCAGCCATCCGGAAAGCCTAGAGGGAACCAGCCGATGATCGATGGCGCATTGCCGTTCCTCAGGTGCCCGGTGTGTCGGAAGCCGCTGGATCGGCGCGAGCGGGCCTTGCGCTGCCCCGCCGGGCACAGCTTCGACATGGCCCGCCAGGGCTACGCCGACCTCAGCGCGGGCCGGCTGCCGCACACCGGCGACAGTGCCGAGATGATCGCCGACCGCGCCGATTTCCTGGCCGCCGGCCACTACGCCTTCATCGCCGCGGCGCTCGCCCGGGCCACGGCCGACCTTCAAGATCAAAATCAAGATCCGATTACGGTACGGCCTGAGCCGCCCCTGATCCTCGACGCCGGCACCGGCACCGGCGACTACCTGGCGCACGTCCTCGACGCCGCCCCGGCCGCCACCGGCCTGGGCCTGGACGTGTCGAAACCGGCCCTCCGCCGGGCCGCCCGGGCCCACCCGCGCGCCGCCGCGGTGCTGACCGACCTGTGGCGCCCGCTCCCGGTCGCGGACGCCTGCGCCACGGTGATCCTGAACGTCTTCGCCCCGCGCAACGGGCCGGAGTTCCATCGGGTGCTACGACCGGACGGCCGGCTGCTCGTGGTCACCCCGGCCGCCGACCACCTCGCCGAGCTGGTCGCCGCGCACGGCCTGATCCAGGTCGACCCGGACAAGGCGGCGCGGGTCAGCGAGACGCTCGACGAGCACTTCCGGCCGGCCGGGACGACCACCCTGCGGCAGGCGATGCGGCTGACCGGCGACGAGGTGCGCACGCTGATCGGGATGACCCCGAGCGCCCGGCACGTGCCGGTCGGCGACCTGCCGGCCCGGGACGTGACGGTGACCGCGGCGGTGGAGCTCACGGCGTACGCAAGAAGGGGTTGAAAGGGTTTGATCCCGGCCTAGACGGACAGGTCGACTTCTTCCCATTCCGGCGGCTTGTCATGGTAGGGACCGTGGAAGATGACGGCCCACTCCAGCGCCCACCGGCGCTGCCCGATCGCGTTGCTGTCCACCTCGCCGGGCAGCTCCCGGCCGGCCTGCTCGGCCTCCTGGTACGCCCAGTCCAGGCAGTAGTAGAGATCGAGCAGCACCGCGGCCTCGGCGGCGTCCCGGACCGCGACCAGCGACCGGGACCGCCAGCGGCCGAACGTCTCGCCGGCCGGCAGATCCGGCATCTGCGCCATCAGGTGATCGTCCGGCGGCACCGTCGGGTCCAGGTGCCGGCCCAGCCCGAGCAGGTAGGCCAGCGCGAACACCGCGTCGTGGTGCAGCACGAACGACCGGTGGTCGCCCTTGGCCCCGATCACGAACTGCCACTCCGGCGGGGTGACCAACTCGACCAGATGGGAGGCGAGCAGCCAGCTCATCGCCGCCTCGGTGGGCATCCCGAAGCAGCGGGCCACCACCACGTGCAGCACCGCGGCCCGGGCCTCCAACTCGGCCACCGGGCGCAGCTCGACCGTGTCGCCCAGCTCCCACACCAGTGGGAAGGACGGCGGCGGCAACGGCAGAGCCAGCCTGGTCAGTTCGTCCAGGCTGGCCTCGCGAACCGCGCGTGGATCGGGAGCGGCCTTCGTCATGGTGCGTCAGGCTATGCGGTCCAGGAGCAACCCGGCAGAGGCGGGGGCATCGGCCCCGATCATGATCGCCGCGACAGCATCGGCGCGGGCCGCCTCGATCCGGGACTGCTCATCGGTACGCAGCTCGAGCAGCACGTCACCGGCCTTCACCCGGTCGCCCGGCTTGACCCTGAGCTGCACGCCGGCACCGAAGCTGACCGGGTCCTCCTTACGGGCGCGACCGGCGCCGAGGCGCCAGGCGGCGACCCCGATCCCGTACGCGTCCATGGTGGTCACCACGCCGTCCGCCTCGGCCCGCAACACCTCGGTGTGCGCCGCGGTCGGCAGCGTCGCGTCCGGGTCGCCGCCCTGCGCCCGGATCATCGCCTTCCAGGTGTCCATCGCGGCGCCGGAGGCGAGCACCTTCTCCGGGTCGGCGTCCACGCCCGCGGCGGCCAGCATCTCCCGGGCCAGTGCCAGGGTCAGCTCGACCACGTCGGACGGGCCGCCACCGGCCAGCACCTCGACCGACTCGGCGACCTCGTTGGCGTTGCCGACGGCCAGGCCGAGCGGGGTGCTCATGTCGGTGAGCAGGGCGACCGTGGTGACCCCGCTGTCCTTGCCCAGCTGGACCATGGTGCGGGCCAGCTCCTGGGCCTGTGCCAGGTCCTTCATGAACGCGCCGGAGCCGACCTTGACGTCCAGGACCAGCGCGCCGGTGCCCTCGGCGATCTTCTTGCTCATGATCGAGCTGGCGATCAGCGGGATCGCCTCGACCGTGCCGGTGACGTCGCGCAGGGCGTACAGCTTGCGGTCGGCCGGGGCCAGGCCGTCACCGGCCGCGCAGATCACCGCGCCGATCTCGTCCAGCTGGCGCTTGAACTGCTCGTTGGAGATCCGGGCCTGCCAGCCCGGGATCGACTCCAGCTTGTCCAGCGTGCCGCCGGTGTGGCCCAGGCCGCGGCCGGAGAGCTGCGGCACGGCCACGCCGCACGCCGCGACCAGCGGGGTCAGCGGCAGCGTGATCTTGTCGCCGACGCCGCCGGTGGAGTGCTTGTCCGCGGTCGGCCGGGACACCGCGGACAGGTCCAGCCGCTCGCCGCTGGCGATCATCGCGGCGGTCCAGCGGGCGATCTCGGCCGGCGTCATGCCGCGCAGCAGGATCGCCATGGCCAGCGCGGACATCTGCTCGTCGGCGACCACGCCCTTGGTGTACGCGTCGACCACCCAGTCGATCTGGGCGTCGGTCAGGACATGCCCGTCCCGCTTGGCCCGGATGACGTCGACCGCGGCAATCCCGCTCATGCTTGTTCCTCTTTTTGCCAGCGCTGCGGAATTCCGTCCGGCAGCTCACCCTCGCCCGCCCAGGACAGAGCGCCCTCGGCGTCCACCACCACGACCCGCGGACTGCGGACCAGACCCCAGGCCACCGCGGCGGAGGCGGTCGGGAAATTCGGCCCCTCCTCCAGGATGCCCTTCTCCTCGCCGCTGCCCGGGGCGCCCGACGAGCGCTCCCAGTACCCGGTCCAGATCGTCGCGCCGCCGGACAGGTCCGGGTGCACGAAGACCGTGCCGCGCCCGCGCCAGCGAGCCAGCTCGGCCGGGACCTCCGGGCCGCCGGCCGGGCCGGTGACCTTCTCCATGTCCACCCAGCCGAACGCGTGCGGCAGCAGCTCGTCCATCCGCAGCGGCCGGGGCAGCGCCTCGACCAGCATGTCCGGGCCGCCGTGCTCCCACAGGAGCTGGCGGCAGCGCCCGCACGGCATCAGCGGGCCGCCGGTCGCATCCACGCAGGACATCGCGACCAGCTTGCCGCCGCCGGTCGCGTGCAGCGAGCTGACCATGCCGCACTCGGCGCACAGGGTCATGCCGAGGGACGCGTTCTCCACGTTGCAGCCGACCACCACCCGGCCGTCGTCGACCAGGGCGGCCACGCCGACCGGGAAGTCGGACGCGGGCACGTAGGCACGCCGCATCACCTCGATGGCGGCTGCTCGTAGCGCCGCCCAGTCGATCTCCATGATCTCGATTCTGCCCCACTGTCCGGTCCGCGAACGACAGATGCCCGGGCCAGGCCCGGGCATCTGATGTTCAACGGAGAATCAACTCTTGATATACGGGACGCCGTCGGCAGCGGGCGCGCGCACCCGGCCGACCAGACCGGCCACCGCGATGATCGTCGCCAGGTACGGCAGCATGCTCAGGAACTGGTTCGGCACCGGGCTGTTGATCGCGCTCAGGTAGAACGCCAGCTTCTGCGCGAAGCCGAAGAACAGCGCCGCCCCGAACGCCCCGATCGGCGTGTACCGGCCGAAGATCAGCGCCGCGAGCGCGATGAACCCGGCGCCGGCGGTCATGTTCTTGGTGAAGCTACCGGTCGCGACGAGCGTGAAGTACGCCCCGCCGAGGCCCGCCACCACGCCGCCGAGCAGCACGTTCATATACCGCAGCCCGCGCACCCGGATGCCGACCGTGTCCGCCGCGGTGGGGTGCTCGCCGACCGCCCGGGTCCGCAGCCCCCAGCGGGTCCGGTTGAGCCCGAAGTGAATCACCGCGACCAGGATCAGCGCGATCCAGAGCAGCGGGGTGGCGTCGAAGAACACCGGCCCCAGCACCGGGATGTCGGCCAGCCCGGGGATCTTCACGCTGGGCATCTGCGGCGGCGCGTTGTACTTCATCGCGTCGGGCTGCATCAGCCGCTCGTAGAGGAAGCCGGTGATGCCGAGCGCGAACAGGTTGAGCACGATGCCGACCACGGTCTGGTCGACCAGGTAGCGGATCGAGAGCACGGCCAGGATCGCCGCGATGATCACACCGCCGATCGCCGCGCTGATCAGGCCGGCCCAGACGCTGCCGGCCATCGTGCCGATCAGGGCGCCGGCGAACGCACCCATCAGGAACTGGCCCTCGATCGCGACGTTGACCACGCCGGACCGCTCGCCGAGCACCCCGGCCAGCGCGCCCAGCACCAGCGGCAGCGCGAGGTCCATCGTGCCGCTGAGGGTGTCCTCCAGCGACATGAACTGGCCGGCCACCTGCCAGCACAGGAACGACAGCACGAACGTCACGATGCCGAGCACCAGCAGCGTGTTCGACCAGCGCTTGAGCAGCCCGGCGACGAGCAGGCCACCGGCCACCAGGGTCAGCACGCCGAACAGCACCGCGCCGAACTGGCCGTTGATCGAGAGAGCGGCGCCCTCGGCGTCCTGGGTGAGCGTGAACCGGGCGTCCTTGCTCGGCGCGAGTGATCCGAACAGCACCGCGGCGAGCGCGCCGAGCACCAGCAGGGCCACGCCGAAACGGCGCTGCCTGGTCCAGAACGGTTCCGGCGCGGCGACCTCGGTCGGCGCCTCCACAGTCGCGGTCGACATGTCCTCAGCCCTTCGCCGGAGAGACGCCGAGCCCGGCGGCGCGGGCGGCACGAAGTTGGAAGATCGCTTTCACCAGGGCGGGGGCGGCGATGAAGATGACGATCAGGGCCTGCAGCACGTTGACCAGCTCGAGCGAGATGCCGGTGAACGACTGCATCCGGTTGCCGCCGGCCCGGAGCACGCCGAACAGGATCGCGGCGAGCAGGGTGCCCCACGGGCGGTTCCGGCCGAGCAGGGCGACCAGCAGGCCGTCGAAGCCGATGTTGCCGGCCACCGAGGGGGTCAGGGCGTACGCCGTACCCAGCACCTGGGTCGCGCCACCGAGCCCGGCGAGACCACCGGCCACCGCCATCAGCAGCGTGTACGTCTTGGCCACGCTGATCCCGGCGGTCCGCGCGGCGTGCGGGTTCGCGCCCACCGCGCGCAGCTCGAAGCCGAACGCCGACCGGTTCAGCAGCCAGGCCACCCCGGCGGTGACCAGCACCGCGAGGATGATGCCCAGGTGCACCCGGAGCACGCCGCCGAACGACGGCAGCTGCGCGGACTCGGCGACCACCTTGCTGATCGCGTCGGTCCGGCCGGGCTGCTGGATGCCCTTCTGGATGACCAGCCAGGCCAGGAGCAGGCCGGCGGTGTAGTTGAGCATGATCGTGGTGATCACCTCGTGGGCGCCGGTCCGGGCCTTGAGCAGGCCGGGCAGGAAGCCCCAGAGGGCGCCGCCGAGCGCGCCGGCGACCAGCGCCACGAGCAGGTTGAGCACGATCGGCAGGCCGAACGTGAAGCCGGCGATCCCGGCCGCGATGCAGCCGAGCACCGCCTGGCCCTGGGCGCCGATGTTGAACAGGCCGCCGCGGAACGCCAGCGAGACCGACAGGCCGGTGAAGACCAGCGGCGCGGCGTAGGTCAGCGTCTCGGAGATCGGGGCGAACGCGTTCTGCCAGGTGCCGGTCCCGGAGAACCAGGCGTTGATCGCCTCCGGGTCGCCGAGCGAACCCTTGAGCAGGTCGGAGTAGGCCGAGTAGATCAGCGTCCAGCTGGCGTCGAGCGCGTCGCCGGGCCGGGCGGTGAAGTAGCTGAACTTCGCCAGCACCGCCGAGTCGGAGACCACGATCAGCACCGCGCCGATGAGCACAGCCAGTACGATCGAGAGGACCGTGACGGTGACGCTGTTGGACGACCAGAGGTTGCGTACGAAGACGCTGAGGAACGTCTCCTTCTCGGCCGGTTCCTTCTCCTTGACCGGTTCCTTGGTCTCGGCGGTCACTTCTTCTCCTCGTTGCCGCCGGTGATGCCGGCCATCAGCAGACCGATCTCCTCGCGCGGGGTGTCCGGCGAGACGACGGCCAGGATCCGGCCGCGGTACATCACCGCGATCCGGTCGGCGAGACCGACCACCTCGTCGAGCTCGCTGGAGACCACCAGCACCGCGGTGCCCTGGTCGCGCTCGTGGATGATCTGGCCGTGGATGAACTCGATCGAGCCGACGTCCACCCCGCGGGTCGGCTGGGACGCGATGAACAGGCGCAGCGGGCGGGACATCTCCCGGGCGATGACGACCTTCTGCTGGTTGCCGCCGGAGAGCGTGCCGACCGGTGACTCCGGGGTCTGGCACCGGATGTCGAACTGCTCGACCCGCTCCTTGGCGTTGCCGCCGACCTTCGCCAGGTCCAGGCGGAACGCGTTGCCGAACGGCTCCCGGTCGTACATGTCCAGGATCAGGTTCTCGGCGACGGTGAACTCCTTGACCACACCGTCGTGGCTGCGGTCCTCCGGGACGTACCCGACCCCGGAGCGCAGGATCCGCTTGGTGCTCATCCCGGCCAGGTTCTCGCCGTCCAGCTCGACCGCGCCGGCGCGCACCTCGCGCAGCCCCATCACGGCCTCGACCAGCTCGGTCTGCCCGTTGCCCTGCACGCCCGCGATGCCCAGCACCTCGCCGGCCCGGACCTCCAGGTCCACCCCGTCGACCGCGCGGATGCCCCGGTCGTCGTCGACGATCAGGCCGGACACCCGCAGCACGGCGCGACCCGGCTCGGCCGGGCCCTTCGCCACCTCGAGGCTGACCGCGCGGCCGACCATCAGGGCGGCCAGCTCGTCCTCGCTGGTGTCCGGGCTGGCGGTGCCGACCACCTGACCGCGCCGGATCACGGTGATCCGGTCGGCGATCTTCTTGACCTCTTTGAGCTTGTGGGTGATGAAGACGATCGACTTGCCCATCTCGGTGAGCGAGCGCATCACCGCGAGCAGTTCGTCGGTCTCCTGCGGGGTGAGCACCGCGGTCGGCTCGTCCAGGATCAGCAGGTCGACGTTGCGGGTCAGCGCCTTGACGATCTCCACCCGCTGCTGGGCGCCGACCGGCAGGTCCTCGATCAGGGCGTCCGGGTCGACCGGCAGGCCGAACTTCTTCGAGGTCTCGATCACGTCGCGGCGGGCCCGGCGGCGGTCCAGCCAGCCGAGCGGGCCACCGCGGGTCTCCTCGGCGCCGAGCGCGATGTTCTCCGCCACGGTGAAGACCGGGACCAGCATGAAGTGCTGGTGGACCATGCCGATGCCGGACGCGATCGCGTCGCGCGGGCTGCGGAAGACCTTGGGCTCGTCGTTGACGACGATCTGTCCCTCGTCCGGCTGCAGCAGGCCGTAGAGCTGGTTCATCAGGGTCGACTTGCCGGCGCCGTTCTCGCCCAGCAGGGCGTGCACCTCGCCGGGCTCGACGGTGATGTCGATGTGGTCGTTGGCCACCAGGTCGCCGAAGCGCTTGGTGATGCCGCGCAGTTCCAGTTTCAGCGGAATCTCCCCGACGTCGGTTGCTGGCCTGGTGGACGGTTAATGCGAGCCGCCGCGCGGCCACCGGTGCGAGCCGGTGGCCGAGCGGCGGCCGAATGCTACTACCGGAAGGTCACTTCGGTGCGCTGGCCGACTCGGCCTTGACCGTTCCGCTGATGATGTCCTTCGTGAGCTGGTCGATCTCGGTCTTCAGCGTCGCGTCGACCTTGCTGTCGAACTGGTTGTACGGCGCGAGGCTGACACCCTTGTTCTCCAGCGTGCCGATGTAGCCCGGGGTGGCGGAGAGCTTCTCGCCCTTGGCGCCCAGCACCACGGACTCCTTGACCGCCTCTTCGACGTTCTTGACGACCGTGCTGAGGAAGACGTCGCAGTACTGCGCGGCGCTCTTGCAGCCGTCCTGGTCGACCCAGATGACCGAGACCTTGCCGGACGAGTCCTTGGCGACCTGGGCGGTGCCCAGGCCGGTGCCGCCGGCGACCGGCAGGATCACGTCGGCGCCCTGCGAGACCAGGGTCTGGGTGATCGTCTTGCCCTTGTTCTGGTCGATGAAGCTGTCGGCGAAGGTGCCGTTCTGCTTCGCCTTGTCCCAGCCCAGGACCGTGACGGTCTTGCCCTTCTTCTGGTTGTAGTAGGCGACGCCGTCGGCGAAGCCGTCCATGAAGATGGTGACCGGGGCGATCTTCAGACCGCCGTACGTGCCGACCTTGCCGGACTTCGAGTAGCCCGCGGCCAGGTAGCCGGCGAGGAACGCCGCCTGCTGGGTGGCGAACTGCATCGGGTAGACGTTGGCGCCGGAGCTGCCGCTGTCCACGATGGCGAACTGCGAGCTCGCGCTCTCGGTCGCGACCTTCTTGGTGGCGTCACCCATCAGGCCGCCGACCGCGAGGATGTAGTCGCACTTCTGGGTCACGAAGTTCCGCAGACCCGGCTCGTAGTCGGCCTCGGAGGACGAGGAGACGTACTTCGGGTCGACGTTGCTCGCCTCGGCCTTGGCACCCTGGATGCCGGCCCACGCCGAAGCGTTGAACGACTTGTCGTCGATGCCACCGGTGTCGGTGACCATGCAGGCCTTGTATGCCGCGGCGGTAGCAGCCGAGCTGGCGCCGCCGGTCGGGGTGTCCGCCGGGGCGTCACCACAAGCGGCGGCTGCGAGCGTCAGCCCACCTGCCGCGAGAATCGCCACGATCCGCTTCCCACGTACTGGGCGCAAGACGCCCTCCTTCCACTGCTCACCGACACTCTCGGTGGGTCTCAGGTCGGCAGCGTAGCTGCGGTCCAGGTACCCGGCAGGCGTTCGGTACGGACTGTTGGCGCACCGTTATCGCGCCGCAATCACCAGGGCTTTTGCCTGCCGCTTTAGGTGGGTTCACAGGGGAATTGTCACGTGGGCGCGTAACCCAGGATTAATCTTCGGCGCCGGACAACCCCCGCCGATAACGGTTCGTCTCGATTGCGGTCACCGTTTGGTCACGACGGCTTCTTCGGTGCGGCCCGCCACGCCCTGACGCCCAGGACCCCGACCGTCGTCCCGATGATCAGGGACGCCCCGATCAGCAGCGCGTGCACCCACAGGAACGCCGTCGGCGTGTTCCCGTCGAACGCGCGGTCGTCGTTGTAGATCGCCAGGCCGAACCGGGGCCAGATCACCCACGTCCACACCCCGACCGCCACCAGGAACCCCGCCCACCGCCGTGTGATCACCACGGCGACGAGTATCGCAGCGCCCTCAGCGGGCCAGCCGGGCGGCTATCCGGCGCCAGCCGTCGTGCACCTGCGCCGGCTCCGGGGTCGGCGGCGGCGGCCCGCCGGCGCTCGGCTCGGCGCGCAGGTCGTCGGCCGGGGCGGTGTCGTCCTCGGCCAGCGCCCGGGCCGCCTCGATCTCGGTGCGGATCGCGTCCGCGGAGTCCAGCGGGTACATCGGCTCGACCACGGCCATCAGGTCGTCGTCGGCGACCACGGCGCGCGCGAGGGCGATGGCGTGGTCCCTTTCGTACGGTCCGCAGACGACCGGATCCCAGCCCTCCCGGTCGCCGAGCGAGCCGATGGTGATCACCCACGGCGCGTCGGTCAGCGGTGAGCCGGGTGGCAGATGCAGCGTGACGAGAGTCCCCACGCGAGACATCATCGCGGGCGGGCGTCCCGGATCCAGAGGTTTTGCCCCACCGGAGCGGTTTTATCGTCAGCCGACAGGTCCACCACCCGCCCGTGCGGGCTGGTCGCCGCCCAGGCCGCGCCGAACAGCAGCAGCTGGTGGAAGACGTACAGGTAGACCAGCGCGCCGACGGCCGAGCCGACCAGGCCGTACGCCGGGTTGCGCTGGACCATCGCGACGAACGTCTTGCCCACCGTGTTGAGCAGCATCAGTCCGATCGCGACCTGCAGCACCGGCGGCGCCATCCGCCGCACGGTCATCCGCAGCCGCGGCACGGCGGCCAGCAGCGCCGCCGCCAGCAGCATGTTCACCCCGAGGGTGAGGATCAGGCTGACCACCGCCAGGGTGTTCTGGAAGCCGCCGTCGGCCAGCCAGTCGAGCAGCGCCTCCAGGCCGTAGACGGCCAGTTGGGTGAGCGTCAGCAGGATCAGCACGGCGATCAGCACCCCGAGGTCGACCGCCTGCCGGATGCCGAAGTAGCCGGGCTGCTCGCGCAGCCGCCAGATGTGCCGCTGCGAGGAGCGGATCGCCTCCACCCAGCCGATGCCGGTGAAGGTCAGCCCGAGGATGCCGACGATCCCGACGGTCTTCTTGCTGTCCAGGATCGCCTGCACGTCGAGGAACGGCAGGTTCTGCCGGAGGAAGTCGTGCACCAGATCGAAGAGCTGGGTGTTGCTGGTCAGCAGGAACCCGAAGATCGAGTAGCCGATCAGCAGCAGCGCGAACACCGCGAAAAAGCCGTAGTACGCGCTGGCCGCGGCGAGCCGGCCACCCTGGACGCCCTCGTACCGCAGCAGCGCCCGGCACAGGTGGTCGAAGTAGCGGGAGCGGTACCGCACTTCCATGATCCGGGCCGCGACCGCGTCATACGCCCGATCGATAGGGTTCACCGCGCGACCGTAGCCGACGGATCAGCCACCGAGGGGGAAGTCACGCCGGGGCCGCCACGGGCCCTCGCCACCGTGCGAGAACAGGGTGAACGACGGCACCGGGAACCGGCAGGAGAATCCGGCCAGGTCGTCGAAGACCGCGTCGAGCGCCTCCGGCGCCACGTCCTGCGCCACCGTGACGTGCGGGTGGTACGGGAACCGGCTGTCCCGGTGGATGTCGGCGGACCTGGTGATCGCCTCGGCAAGCAGCTCACACTCGCTGATACCCATCGCCAGGCTGACGAACACCACCTCGGTGATCGGCCGGAACGTGCCGGTCCCGCGCAGGTGGACGGTGAACGGCGGCTGCGCCGACGCGATCGCCTCGAGGTGCTTCTCCACCGCCGGCAGCGCGTCCGTGTCCACCTCGGTCGGCCCGAGCAGGGTGACGTGCGCCGGCGTCCAGGCGGCCTGCGGGTCGCCGGCCTCCGCGCGCCGGCGGGTCAGCGCCGAGCCCCAGGGCTCCGGGATGTCGATCGCCACGCCGATACGCGTGCGAGCCGGATCACCCACCGGGGTCAGGCCCCGCGCGCGGGGCTGAGGAAACCCACGTTCTTGTACGTCTTAGCCAGCGTCACCGACGCCACGGCGCGGGCCTTCTCCGCACCGACCGCCAGGATCTTGTCGAGCTGGGCCTTGTCGTCCAGGTACGCCTTGGTCTTCTCCTGGATCGGCCGGACGAACTCGACCAGCACCTCGGCGAGGTCCTTCTTGAGGTCGCCGTAGCCGCGCCCGTCGTACTGCTCCAGCAGCTCGTCTATGGTCCGCGTGGTGAGCGCCGCGTACATCGTCAGCAGGTTGCTGATGCCGGGCTTGTTCACCTCGTCGTAGAGGATCTCCCGCCCGGTGTCGGTGACCGCCGACCTGATCTTCTTGGCCGAGCGGGCCGGGTCCTCCAGCAGCTCGATGATCCCGTTCGGCGAGGAGGCCGACTTGGACATCTTGCTCGTCGGGTCCTGCAGGTCGGTGATCTTCGCGGTGTCCTTGACGATGTACGCCGAGGGCATCGTGAAGGTCGGCGCGAACCGGGTGTTGAACCGCTGCGCCAGGTCGCGGGTCAGCTCCAGGTGCTGCCGCTGGTCCTCCCCCACCGGAACCTGGTCGGCCTGGTAGAGCAGGATGTCGGCGGCCTGCAGGATCGGGTAGGTGAACAGCCCGACGGTGGTGCTGTCCTGCCCGGCCTTGGTCGACTTGTCCTTGAACTGGACCATCCGGCCGGCCTCGCCGAACCCGGTGATGCAGCTGAGCACCCAGCCGAGCTGCGCGTGCTCCGGCACGTGCGACTGGACGAAGAGCGTGCAGCGCTCCGGGTCCAGGCCGACGGCGAGCAACTGCGCGATCGAAACCCGGGTACGGTTACGGAGTGCGACCGGATCATGGCCCATCGTGATCGCGTGCAGGTCGACCACGCAGTAGAACGCGTCATGCGTGTCCTGCATCGCCACCCAGTTGCGCACCGCGCCCAGATAGTTGCCGAGGTGGAAGGAATCGGCGGTCGGCTGGATGCCGGAGAGCACTCGCGGGCGGCGGGCAACGTCGGACATGAGGGCCATTGTGTCAGTCTCGAACCGGATACCGAAAACCCCCTCGGCACCGTTGTCGGATGTTCGAACCTGTTGACTTATGAGCGCTTCCGCGTGATTCTATGATCGCCATTGCTGGGCTAGCCCCGCCGCGGAAAACAAAAGGTCAACCCGCGAATGTGAAGAAAGGGCCTCTCCCCGTGAAATTGCTCGTCACCGGCGGCGCCGGATACGTGGGCAGCGTGACCAGCCGGCTGCTGCTCGACGCCGGCCACGAGGTCGTGGTGCTGGACAACCTGCGCACCGGCTTCCGCGAGGCGGTCGCCCCGGACGCCACCTTCGTCCAGGCGGACATCGCCGACGCCGCCCAGGTGCTCACCCCGGACGCCGGCTTCGACGCGGTGCTGCACTTCGCCGGGCTGATCGCGGCCGGCGAGTCGATGGCCAAGCCCGAGCTCTACTGGCACGAGAACGTGGTGAAGTCGCTGGCCCTGCTGGACGCGATCCGCGCCGCCCGGGTCCCGCGGGTGATCTTCTCGTCCACCGCCGCGGTCTACGGCAACCCGGTCGAGATCCCGATCAGCGAGACCGCCGCCAAGGCGCCGACCAGCACGTACGGGTCGACCAAGCTGACCTTCGACCTGGCGCTGACCTCCGAGACGTTCGCGCACAACCTGGCCGCGGTGTCGCTGCGCTACTTCAACGTGGCCGGGGCGTACATCGCCGACGGCCACGAGATCGGCGAGCGGCACGACCCGGAGACGCACCTGATCCCGATCACCCTGCAGGCCGCCGCCGGCAAGCGGGACAAGCTGCAGCTCTTCGGCGACGACTACCCGACGCCGGACGGCACCTGCGTGCGCGACTACATCCACGTGGCGGACCTGGCCCGGGCGCACCTGCTCGCGCTGGAGGCCGGCACCCCGGGCGAGCACAAGATCTACAACCTGGGCAACGGGAACGGCTTCTCCAACAAGCAGGTCGTCGAGGCGGCCCGCGAGGTCACCGGCGCGGCCATCCCGGTCGAGATCGCCCCCCGCCGCGACGGCGACCCGGCGACGCTCGTCGCGTCTTCCACCCGCGCCCGCGAGGAGTTGGGCTGGACTCCGGAGAAGAACACCCTCCAGGAGATGATCGGCGACGCCTGGACCTTCTACCGGAAGCACGTGGCATGAGCGTCGAAGATCAAGCCCGGAAGAACTTCATTGCGACGTACGGCGTGGAGCCGGCCGGCCTCTGGGCGGCTCCCGGCCGGGTCAACCTGATCGGCGAGCACACCGACTACAACGACGGCTTCGTGCTGCCCTTCGCCCTGCCGCAGCGCACCGTCGCCGCGGTCGGCCCGTCCCCGGACGGCACCTGGTCGGTCAGCTCCACCCTGGCCCCCGAACCGGTGACGTTCGGTGTCACCGAGCCGGGTGAGGTGACCGGCTGGGGGGCGTACGTCGCCGGCGTGATCTGGGCGCTGCGCGAGGCCGGCTTCGAGCCGCCCGCGGTGCGCATCGCGATCGACTCCGAGGTGCCGCTCGGCTCCGGCCTGTCGTCCTCGGCCGCGCTGGAGTCCTCGGTGCTCACCGCGCTGATCGACCTGGGCGGGCTGGACGTGCCGCTGGAGCGGCGCCCGGCGATCGCCCAGCGCGCCGAGAACCTGTACGTCGGCGCGCCCACCGGCATCCTCGACCAGTCCGCGTCGATCCGCTGCGAGGCCGGCCGGGCGCTGTTCCTGGACTGCCGCTCGTACGCGATCGAGCAGATCCCGTTCGACCTGGCCGCCGCCGGCCTGGCCATCCTGGTGATCAACAGCAACGCCCCGCACCAGCACGTCGACGGGGAGTACGGTGCCCGCCGCAAGAGCTGCGAGGAGTCCGCCGCGATCCTCGGGGTGCCGGCGCTGCGCGACATCGCCGTCGACGACCTGCCGGCCGCCCTGGACCGGCTCGGCGACGAGGTGCTGCGCAAGCGCACCCGGCACATCGTCACCGAGAACCAGCGCGTGCTGGACACCGTGGCGCTGCTCCGCGACGGCCGGGTCCGCGACATCGGCCCGCTGCTGACCGCCTCGCACGCCTCGATGCGCGACGACTTCGAGATCACCGTCGCCCAGGTCGACCTCGCGGTCGAGACGGCCCTGTCGGCCGGCGCCCACGGCGCCCGGATGACCGGCGGCGGCTTCGGCGGCTGCGTGCTGGCCCTGATCGACACGGCCCGGGCCGACGAGACCGCCGCCGCGGTCGCCGCCGCCTACGCCGAGCACGGCTTCACCGCCCCGACGAGCTGGGTCGCGGTCGCCGGCCCGGGCGCCACCAAGCTCTGACCCCACCCCCGGCCGCGCCTCGCGGCACTCGGCTGGTGCTCAGGGCTGCCTCGGGATGCCGAAGGCAGCCCTGAGCACCGGCCGGGACCGGGAGGCGCGGCCGGGCCGGGACCACGGGCCGGGCTCGCGTGGGTCCTTTGAAACCGCAACCACCCGCGGACGTCGCCCTGGAGGGCCTCGCGTTCTGGGCGCCCCGCGCCCTGCGAGGCCCGGAAGGGTCCCCGCGGGAGCGACGATCAGTTATTGGCCGCAGCGTGGGCAATATTGAATGTGATCTTTGGGAAGCGGCCGGAACCTGGCGGATCGGCCCTCCCCCACCTGGCCTTTCGCCCGATCACCCGCAGGAGCGAGGCCTTCGGCTCCGGGCCGGGAGCGCGGTTATGGTGGCGGCATGGCGGTCAGCCCACCGGATCTCTCCGACCACACCGAGCAAGGCGACACCGAGCAGGGTGTCTCCGTCCGCGTCGACTTCGGCGCCGACGCCGCCGTCTCGCTGCTCACGGTTCGCGGGCCCTGGGACGGGCGGCTGCAGCGCAGCGCGTCGGTCACGCTGCGCCGGTGCTTCACCGAGCATCCGGACGCGTTGATCGTCGACCTGAGCCGGCTGCTCGATCCGCACAGCGAGAGCGCGCCGACCTGGACCACCGCGCGGACCGTCGCCGCGACCCTGCGGCCGCCGGTGCAGCTGGCGCTGTGCGTGCCGCCGGAGCTGCCGCTGGCGGACCGGATGCAGACGCTGGACGCGGGCCGGTTCCTACCGGTCTACGCGAAGGTGCGGCAGGCCCGGGTGGCGGTGGCCGGGCGGATCCCGGGCAGTGAGCGGCTGGTCGCGACGCTGCGGCCGGATCCGGACGCGCCGAGTCTGGCCCGCAACCTGGTCAGCGACGCGTGCCTGGCCTGGGGGCTGGCCGGGCTGCTGCATCCGTGCCGGCTGGTGATGTCGGAGCTGGTGACGAACGCGGTCGAGCACGCCGGCACGGAGATCCGGGTGGTGGTCTCCCGGCGCGGCCCCGGCCTGCACCTGTCGGTCGCGGACGGTTCGCCGGTGCTGCCGCGGCTGCTGCGGTTGACGCATCCGCTTCCGGGGCAGCCGCTGGACGAGCGCGGGCGCGGGCTGCGGACCGTGCACGAGACCGCGGAGCTGTGGGGCGCCGAGCCGGCCGGGGACGGCAAGGTGGTGTGGGCGACGGTCCGGGACCGCCGCCCGTCGATCAACTAGCTTCGATGATCATGCCGGCCGCGACGGTCCGGTTCGTCGCCTCGTCGACCAGGATGAAGCCGCCGGTGGTGCGGTTGCGCCGGTACTCGTCGGCGAGCAGCGGCACCGTGGTGCGCAGCCGGACCCGGCCGATCTCGTTGAGCGCCAGGGCGTCCGCCGCCTCGTCGCGGTGCAGCGTGTTCACGTCCAGCCGGTACTGCAGGCCGCGGACCACGGTGCGGGCGGTCCGGGTGGTGTGCTTGATCGTGTACTTCCCGCCGACCCGCAGCGGGGCGGTCTCGTCCATCCAGCAGACCATCGCCTCGATGTCCTGCGCGACGGCCGGCGCGTTGTGCGGACGGCAGATCATGTCGCCGCGCGAGATGTCGATCTCGTCGTTCAGCCGGACGGTGACCGACATCGGCGGGAACGCCTGGTCGACCGGGCCGTCCGCGGTGTCGATCGCGGCGATCGTGCTGTGCAGGCCGGACGGCAGGACCATCACCTCGTCGCCGGGCTTGAGCACGCCGGAGGCGACCTGACCGGCGTAGCCCCGGTAGTCGGTGACCGTGGTGGACTGCGGGCGGATCACGTACTGCACCGGGAAGCGGACGTCGACCAGGTTGCGGTCCGACGCGATGTGCACGTGCTCCAGGTGGTGCAGCAGGGACGGGCCCTCGTACCACGGCGACTTGTCCGAGCGGGACGCGATGTTGTCGCCGTTGAGCGCCGAGATCGGGATGATCGTCAGGTCCGGGGCGTCGAGCTTGGCCGCGAACGAGGTGAACTCGTCGGCGATCTTGTCGTACACCTCCTTGTCCCAGTCGACCAGGTCCATCTTGTTGACGCAGAGCACCAGGTGCGGCACGCGCAGCAGGGTGGTCAGGAACGCGTGCCGGCGGGACTGCTCGACCAGGCCCTTGCGGGCGTCGACCAGGATCAGCGCCAGGTCGGCGGTGGAGGCGCCGGTGACCATGTTCCGGGTGTACTGGATGTGCCCGGGGGTGTCGGCGATGATGAACTTGCGCTTCGGGGTGGCGAAGTACCGGTACGCCACGTCGATCGTGATGCCCTGCTCCCGCTCGGCGCGCAGGCCGTCGGTGAGCAGCGCGAGGTTCGTGTACTCGTCGCCGCGGGAGGCGCTGGCCACCTCGACCGCCTCGAGCTGATCCTCGAAGATCGTCTTGGTGTCGTACAGCAGGCGCCCGATGAGGGTCGACTTGCCGTCGTCCACGCTGCCGGCGGTGGCGAACCGCAGCAGGTCCATGGTGCGCGCGGACCCCGGCTCCAGAACGGCCTGGCTCATCAGAAGTAACCCTCTCGCTTACGGTCTTCCATCGCGGCCTCGCTGACCTTGTCGTCACCGCGGGTCGCGCCCCGCTCGGTGATCCGGGTCGCGGCGACCTCGTCGATCACCTTCTCCACCGTGTCGGCCTCGGAGAGCACCGCGGCGGTCTGCGAGGCGTCGCCGACCGTCCGGTACCGCACCCGGCGGACCTCGGCGGTCTCCCCGTCGCGCAGCTGGATGAACTCGTTGACCGCGTAGAACATCCCGCTGCGCTCGACGACCTCACGGTCGTGCGCGTAGTAGATGCTGGGGAGCTCGATCTGCTCCTTGGCGATGTAGTGCCAGACGTCCAGCTCGGTCCAGTTGGACAGCGGGAACACCCGGATCGACTCGCCGGGGTGGTGCTTGCCGTTGTAGAGCGCCCACAGCTCGGGGCGCTGGTTCTTCGGGTCCCACTGGCCGAACTCGTCGCGGAAGCTGAACATCCGCTCCTTGGCGCGGGCCTTCTCCTCGTCGCGGCGGGCGCCGCCGAAGAGGGCGTCGAACCGGTACTTCTCCACCGCGGCGAGCAGCACCGGGGTCTGGATCCGGTTGCGGGTGCCGTCCGGCAGCTCACGGACCGTGCCGGCGTCGATCGCCTCCTGCACGCTCGCGACGACCAGGTTCAGCCCGAGGGTGGCGACCCGGCGGTCCCGGTACTCCAGGACCTCGGGGAAGTTGTGCCCGGTGTCGACGTGCATCACCGGGAACGGCACCCGCCCCGGGGCGAACGCCTTCTCCGCGAGGCGGAGCATGACGATCGAGTCCTTGCCGCCGGAGAAGAGCAGCACCGGGCGCTCGAACTCGGCCATGACCTCCCGCATGACGAAGATGCTCTCGGCTTCGAGGGCATCCAGGTGCGAGACGCGATAGTCCTTCGTCTGGCTCATAAGTTCAATCCCCAGCTCATTCTGCGATTTTCCACGGCCGTAGCCGGCTCGTCATTCTGGCGGAAGATGCCTGCTGATCGCAGCAAGCAACCGAGGAGCGAGATCTTTGCGACATACGACCAGGTCAGGGAGCTTTGGATCGGCCCGGTTGTAGGCCAGCGGGGTGCCGTCGACGCGGGACGCGTGCAGGCCCGTGGCCAACGCCACAGCGACCGGCGCCGCCGAGTCCCACTCGTACTGCCCGCCGGCGTGGACGTAGGCGTCCGCCTCGCCGTTGATCACCGCGGCGATCTTCACCCCGGCCGAGCCCATCGGCACCAGCTCGGCGCCCAGTTCCCGGGCCAGCGAGGTGACGAACGCCGGGGGCCGGGTCCGGCTGGCCGCGATCCGGATCGCCCCGCCGGTCGCCGACTCCAGCGGCATCGGCGGGTACGCCGGCGCGTGGTCGGTCGCGATCGTCCGGTGCTGCGCCGGCATCGCCACCGCACCGGCCGCCAGGCAGGCCGGATTCGACGAGTCGGCGGTCCAGAGCGCCACGTGCACCGCCCAGTCGGAGCGGCCCTCCTCGGAGAACTCCCGGGTGCCGTCGAGCGGGTCGACGATCCACACCCGGGACGCGCCGAGCCGGTCCGGGCGGACCATGTCCGGCTCGCCCTCGCGCCAGGCCACCCGCGCGTGCTCGTCCTCCTCGGACAGCACCGCGTCGGCCGGCCGCCAGCGGGCCAGTTCGGCGCGGAGCAGGTCGTGCGCGGCCTTGTCGCCGGCCACCTTGAGCGCCTTGCCGTCGGCGAAGCCCATCTCGGCGCGGACCCGCAGCAACTCCTGGCCGGCCCGCTCGGCGAGCCAGCGGGCGAACGCGGCGTCGATCACCGGCGGCGCACCGCTGTCGGCGCCGTCCCGCTGCCCGGCCACGCGTGCGGACGTCTTCGTCGGCTCGCCCATCGTCTCGCTCCTCATCCGCGTCAATACGCTCCCGACGAGCGCACCACTGCAGTCATCGTCCTCAACAGGATCACCAGATCCAAACTGAGCGACCAGTTCTCGACATAGCGCAGGTCGAGCCGGACCGCTTCCTCCCAGGAGAGGTCCGACCGCCCGGACACCTGCCACAGGCCGGTCATCCCCGGTTTCACCGCCAGCCGGCGCCGCACGTCGTCCGCGTAGGCGGCGGCCTCGGTGGGCAGCGGCGGCCGCGGGCCGACCAGCGACATCCGCCCGGAGAGTACGTTCAGCAGCTGTGGGAGCTCGTCCAGCGAGAACCGGCGCAACCACCGGCCGACCGGGGTGACCCGCGGGTCGTCGCGGATCTTGAAGAGCACACCGTCGTGCTCGTTGAGATGCCTCAGCTCGGTCAACCGGGCCTCGGCGTCCACATACATGCTGCGGAACTTGAAGATGCGGAATTTCTGCCCATCGCGTCCCACCCGTACCTGCCGGAAGAGTACCGGCCCGCGGGACGTCACGCGCACGCAGAGAGCCACCGCCAGCAGCACCGGCGCGAACAGCACCAGCAGCAGGATCGCGCCGACCCGATCGACCAGCTCCTTCACCAGGCGCGATCCGCCGTGCAGGCGGGGATGCTCGACGTGCAGCATGGGCAGCCCGTCGAACGGCCGGATCGTGGTCCGCGCCCCGGCCACGTCGACCAGCGCGCTGGACACCACGAGATCCACCTCGTCGCGCTCCAGCCGCCAGGCCAGCCGGCGCACCGCCGCGCCGTCCAGCTCCGGGCAGCTGAGCACCACCACGGTGTCCGCGTCGGCCTGCTCCACCGCCGCCGCCACGTCGTCGAACGTGCCGTAGACCGGCAGCCCGACCTCGATCCCGTCGGCGCCCGGCGGCAGGCACGCGCCGACCACCTCCAGGCCGTGGTAGCGCTCGCGGCGCAGCTGGCGGGTGATCCCGATGACCGACAGCTCGTGTCCGACCACGATCACCCGGCGCAGCGCCTCGCCCCGGGCGCGGGCCCAGTGCAGCCGTTTGCGCAGCGCGAATCGCAGCACCAGAACCGAGGCGACCGCCGCCGGCAGGGCCGCGAGCACATAGGCCCGGGCCAGATCGAGATCCAGCGCGTACGACACCAGGGCCACCCCGGCGACCAGACCGCCCCCGCCGCGGATCACCCGCTGATACTCGTCCGAACCGACGAACAGGTAGCGGCGCTCATACGCCCGCGCCACGGCCAGCACCGCGAGCAGCACCAACGGCAGAAGAGCCGAGATCAAAAGATAATTGCGGTTGTACGACGTCACGTCGTCCCCGAACCGCAGCCCGAACCCGGCCGCCCCGGCCGCGATCCCGGCCACCAGATCGGCCAGCACCAGGGTGCGCACGTAGCGCCCCTCCCACCGCTGCCGCCGCGACATCGCCGCGTGCCGCCCCCGCGCCCGGGTGAACGGGCGGGCCGCCGACGACCGGTTGCGCTGCGGCGACCAGTGCCGGTCGATCGCCCGGTTCCGGGCCGGGTCGGCCGCGGCGCGCACCACGCGGGGCGCGCCGTTGCGGCCCTCGGCACCGGACGGTGGCGGGCTCAGCGGGGCGACCGGGCCCGGGATCCGTGCGTTACGGCCGGACACGTACCGCAGCGGAGGATGCTGCGGGCCCTGATTGACGGACGGCTCGCGCTCGGGCCGCACCACCGGCAGGCTCACCGTGGGCTCGGTCAACGCGTCCGTCCGGCCCTCGGACACGTCCTGAGACATCCCACGAACCCCCCGTCACGTCGGCGGCGCATCGAATGCGTGCGCCTGTGGTGACCAACGGACGGACGGCGGACCCGTCACGGTATGACCCGCCAGACAAATCGACCCAAACGGTCGCTAAGTTCCGGCCCGGCCCATCAACTTCCGTGGTATTTGTTCTGCGCCCACTCGACGCCCTCGAGCACGACCGCCTCCACCACGTCAGCCGCGCGATCCACCAGAAAGTCCAGCTCCTTGCGCTCCGCCGAGGAGAAGTCGGCCAGCACGAAATCGGCCGGCTCCTGTCGTCCCGGAGGCCGCCCGATGCCGAAACGGACCCGCGCGTACTCCTTGCTCGCCAGCGACTTCGACATCGAACGCAGCCCGTTGTGGCCACCCTCACCGCCGCCGAGCTTCGCCCGAACCTGGCCGAACGGCACATCAAGCTCATCATGCACCGCGATCACATGCGCCACAGGCACTTTGAAGAACTGCGCCAGCTGCACCACCGGAGCCCCCGACAGGTTCATGAACGTCAGCGGCTTCACCAGCACCAGCTTCGGCCCACCGAACCCCAGACGACCCTCGGCGACCTCGGCCTGCATCCGCTTCGCCCGGCCCATCTTCGCGCCCAGCCGGGACGCCAGCAGATCAGCGACCATGAACCCCACGTTGTGCCGGTTCGCCGCATACTCCTTGCCCGGATTGCCCAGGCCCACCACCAGCCACGGCGCCTCGTCCGTCACCCTCTCCGCCTCCCGGATACACATCAGGGAAAGTGCCGGTCGGCACTTTCCCTGATGAACTGGCTTACCGCGGACCCGCGACGCGCGCGAGCGCCGAAAAAACTACTCTGCCGCAGCCTCGGTGGTGGCGGACTCGCCCGCAGCGGCCTCGTCCTCAGCGGCGGTGGTGGTGCTCTGCGCCGCGTTGATGAACGCGAGCACGGTGTCCGCGTCGACCGCGAGCTCGACACCGGCCGGCAGGGTCAGCTCACCGGCGGTGACGTGCGAGCCGGCCTCCTTGCCGTCGAGCGACGCGAGCAGCTCGGACGGCAGGTTCAGCGCGTCGGCGATCACGGCGACCGTGTTCGACTCGTGCGTGATCAGGGTGTTCTTGGCGGCCTCGCCGGTCAGCGTCACCGGGACGTCGACCTGGATCTTCTCGCCCTTCTTCACGATCAGAAGGTCGATGTGCTCGTACGTGTCCTTGATCGGGTCACGCTGGATCGCCTTCGGCAGCGCCAGGGTGGCGGCCGCGTTGCCGGCGATGTCGATGGTGAAAATCTGGTTCAGGCCACCGTGCCGGATGGCAGCGGCGAACTCACGGGCCGGAAGCGCGATGTGCTGCGGCGCCTCGCCGTGCCCGTACAGCACGGCGGGCACCAGGCCGGCCCGGCGCGTGCGGCGGGCACCACCCTTGCCGAACTCGGTACGGGGCTCGGCGCTGATCTTTACCTCGGACACGGGGAAACTCCTGAAACTCTTCGATGCGGGCTGCGTCTAAGTCTGCGGCTGCGGTATTCCGGCAGTGCTGGTGATCAACTACGGTGTGGAAACCGTCGTCGGCGCTGCCGGGCAAGGGGGCGCGCTGGGCACAGGCCCGGAGCACCGCGTCGATCACGGAGCCTCGAGCGGACTGCGAACCTCAGCAGACCGCGGGGCACCCTCGCCGTGGCAACCGTATTAGCTTACCTGCTGCGAACCAGTAGAAATCAGCGGGTCCGGCACGCCCCCGGGGGAAACCGAAAAAATCATCCGGGACACGCGGAGAGCGCCCGCCGCCGGCCAGACCGGCGAACGGGCGCTCTCACCCCTCGTGAACTAGCTCAAACCACCGAACAGGGTGGTCACCGACCCGTCGTCGAACACCTCGCGGATCGCCCGCGCCAGCAGCGGCGCGATGGACAGCACAGTGATCTTGTCGAGCTGCTTCTCCGGCGTCAGCGGCAACGTGTTCGTCACCACCACCTCGGAGATCCGGCTGTTCTTCAGCCGCTCGGTCGCCGGGTCGGACAGCAGCGCGTGCGTCGAGGCCACGATCACGTCCGCCGCGCCCTCGTCGAACAGGATGTCCGCGGCCTTCGCGATCGTGCCACCGGTGTCGATCATGTCGTCCACGATCAGGCACACCCGGCCCTCGACCTCGCCGACCACCCGGTTCGCCACCACCTGGTTGGGCTTCATCGGGTCGCGCGTCTTGTGGATGAACGCCAGCGGGCAACCGCCCAGCCGGTCCGTCCACCGCTCCGCCACCCGCACCCGGCCCGAGTCCGGCGCGACCACGGTCATCGGCCGGCCGGCGAACTTCTTCTCCACGTACTCCGCGAGGATGTCCATCGCGAACAGGTGATCCACCGGGCCGTCGAAGAAGCCCTGGATCTGCGCCGTGTGCAGGTCCACCGTCAGGATCCGGTTCGCCCCGGCGGTCTTCAGCAGGTCCGCCACCAGGCGGGCCGAGATCGGCTCCCGGCCGCGGTGCTTCTTGTCCTGCCGCGAGTACGGGTAGAACGGCAGCACCACGGTGATCCGCTTCGCCGACCCGCGCTTCAGCGCGTCGACCATGATCAGGGTCTCCATGACCCAGCGGTTCACCCCCTCGGTGACCGACTGCACCACGAAGGCGTCCGAGCCGCGCACCGACTCCTTGAACCGGACGAACAGTTCGCCGTTCGCGAACTCATAGGAATCCGACGGCGTCGGTGCCACGCCGAGCACCTGACCGATCTCGTCGGCCAGTTGCGGGAAGCCCTGGCCGGAAAAGAGCATCAAACTCTTACGGTTCTCCGCGACGATGCTGCCCATCGGCTCGCTGCTCCCGTGAATAGGGGGTGGGTTCCCGTGAAGTATCCCTTGCGGTCACGTAACCGCCACGTTTCCAGGGCACCACGTGGGATGCCTCACCCCCACTGGATCAGTCCTGCTCAGGGGTGATATCCGCGGCCCGCGCCGCGGCCTCGGCCGACACCGTGCCCGGACGCTTCATCGCCACCCAGCCCTCGATGTTGCGCTGCTGCGCCCGGGTGACCCCGAGATTGCCCGCGGGCACGTCCTTCACCACCGCCGAGCCGGCCGCCACGTAGGCGCCCGGACCCACCTCCACCGGCGCGATCAGCACCGAGTCCGAGCCGACGAACGCGGCCTCGCCGATCACCGTCCGGCTCTTCCGGACGCCGTCGTAGTTCGCGAAGATCGTGCCGGCGCCGATGTTCGCCTTCGCGCCGATCTCGGCGTCCCCCACATACGACAGATGCGGGACCTTCGCGCCCTCGCCCAACTCGGCGTTCTTGGTCTCGACGAACCCGCCGACCTTCGACTTGCGGGCCAGCTTGGTCCCCGGCCGGAGGTACGAGTACGGCCCCACGGTGGCCTCCGGGCCGATCAGCGCGCCCACCGCGTGCGACCGCAGCACCGTCGCGCCGGCCGCCACCGACGTGTCCACCAGAGTGGAGTCCGGACCCACGACCGCGCCCGTCGCCACCGACGACGTGCCCTGGATCTGGCAGTTCTGGTCGACCACCGCGTCCGGCTCCAGCGTGGCCGTCACGTCGATCCACGTCGTCGCCGGGTCCAGCAGCAGCACGCCCGAGCGCATCCAGCCGTCGTTCACCCGGTCGCGCATCAGCACCCGCAGGTGGGCCAGCTCGGCGCGGTCGTTGCAGCCCAGCGTCTCGTACGCGAACTCGGCCACCTCGATCGCCACCGGGTGCCCCTGGCCCGCCAGGATCCCGAAGACGTCGGTCAGGTACTCCTCGCCCTGCGCGTTGTCGGTGGAGAGCTTGCCCAGCGACTCCCGCAGCAGCGCCGCGTCGAACACGTAGATGCCCGAGTTGACCTCACGGATCGCCAGCTCGTCCGGTGACGCGTCCTTCGCCTCGACGATCCGCTCCAGGTTGCCCTTCGCGTCCCGCACGATCCGGCCCAGCCCGGCCGGCCGGTCCACCTCGGCGCTCAGCACCGTCGCCGCCGCGCCGGCCCGCTCGTGCGTGGCCAGCAACGCCTCGACCGTCTCGGCGCGCAGCAGCGGGACGTCGCCGCTCAGCACCACCACGGTCCCGGTCAGCTCGGGCGCGGCGGCCAGCGCGATGCGCACGGCGTGGCCGGTCCCGTTCTGCTCGGCCTGCAGCACCGGCGTCGCGGCCGGCGCCACCTCGGACAGGAACGCGCCGACCTGGTCGGCCTTGTGCCCGACCACGACCAGGGTGCGGTCGGTCCGGATGTCCGCGGCGACGGCCAGGACGTGGCCGAGCAGGGTGCGCCCGAGAAGCGGCTGCAGCACCTTGGGCGTTGCGGACCTCATCCGCTTGCCCTCACCGGCGGCGAGAACGACGACAGTACGGCTGGGGGCCTGGCTCACGCGGAACTCCAAGTTCGCAATAGGCGATATCGACAGTCGATGCGGCCCAGCGTCGGCCGGGCCGCAGACGCGAAAAGCTCCCGGAGGAGGATTCGAACCCCCACAAACGGCACCAAAAGCCGCGGTCCTGCCATTAGACGATCCGGGACCAAATTTGGACATTTCCCCAGGGGCATGTCCACCGGACACATGATAGCGGTCTCACTCTGATCTTCGCCCACGGCAATACCTCTCCGGCGACTTTCGCTCGCGCGGCCGGAATCGCCGCCGGTCCACCCTGGCAGGATGGACAAATGACCGAGGAGACCGACAAACCGCGCCCGCACCACCCGCGCCCCGAACCGTCTCCCCGGGTCCGGATGTCCGCTGCCCAGCGCCGCGAGCAGCTGATCACCATCGGCCGCCGGCTGTTCGCCGAGCGCGGCTACGACGCGGCGAGCGTCGAGGAGGTCGCGGCGCGCGCGAAGGTGTCGAAGCCGGTGGTGTACGAGCACTTCGGCGGCAAGGAGGGGCTGTACGCGGTGGTCGTCGACCGCGAGGTCCGGGCGCTGCTGGAGCGGATCACGGCGGCGCTGACCGCGGGTCACCCGCGGGAGTTGCTGGAGCAGGCCGCGCTGGCGCTGCTGGACTACATCGAGGACGAACCGCACGGCTTCCAGGTGCTGACCGCGCGGCAGGCGCCGGTGCTGGCGCCTGCCAACTCGTTCTCCAGCGTGATGAACGACGTCGCGCACCAGGTCGAGCACATCCTGGGCGGGGAGTTCCGGGCCCGCGGCCTGGACCCGAAGTTCGCCGAGCTGTACTCCCAGGCGCTGGTGGGGATGGTGGCGCTGGTCGGCCAGTGGTGGCGGGAGGCCCGCCGGCCGAAGAAGGAGATGGTCGCCGCGCACCTGGTGAACCTGGCCTGGAACGGGTTGTCGCATCTGGAGGCGAAGCCCGAATTGATCACGCGAAACGGCCGTACCAAACAATCGGGTGGAAAAAACGAATGACCGCCGCGCCGGAGATGGAGGCGTGACGGTCATCGTCGGGGCAGGTCAGGCGGTACGGCCCTCGCGGACCTGGCGCGGGGCGCCGGCCTTGCCGGGCGCGGCGACCTTGCTGTAGAGGCTGATCGTGACCAGCAGCAGGCCGACCAGGTACGTGACGATGACCGTGGACATGCTGGCGCCGAAGAGGTTGGCGTCGGTCCGGATGGTGGCCATCGAGTAGGTGCCGAGGACGAGGATCCCCCAGCCGAAGTACTTGTCGACGGCGACGTCGATGTTGCGGCCGACGACGGCACCGAGGATCACCAGGGCGCCGACGACGAGCGTGATGATCGACCAGAGCAGGTTGCTGCTCTGGCCGAGCACGCGGTCGCCGGTGTGCCCGGTGAAGCTGTCACCCGCGGTGACGCCGAAGCCGATGATGCCGAAGACCACCAGGTACGCACCGGCGACAAAACCGGCCAAGCGGTACATCGGCCGAAGGGGGTGGTTGACCGGAATATGCGCCATGCTGTCCGTCTCCAAGGTCAGGTGTTGTCATCCCGATTCTCGCGTATCCGCGACAAGCGGCGCAGGCACACCCCCCGGATCAGTTTCCGGGCACCTGCTCGGCCAGTTCCAGCCAGGCCATCTCGGTCTCTTCCCGCTCCTGACGAACGGCCTTGAGCTGGGCTTCCAGCTCGACGATCTTGTCGTAGTCGCTGCCGTGCTTCGCCAGGCTCTCGTTGATCCTGGCCTCCTTCTCGGTCAGCTTGTCCATCTGCCGTTCCAGCCGGGAAAGATCTTTCTTCGCCTGGCGGAGCTCACCCGAGGAGAGCCCGGGCCCGGCCGCAGCCGATCCGGCCGGCGTCCCCGTCACGGCAACGGCCTCGGTGCCGTGGATCCGGGCCAGGTATTCGTCGATGCCGCCGGGCAGGTGGACGAGCCGCCCGTCGCCGAACATGCCGTAGGCCACGTCGGTGACCCGCTCGACCAGATAACGGTCGTGGCTGGCCACGATCATCGTGCCGGGCCAGGAGTCGAGCAGGTCCTCGAGGGACGCCAGGGTGTCGGTGTCGAGGTCGTTGGTGGGCTCGTCGAGGAGCAGCACGTTCGGCTCGGTGGCGAGCAGGCGCAGCATCTGCAGCCGGCGACGCTCGCCGCCGGAGAGGTCGCTGACCGGCGTCCAGATCCGCTTGTCGGTGAAGCCGAACACCTCGGCGAGCTGACCGGCGGACAGCTCCCGGTCGCCGAGCTGGACCCGCCGGGCGACCTCCTCGACCGCTTCCAGCAGGCGCAGGTGCCCGGGCAGCTCCTTGAGCTCCTGGGACAGGAACGCGGGCTTCACGGTCGACCCGGTGACCAGGCGCCCGCCGTCCGGCTTGGTGACCCCGGCGAGCAGGCGCAGCAGGGTGGTCTTGCCGGCGCCGTTGGCGCCCAGGATCGCGATCCGGTCGCCCGGGCCGACCTGGAAGGTCAGGTCCCGGAAGATCGGCTTGGGCCCGGCGTTGAGCGTGATGTTCTCCAGGTCGTAGACCTGCTTGCCGAGCCGGGTGGTGGCCAGCCGCTGCAGGCTGACGGTGTCCCGGGCCGGCGGGACGTCGGCGATCAGCTCGTTGGCCGCGTCGATCCGGAACTTCGGCTTGGACGTCCGGGCCGGCGGGCCGCGGCGCAGCCAGGCGATCTCCTTGCGGAGCAGGTTCTGCCGGCGGGCCTCGACGGTGGCGGCGACCCGCTGGCGCTCGGCGCGGGCCAGGATCCAGGCGGCGTAGCCACCCTCGTACGCGTGCACCTGCTCGTCGACGACCTCCCAGGTCGCCGTGCAGACCGCGTCGAGGAACCAGCGGTCGTGGGTGACCACGACCAGCGAGCCGCGGCGGGTGAGCAGGTGGTTGGCGAGCCAGTCGACGCCTGCCACGTCGAGATGGTTGGTGGGCTCGTCGAGGATCAGCAGGTCGCTCTCGCGGACCAGCAGGGCGGCCAGGGCGACCCGGCGGCGCTCGCCACCGGACATCGGGCCGACCGGGGTGTCCAGCCCGAGGTGGCCCATGCCGAGGCCGTCGAGCACGATCCGCACGCCGGCGTCGCCGGCCCACTCGTGCTCGGCGCCCATGCTCTGCGGCAGCCAGGCGGTGCCGAGCACGACGTCCCGCACGGTCGCCTCGGCGGCCAGGTCGAGAGTCTGCGGCAGGTTGGCGACGCGCAGGTCCCGGCGGTGCGTCACGCGTCCGGAGTCCGGCTCCTCGATCTTGGCGAGCATCCGCAGGAGGGTGGACTTGCCGGCGCCGTTGAGGCCGACGATGCCGACGCGAGCGTCGTCGTCGAGGCCGAGTGAGACGTCGGTGAGCAGCTGACCGGCGGCGCCGTAACCCTTGTTGACCCGGTCCAGGTTGATTATGTTCGCCACGATGGGGCCTAGATTACCCGCGCCCCCGGCTGCGGCCCGCGGGCGGTGACCGCTCCGCGGCAGACCCCGGCGGCGGTGAGGTTGTCGGCGATCTCCTGCGCGTGCGCGGCGTTGCCGGCGAGGAAGACACACGTCGGGCCGGAGCCGGAGACCAGCCCGGTCAGCGCGCCGGCCTCGGTGCCGGCCTTGAGCACGTCGGCGAGCTGCGGGCGCAGGGCCAGCGCGGCCGGTTGCAGGTCGTTGCCGAGGACCGCGGCCAGCACCTCCGGGTTGCGCTGGCGGAGCGCGCCCATCAGCCGGTCGGCGTTGCCGAGCGGGGCGGGCGGGAAGGAACCGGCGCGCAGCGTGTCGAGCTCGCGGTAGACGGCCGGCGTGGCCAGGCCGCCGTCGGCGATCGCGACCACCCAGTGCCAGGTGGTCGGGCGGGCCAGGATCGGGCTGACCGCCTCGCCGCGGCCGGTGCCGAGCGCGGTGCCGCCGTGCAGCAGGAACGGGATGTCCGAGCCGAGCTGGGCGCCGACCTCGGCGAGGTCGTCGCGGGACAGCCCGAGGCCCCAGAGCAGGTCGCAGGCGATCAGCGTGGCGGCGGCGTCGGCGCTGCCCCCGGCCAGGCCGCCGGCCAGCGGGATCGACTTGCGCAGGTGCAGCCGGGCGTAGGCCGGGACCCGGGCCCGGGCGGCCAGCGCCCGGGCGGCCCGCATGATCAGGTTGGTCTCGTCGAGCGCCAGCTCGCCGGTGCCCTCGCCCTCCATGGTGACCGTGAGGGTGTCGCCGTGCCGGGCGGTGATCTCGTCGAACAGGCTGATCGCGTGGTAGACGGTGGTCAGCTCGTGAAAGCCGTCGGAGCGCAGCGCGCCGACCCCGAGGTGCAGGTTGATCTTCGCCGGCACGCGGACCTTGACCGGGCCGTTGTGCGGGCGTGGCTCGTCGTCGTCCGGACCCCAGGCCTCGGTCATGCTTCCGCCTCCTCGGGCTGTGCGCCGGACGGGCTGAGCTTACCGCCGTGCTCGGACGTTTTCGCCGCCGCCGCGATCGCGACGAACTGCTCCACGGTCAGCGACTCGCCACGGGCCTGCGGGCTGATCCCGGCCGCGACGAGCACCCGTTCGGCGTGCGCGGCGCCACCGGCCCAGCCGGCCAGGGCGGCCCGCAGGGTCTTGCGGCGCTGCGCGAACGCGGCGTCGACGACCCGGAACACGTCCGCCCGGGCGGCTCCGGCCGGCGGTTCCCGGCGGGTGAAGGCGACCAGGCCGGAGTCCACGTTGGGCACCGGCCAGAACACCGCGGGCGGCACCTTCCCGGCCGGCTTGGCGGTGGCGTACCAGGCCAGCTTGACCGAGGGGATGCCGTACACCTTGGACCCGGGACCGGCGGTGAGCCGGTCGGCGACCTCCTTCTGCACCATGACCAGGCCACCGCGCAGCGTCGGCAGCTCGGCGAGCAGGTGCAGGACGACCGGGACGGCGACGTTGTACGGCAGGTTCGCCACCAGCACGGTCGGCGCCGGGTCGAACCGGTCGCCGGTGACCCGGAGCGCGTCGGCCGGATGGACGGTCAGGTGCGCGGCGGTGACGGTCGCCGGCAGTGCCGCGGCCAGGACCGGGTCGATCTCCACCGCGTGCACGTGCCGGACCGCGCCGGCCAGGCCCAGGGTGAGCGAGCCGAGGCCGGGGCCGACCTCCAGCGCGACGTCCTCCGGGCGCAGGGCGGCGGCGGCCACGATGCGGCGGATGGTGTTCGGGTCGTGCAGGAAGTTCTGGCCGAGCTTCTTGGTCGGCGCGACGCCGAGGCGCGCGGCGAGTTCCCGGATCTCCGCCGGGCCGAGCAGTCCGTCAGCCATGTGAGCAGCCTAGGCGGCCGACTACCACCGCTCAGGCCCAGGGGCCGAAGACGCGGTTCCCGGTGGCCGAGATGGTCGCGCAGAGCTCGTCGACGTCGACGCCCCGGGCGGCGGCCAGGGCCCGTACGGTGATCGGGATCAAATAGGACGCGTTGGGCCGGCCCCGGTGCGGCACCGGGGTCAGGTAGGGCGCGTCGGTCTCGACCATCATCAGCTCGGGCGGGGTGATCGCGGCCGCCTCGCGCAGGTTGGTGGCGCTGGCGAAGGTGATCGTCCCGGCGAAGCTCAGGAAGTAACCGCGGCGTACGCACTCGGCGGCGAACGTGGCGTCCCCGGAGAAGCAGTGCAGCACCACGGTGTCCGGCGCGCCCTCGGAGTCGAGGATCCGCAGCACGTCGTCGTGGGCCTCCCGATCGTGGATGATCAGCGCCTTGCCGTGCCGCTTGGCGATCTGGATGTGCGCCCGGAAGCTGGTCTCCTGCGCGGCCCGGCCCTCGTCCTGGGTCCGGAACGTGTCCATCCCGGTCTCCCCGATGCCACGGACCCGGGGCCGGGCGGCCAGCGCCTCGATCTCGCGCAGCGCCTCGTCGAGGTCGGCCAGGCGGGGCGCGTCGTTGGGGTGCAGGGCGACCGCGGCGAGCACCGACTCGTGCCGGTCGGCCAGGTCGGCGCCCCAGCGCGACGAGTCCACGTCGACGCCGACCTGGACCAGGCGGTCGATGCCGTTCTTGGCGGCCGCGGCGATCAGCGCCTGGACCGGGTCGCCGCCCGGCTCGACGCCGGGCACGCCGGCCTCCTGAATGGTCAGGTCGAGGTGGGTGTGGCTGTCGAAGACCGGCACCGCGAGCGGTTCCGGGGCGGGCGGGAACTCGCCGGCCCGGCGGGCGGCGTTGGCCCGGCGTTTCTCCGAAGGCGTCGGTGATCCGCTTGACGGGGGAGTCGAAGGCATGTGAGACATTCTGCACGTCGCATTTTTCGGTAACCGGGCGTTCATCCGATATCCACCGGGATCACTTAAATTCCCGCCCGTGACCGTGATCGGTGAGGACAGCCAGCTGGGCGCCGACCCGCTCGAGCCTCCTCTGATGGCACCGTTGCGCCGCGATCTGACCTGGCAGGCCGTGCAGTCGATGAGCCAGTCCGCGGTGCACCGGGACGACCTCTCGCTGCGTGCGATCCGGGAGACGGCGGCCGTGCGCCGCGGCACCCGGATGACCAAACTCCTGTCTCCGGCCCAGGTCGCGGGGCATCTGGGCGGCTGGCTGCCATACGGCTTCTGCTACCGCTCGTGCGACATCGCGCACCTGTCCGAGCCGGACCAGCTGACCCTGCTGCGCACCGACGGCGCGGCCGACGACCGGGTCGCGTTCGCGCTGCGCTGGCGGGCCACCGACCCGGCCGACTACGAGCTGCCGGCCCCGCCGTCCCAGCCCGGCCTGGCCGCGCTGCCGGCCCACTCCCGGATCGGCGCGATGGTGCTGGGCACCGGCTTCACGCCGAGCATGGACGACCTGATCCCGGAGTACATCACCGCCGGGTTCGCCGACCTGCCGATCCCGGCGAACGCGCAGCTGGTCGCGCACATGCCGGGCGGTGACGAGGTGGTGCTCTACACGTACCAGCCGGAGCAGCACGGCTGGCTGCGGCTGGCCGGCCCGCGCTGGCGCGGCCTGCTCGGCGAGATCCCCGGGGCGAGCCCGGACCGGGAGTACGTGCCGTGCACCGCGGCCGGCACCGCGCGGCTGGTTGGCACGATCAACGACAAGGAATACGAGGCGGTCGCCGACCCGCCCGGTGAGTTCCGGGTCCGGGCGCTGACCCGGGCCGCCCGCTACCAGGTGCAGACCCTGAGCCGGCGGGCCGAGCAGGCGCTGTGGCGCGGGGTGCCGTGCTGGGTGCTGCAGCGGGACGAGACGTGGGCCCGGCTGCGACTGCTCCGGCCGGACGTCGACTCGCTGAGCGCGACCGGGGCGCGGTGTTACGAGCGCGGGGTCTACGAGGCCTGGGCGCCGATCGACGAGCTCGCCGACCATCACATCGCGGAGATCGCGTACCAGATCTGATACCGGATCCGAACGGGGACACGAAAAAGGGCCGGCTCGCGCCGGCCCTTTCCCATGTGTGGTGCGACTAGCTCATCAGCTGCGGGTCAGCTTGACGTGCAGGCCCCGGTAGCCGAGGTGGTCGGCCCAGTCCTGGGCGTACGCGTCGATGTACAGGTCACCCTTGGCCTGGCCGGAGACCTTGAAGGACCACTTGCCCGAGACGACCTTGGCGGCCACCGCGGTGCACTTGGAGTAGTAGTCCGCGTCGCTGTAGACCCGGATCCACTTCTTCTTGGCGGTGAAGCAGTACACCTTGGAGCCGCTGACGCGGGTCAGGTAGACGTAGGCGTACGGCGCGCCGGAACCGGTGTCGGTGACGGTGCCCTTGACCACGGACCACGACTTGACGCGGTTCGAGCTCGACGGCTTCGTGATCTTCACGACCGGCGTCCAGGCGTCCCGCTTGACCGAGACCGAGCCGGCGTTGATCCAGCTGGAGTAGCCGTTCTTGTTCCGGTACTGGATCAGGAGCTGCTTGGTGCCGGTGACGACCGACTCCGAGCCCTTGTAGTGGTAGTAGTAGCCGGTCACGTTCTGGTTCTTGCCGGTGAACGTGTCGATCCAGCCGTCGCCCCAGTTCAGCTTGAACGCCAGGGTGCCGGCCGGAACGCTGGTGACCTTGGCGGTGAAGCGCTGGCCGGGCCACACGCTGTGCGAGGTCAGCGAGACGCGCCCGGGCAGGGCGACGACCACGGACTTCACGATCGGGGCGGAGGCGTTGCCGGCGGTGTCCGTCAGCGTCTCGGCGATCTTGAAGGTGCCGAACTTCGCGTACGTGTGCGCGATGCTGCTCTGACCGGCGGTCAGCGTGGTGTTGGTGCCGTCGCCGAAGTCGATGTACCGCGTGATCGCGGCGTCAGCGTCCTTGTTGTCGGCGTACTGCGCCTCCGTCTGGGTGACGGTGACCGTCTGCCCGACCCAGATCGAGGTCAGGTTCAGGCCGAACGTCCCGGTCGGCGCCTCGGTGTCCGCGGGCGGAACCGTGGTCGGGTCCGTCGGCGGCGTCGTGGTCTCGGTCGGGGCGACCGTCGTCGGCTCCGTGGTCGGCTCCGTCGGCGGCGTGGTGGTCTCGGTCGGAGCGACCGTGGTCGGCTCCGTGGTCGGGTCCGTCGGGTCGACGGTCGGCGACGTGGTGGTGTCGGTCGGCTCCGGCGTCGGCGTCGTGGTCGCCTCGGTCGGGTCAGCCGTCGGCTCGGTGGTCTCGGTGGCGACCGTGCCGCCGGTGGTGTCGGCGTAGGCCGGCGAGGTCGCGACCGCGCCGCCGGCGAGCAGCGCGCCACCGACGATGGCCGCGAGCAGCGGCCGGGACAGGCGTGGTTTCAAGGAAGTTCCAGCTCCTTAGAGGGGTACCAGAACCACATGAGAAGGGTTGGCCCGGCCGAAGCGGAACGTCAGAACGCACCCGTATCGACAAAACGCCAACGTGCCCCCGTGGCGTCGATCAATCTAACCTCTTCGGAGCAGGTGATCAATCCCGTTTCGATCGATGCCCGGTGCGCTTTGGCACAGTCTTGCGCCTGATGCACAAAGGACAATCGGTGCTGGCCCGCGCCGAGACGCCGCCGTAGCGATGAAACGCCTGCGTATCTCAGATGGCGCGGTCACGGTACCCGGTGGATAACTTCATGATCAATATCTGCCCGGCCCACGAAAAAGGCCCGGCAGTGCCGGGCCCCTCTCACCTGTTCAGCCGATGGTCACTCGCCCAGGCGGGCCAGCTCCTCCTCGATCACGGACGGCTCCAGCTTGCGGAACACCGGCTTCGGCGTGCTCAGCGGTGTGCCGGCCACCAGCGGCACCGACTCCCAGCGCGCGCCGACCGTGTAGTCGCCGGTCAGCACCGGGTAGCCCGGGCCGCCGTCCAGGTCCTCGACCTCGACGATCCGCGGCATCGGGGCGTGCACCCCGGTGCCGCCGAGCAGCTCGTGCACCTTCTGCGCGGAGTGCGGCAGGAACGGCGTGAGCAGCGTGTTCGCGTCGCTGACCACCTGCAGCGCGACGTGCAGGACGGTCGCCTGACGCGGCTTCTCCTCGTCCGACTTGAGCTTCCACGGGGCCTGGTCGGACAGGTACTTGTTGGCCTCGGCGACGACCTTCATGGCCTCGGCGATCGCGGCCTTCTGCCGGTGCTTGCCGATCAGCTCGCCGACCGTGGTGAAGCCGACCCGGGCCACCTCGAGCACGGCCCGGTCGTCGTCGGTCAGCTCGCCCGCCTCGGGGATCACGCCGAAGTTCTTCGCGGCCATCGAGATCGAGCGGTTGACCAGGTTGCCCCAGCCGGCGACCAGCTCGTCGTTGTTGCGCCGGACGAACTCGGCCCAGGTGAAGTCGGTGTCGTTGGACTCCGGGCCGGCCGCGGCGATGAAGTACCGCAGGGCGTCGGCGTCGTAGCGCTCCAGGAAGTCGCGCACGTAGATGACCACCTTGCGGGACGAGGAGAACTTCTTGCCCTCCATCGTCAGGTACTCACTGGAGACCACCTCGGTCGGCAGGTTCAGCTTGCCCAGCGAACCGGCCTGGCCGCCCTTGTCGCCCTCCCCGGAGTAGCCCAGCAGCAGCGCCGGCCAGATCACCGAGTGGAAGACGATGTTGTCCTTGCCCATGAAGTAGTAGGCGGACGCGTCCTTGCCCTGCGCGTCGGCCGACCACCACTGCCGCCACGCCTCCGGGTCACCGGTGCGCCGCGCCCACTCGATCGACGCCGACAGGTAGCCGATGACCGCGTCGAACCAGACGTAGATGCGCTTGTCGGCCCGGTCGCGCCAGCCGTCCAGCGGGATCGGGACGCCCCACTCCAGGTCCCGGGTGATCGCCCGGGGCTGCAGGTCGTCGAGCAGGTTGCGGGAGAACTTCAGGACGTTGGGCCGCCAGTTCTCCCGCTGGTCCAGCCAGTTGCCGATCGCCTGGGCGAAGGCCGGCAGGTCCAGGAAGAAGTGCTCGGTCTCGACGAACTTCGGGGTCTCCCCGTTGATCCGGGACTTCGGGTTGATCAGCTGCTCGGGGTCGAGCTGGTTGCCGCAGTTGTCGCACTGGTCGCCGCGGGCGCTGTCGTAACCGCAGATCGGGCAGGTGCCCTCGATGTAGCGGTCGGGCAGGGTGCGTCCGGTGGACGGGGAGATCGCGCCCAGCGTGGTGCGGGCCACGATGTACCCGTTCGTGTGCAGGCCCTCGAACAGCTCCTGCACCACCGCGTAGTGGTTGCGCGTGGTGGTCCGGGTGAACAGGTCGTAGGACAGGCCCAGCCCGTGCAGGTCCTCCACGATCACCCGGTTGTACCGATCGGCGAGCTCGCGCGGGGTGACCCCGTCGGCGTCCGCCTGGACCTGGATCGGAGTGCCGTGCTCGTCGGTGCCCGACACCATGAGCACGTCGTGGCCGGCCATCCGCATGTACCGGCTGAAGACGTCGGACGGCACCCCGAAGCCGGACACATGACCGATGTGGCGCGGGCCGTTGGCATATGGCCAGGCGACCGCGGCGAGAACGTGACTCATGACGTCCAGCGTAGTGACCCGCCCGGACCGGCCGCGAAGGGATAAGCGAGCGACCGATTTGTGCCGACACGCCCGATCATTGGCAGCTTTGACGGCGGACCCCGTAGTTGACTGGACGGGTGACCGGAAACACACCGCAACCAGGGGACCACCCGTGGGCCGAGGTCGATCCGGACCCCACGTGGTGGCAGGGCGACACCGACCGGCTGCCGACCTCGCAGGAGTGGGCCGACCGGGCCGGCGACGAGGCCCGGGCCGCGGGCGCCGCCGACGTCGCCGAGCACCTCGACAACGAGCGCCTGGCCACCGCCGACCAGCTGATGATCATCGAGCCGGGGCAGCCGGCCGAGGTCGTACCGAAGGCTCCGGTCCTGCCTGAGCCCAGCGACCGCAACCGGCCCACCGTGGCCCTGGACCCGCGGCGCCCACTCGGCGGGCCGCTGCCGCCGCTGCCGGACGGCGGCGTCTCGGCGGCCACCGCGAACCGCCTCGAACGGGTGGAGAACTCGCCGTTCTGGGAGACCGACGAGGCCCGGATCGTCGCCGAGGCCCGCGACGACCGGCCCGGGCGCCGGCGCCGCCCGCCGGCCACCCACCCGGTCCCCTCGCTGCTGGCGCTGCTCGCGCTGAGCCTGGTGGCGGCGTTCTTCGCCTGGGTCAGCGCGGAGCCGTTCTGGCTCGCGGTGGGGCACGGCGACCGGGGGTACGCGACCACCGCGCACTGCCAGGGCGACGGTCTCACCCAGCGCTGCACCGGCCGGTTCGCCAGCACGGACGGCCGGATCAGGTCCGGCCGGGTGACCCTGCTCGGAATCTCCGGCAGCGCCCGCGCGCCCGGCGCGGTCACCGGCGCGCGGATGGTCAGCCCGCGCAGCGCACAGGCCTACACCGCGCCGCCCGGCCTGCTCATGCACCTGCGCTGGGCGCTGGGCTTCCTGCTCGTGCTGATCTGCGGGTACGGCATCGCGGGCGCGACCGGCGCCCGCCGGCTGGAGTCCCCGCGCGCCCGGCGCGGCGCCCTGCTGGGCAGCGTCGCCGGCCCGGTGCTGCTGCTGATCGGCTTTCTGATCGCCGCCTACTGATCGCTCACGGGGCGCTGTGGACCAGCGTGTAGACGTCGCGCTTCTTCAGGCCGTACTGATCGGCGATGGTCTGAACGGCGTCCCGCCGCGACTCGCCGGCCGCCTCGCGCGCCGCCACCGCCGCACGCAGCTCGTCGTCGCCCGGACGCTCCGCGGACCGGGCCGGCGCGCCACCCACCACCAGGGTGATCTCGCCGCGCGGCGCACCCTCGGCGGCCCACTTGGCGAGCTCTTCACAGGTGCCGCGGCGGATCTCCTCGTACGTCTTGGTCAGCTCCCGGCAGACCGCGGCCGGCCGGTCCGCGCCGAAGGTAGCGGACAGGTCGGTGAGCGCCTCGGCGATCCGGTGCGGCGCCTCGAAGAAGACCAGCGTGCGCGGCTCGGCGGCCAGCTCCCGCAGCCGTGACCGGCGGTTCGACCCGGTGCGCGGCAGGAAGCCCTCGAAGACGAACCGGTCGCTGGGCAGCCCGGAGAGCGCGAGCGCGGTGGTCACCGCGCTCGGGCCGGGCGCCGCGGTCACCGGGTAGCCGGCGTCGAGGGCGGCCCGGACCAGTCGGAACCCGGGGTCGGAGACGCTCGGCATGCCGCCGTCGGTGATCACCACGACGGTCGCGCCGGCGGCCAGCTCGTTGACCAGGTCCAGGGTGCGCCACTCCTCGTTGCCCTCGAAGTAGGAGACGACCTTGCCGCGCGTGGTCACCTCGAGGTCCTTGACCAGACGGCCCAGCCGGCGGGTGTCCTCGGCGGCGATCACGTCCGCGGTGGCGAGCACTTCCCGGAGCCGGGCCGAGGCGTCGCCGATGTTGCCCAGCGGAGCCCCGGCCAGGACAACCCGGCCGATTCCTACTTCTTCACGAGACACCGGGAAAGTGCATCACACGCCCGGGCATCAGTTCAAAGCTCGGCAGCCTACGATCGCGGGGTGACGACGGCGACAGCTGAGACTGACCTCACCACCGGGGACTCCCCCGCCGGGGCGGAGTCGTCCCGGAGCGTGCGCGTGGTGCCCGACCTCGTCCGGCGGCGCCTGTCGACGCTGGACAACCGCCTGGAGCCCTGGTCCTGGCTGGTCACCGCGGTGATCACGCTGGCCGCGGGGATCCTGCGGCTGGCCGGGGTGGACAAGCCGAAGGGCTACATCTTCGACGAGGTCTACTACCCGACCGACGCGTGGGACATGCTCCAGCACGGCGTCGAGTGGGACGAGAAGACCAACGGCCCGGCGTACGTGGTGCATCCCCCACTGGGCAAATGGCTGATCGCCCTGGGCGAGCAGATCTTCGGCAACCGTGAGCTGGGGTGGCGGTTCACCGCCGCGATCGCCGGCACGCTGATGATCTTCATCCTGATCCGGGTGGCGTACCGGATGTTCCACTCCACTGTCCTGGCCGGGATGGCCGGCCTGCTGATGACCCTGGACGGGTTCCAGCTGGTGCTGTCCCGCACCGCGCTGCTGGACATCTTCCTCGGGCTCTTCGTCCTGCTCACGTTCGCCTGCATGGTGCTGGACCGGGACCATTACCGGCGGCGCTGGCGCGACGAGCTGGCCAAGGGCTTCGACCCGGCGGCCACCCACCGGATTCCGAAGATCGTGCCGTGGTGGCTGCTGGCCAGCGGCGCGTTCTTCGGTCTGGCCTGCGGGGTGAAGTGGAGCGCGCTGTTCTTCGCGCCGTTCTTCGCCGCGCTGGTGATCGCCTGGCGCTGGCAGGCCCGCCGGTCGGCCCGGGTGCGCGGCCCGTTCGTGGCCGGCATCCTCGGCGACTTCGGCTACCTGGTGCTCAGCTTCGTCCTGAGCATCATCTTCTACCTGGCCACCTGGACCGGCTGGTTCGTCACCGACACCGGCTACTTCCGGCACTACCGGGAGGCGAACGGGCTCAGCGAGCCGCCGATCCTGGGCGCGCTGCTGAACCTGATGCACTACCACTCCGAGGCGTACAACTTCCACAGCGGACTGACCGAGAAGCACGTCTACCAGTCCTGGCCGTGGCAGTGGCTGCTGCTCGGGCGGCCGGTCGCGTTCTACTGGAACGGCAACGGCAACTGCGGGGCGACCAGTTGCGCCGCCGAGATCCTGCTGCTGGGCACGCCGCTGCTGTGGTGGTCGTTCCTGCCGGCGCTGTTCGCGCTGGTCTGGTTCGGGATCGCCCGGCGCGACTGGCGGGCGTACGCGATCTTCGCCGGGTCGATGGCCGGCCTGCTGCCGTGGTTCTACTTCGCGGTCAAGGACGGCCGGACGATGTTCTCGTTCTACGTGATGCCGGGGCTGCCGTTCCTGATCCTGGCGGTGGTCTACGTCCTCGGGGCGATCATGACGCCACCGGGCGGGATGACCGTCGGAGCGGCGCGCACCGACCGGCAGTTGATCGGGACGGTGGTCGCGGCGACGTACATCGTGCTGGTGGCGCTCTGCTTCGCGTACTTCTATCCGGTCTTCGTGGGCAAGACCATGCCGTACGACGACTGGTCCATCCGCATGTGGCTGGGCAGTCGCTGGATCTGATCCGGCCCCGCACGGACGAAGCCCGGCGTTTTCGCCGGGCTTCGTGGCTTTCAGGGGATCTTTACGGACTTGGCCGGTGCATCGATCTTTGCACCTTTTCGCTGATCACGGCGCATCCGCTCGGTGATCACAGAACGCCCGGACCGGACACGGGCGGAAAATAGGGCGCGCCCCGATCGCCTGCCACGGGGGAAGCGGGCGATAGGGGCGCGCAAGATGCAGCTTAACGAGCCTGGATGAGCGGCACAACGGGTGTCCGCCACGGATTGCCGTGTCGATGCCAGCATCCCAGCGATTCGGACAATATGCTCTTTTTACATTAACATCGCATATCCGCTCATGAATACGATTCAACTCCAGGGTCAGGAATGCGACAGCAAATAGATCCGAATTCTGGCGTAACGTATTCGGCCCGTGAGTCGCACCGCAGCTCAGCGGATCGAGGGTCGCCCGACATACATGAGTCGCCACCGGGTCAAATCACTGGGCTCGGCATTTCGTCCCTTTTCGGGGGATCAGTCGGCCATCACCCTTATAGGTGACAAGCGCCAAGATCGCGATAAATGTTCTTAAGCTCGCCGCGTGACAACGCAGGAGCACCAACACCAACAGACCGCCGACCAGCGAATTCCGGACACGGAAGTGATCGCCGTTGCGACGCCGGCTCCGGTGTTCGTCGACTCCACCGGGCGACGGAGCCGCATGCTCCGCCGGATCGCGCTGGCGTTCGGCATCCTCGTCGTCTCCTACGGCGGGCTGGTCAGCATCAGCCTGGCCGGCGGCCCGGTGAGTTCGAGCGCCGTGCTGCCGCTGCCCGGCCTGGATGACGACGAGAAGGCCGATCCGGTGCCGCCCCGGCCCGGACCGGCCCCGGCGGCGATCCCGTCGAGCACGCCGGCCCGGGCGCCGGTGGAGTCGACCGGCAACCCGGCCCGGCAGCCGGCCCGGCCGGCGAGCGTGACCGCCAAGCCGGCCGCGTCCACCAAGCCGGCGGCGACCAAGGCGCCGACCAAGGCGGCCACCAAGCCGACCCCGGCCAAGACGACGCCCACCCCGGCCGTCACCACGACCAAGCCCACCGAGTCGACCACCACCCCGGCGACCACCGAGCCGGCCACCACCAAGGCGCCCGACCCGGCGCCGCCGGCCCCGCCGGTCACCACGAAGAGCACCACCAGGAGTGAGCCGACCGCGCTGCCCACGCTCGCGCCGGTGCTCGGTGCCGATCCGGCCGACAACGACTCGCCCGGGCCCTCGTCGTCAGGGGCCTCGGCGTGAGCCGTAACCGGGGCCGCAGCCGCCGGCGCATCCTGCCCCGGCCCCGGGTGATGCTCGCCTCGCTGCTGCTCGGGCTCTTCGTCGCGGTGCTCGTGGTGCAGGCGTACATCAACTCCGAGTTCACCGCCGACCACAAGGAGACCGAGGTCGGCGACCAGGCCGGCGTGCCGTTGTCGATCCGCGGCGGGGGGCCGATCATCAACACCACCGGCGGGCAGGAGAGCACCAGCCGCCTGCCGGACCGCACCATCGCGCTCACCTTCGACGACGGCCCCGACCCCACGTGGACCCCGAAGGTGCTGGAGGTGCTGCGGGAGAACGACGCCCACGGCACGTTCTTCGTGGTCGGCTCGCAGGTCGCCCGGCACCCGGCGCTGGCCAAGGACATCGTCACCGACGGCAACGAGCTGGGCCTGCACACGTTCACGCACCCGAACATGCAGCTGCTTGCCCCGTGGCGGCGGCACCTGGAGCTGTCCCAGAACCAGACGGCCATCGCCCGGGCCACCGGCGTGCACACCAACCTGGCCCGGTTCCCGTACTCGTCGAAGGCCGACGCGATCGACGAGACCAACTGGAAGATCGTCAAGGAGGCCGGCCAGGCCGGCTACCTGGTCGTCGTCAACGACCTGGACAGCGAGGACTGGCAGCGCCCCGGGATCGACCAGATCCTGCACAACGCGATGCCGGCCGGCGAGAGCTCGGCGATCATCCTGTTCCACGACGCCGGCGGCGACCGCGCGCAGACCGTCGCGGCGCTGGGCAAGTTCATCCCGATGATGAAGGCCCGCGGCTACCGGTTCACCACCGTCACCGAGGGCCTGAACCTGGGCATCGAGGAGCAGGCCGCGGCGGTCAAGGAGGGCCGGGCGCCGGAGAGCACCTCGGTCATCCCGACCCTGCCGGAGAACCCGCCCGCGGCCCGCGGCGACGAGTGGCGCGGCGCCGGGCTGATCTGGACCGTACGCCTGGCCGACGGCCTGGTCACCGTCGTCGCGGCGCTGTTCGTCGTGGTCGGGCTGCTGACCATCGGCCGGACCGCGCTGCTGTTGCTGCTCGCCACCCGGCACGCCCGGCAACGACGGAAGGCGAGCTGGAGCTGGGGCCCACCGGTCACCGACCCGGTCTCGGTGATCGTGCCCGCCTACAACGAGAAGGAGGGCATCGAGGCCGCCGTCCGCTCGCTGGCGCTCGGCGACTACCCGGTGATCGAGGTGGTGGTCGTCGACGACGGCTCCACCGACGGCACCGCCGACATCGTGGACCAGTTGCGCCTGCCCAACGTCCGGGTGGTCCGGGTCCCCAACGGCGGCAAGCCCAACGCGCTGAACACCGGCATCGCGCTGGCCCGGCACGACCTGATCGTCACCGTCGACGGCGACACGATCTTCGAGGAGGACTCGATCCGCCGGCTGGTCCAGCCGTTCGCCGACCCGACGGTCGGCGCGGTGGCCGGCAACGTCAAGGTCGGCAACCGGTCCAGCCTGGTCGCGACGTGGCAGCACATCGAGTACGTGATCGGCTTCAACCTGGACCGCCGGCTGTACGAGACGCTGAACTGCATGCCGACCGTGCCCGGCGCGATCGGCGCGTTCCGCCGCGAGGCGCTGACCAAGGTCGGCGGGGTCAGCGACGAGACGCTCGCCGAGGACACCGACGTCACCATGGCGATGTGCCGGGAAGGCTGGCGGGTCGTCTACGAGGAGCACGCCAAGGCGTGGACCGAGGCGCCGACGACGCTGGAGCAGCTCTACCGCCAGCGGTACCGATGGAGCTACGGGACCATGCAGGCGATGTGGAAGCACCGCCGGGCGCTGTTCGACAAGGGCCCGTCCGGGCGCTTCGGCCGGGTCGGCCTGCCGTTCCTCGCGCTGTTCGGGGTGGCGCTGCCGATGCTCGCGCCGGTCGTCGACATCATGCTCGTCTACGGTCTGGTCTTCTGGGAGCTGCAGGAGACCCTGATCGCCTGGCTCGGCATGCTGGCGCTGCAGCTGTTCACCGCCGCGGTGGCGTTCCGCTTCGACCGGGAGCCGCTCAAGCCGCTCTGGCGTCTGCCGTTGCAGCAGTTCGCCTACCGCCAGCTGATGTACCTGGTGCTGATCCAGAGCGCGACCACCGCGATGACCGGCGGGCGGCTGCGCTGGCACAAGCTGAACCGGACCGGGCTGACCGCACAGCCGGCCACGCCCCCACCGCCGCCCCCGGCCCCGACCCCGGCCCCGCCGCCGGCGGCCAGTGCACCGGTGGCCCCGGCCGTGGACAGCTGGCCGCCCACCGTGCGGGAGGTGCCCCGGCAGCAGCAGCCGATGGGCCGGGCGTCCGCCCCGCCGACCACTCCGGCGGTGCCGTCCCGGGCCTACCGGGATTGAAAGAGCCACGCCCGCGTCCCATCGACCTGCAGCCGGTGGGACGCGGGCGTTTCTATGCCACTGCCAGATCCCGGAGCAGCTCGTCCGGCGTCATGTCGGCGTACGGGAACACCACGTGCAGTGACGTCCCGTCCCCGGGCCGGTCGGAGAGCGCCACCGTCGCGTGGTGCGCGTCCAGGATCCGCTTCGCCACGGCCAGCCCGCGGTCCGGGCCGGGCACGTCAGCGGGGTTCGCGATCGCGCCGTAGTACAGGTGCGGGAACAGGTCCGGGCGCAGCCCGTCGGGCAGGTCCATGTCGTCCAGGCGCACGGTCGGCCCGGACTCCATCTCGGTGCCGACCCGGACCCGGCCGCCCTCCGGTGTGTACTTCACCGCGGCGAACAGCAGATGGGTCAGCACCTGCTCGAGCCGGACCGGGTCGGCGATGATCGGCAGCGACGGGCCGCCGGCCTGGTTCAGGATCCAGATGTGCTTGCTGGCCGCGATCGGGCGGACCGCCTCCACGGCCCGCTGCGTCACCCGGGTCAGGTCGCACTGGCGCATGTGCAGGCTGTCCCCGCCCAGCCCGGCCTCGGCCATCTGGGTCAGGTGCTCGATCAGCTCCCGGAAGCCCCGGCAGTGCGCGGCGGCGGCCCGCCCGACCAGATCGGCCAGCTCGGCGTCGTGGTAGCCGGTGTGGCCGAGGTTGTCGAGATACGACCCGATCAGCCGCAGTGACGAACGCAACTCCCCGCCGACCAGTCCGGCGATATCGTCCTTGTGGCGCTCCAACTCCTGGAGCCGGGCCGTCGTGTTGGCCAGCGCGTACGCGTACCGCCGCAACTCCAGCTGGGCGGTCACCTGCCGGGCCAGCGCGCGCAGCGCTTGCTGCTGCTCCATGGCCAGCCGGCGCGGCTCGGTGTCCATCACGCAGAGCGTGCCGAGCGCGAACCCGTCGGTGGTCATCAGCGGCGCCCCGGCGTAGAACCGGACCCCGTCAGAAGCGGTCACCGCCGGGTTGTCGGCGAAGCGCAGGTCGGCCCGCGCGTCCGGCACCATCAGCAGATCCCGGCCGAGGATCGCGTGCGCGCAGAACGACACTTCGCGGGTGGTCTCGATGAAATCCGAGCCGGTCCTGGCCTTGGCCCACTGCCGATCCGCGTCGACCAGGCTGACCATGGCCATCGGCGTCTCACAGACACTCGCGGCCAGCGCGACGATGTCGTCGAAGTCCTTCTCCGGCGGGCTGTCCAGGATGTCGAGCGAGTAGAGCGCGGCCAGCCGCTCGATCTCGTTGTCGGGTAGCGGTGCTTTCATTACGGTCACCTCCGAGACTTGCTACAGAGGTATCACGCAAAAGTAGCGTCCTTCACATTTCGCCCAAATCCCGCGTCGAACTGGTGTGACTTTGGCCGACGCGCCACTGATCACTCAAGGTCACGGCCGTATGCTTCGCGGCCATGAACACCGACGAGTTCGCGTGCGGCACGTGCGGCTCGACACACAGCGGCCCACCGCTGAGCTTCGCCGCACCGGCCCCGGACTTCTGGCTCCCGGAACTGGCCGAGGCCGAAGGTTGCCTGCTGGACACCGATCTGTGCGTGATCAGCGGCGAGCGGTTCTTCATCCGCGGCCTGATCGAGCTGCCCGTCTGGGACACCGGCGACGTCTTCACCTACAGCATGTGGGTCTCGCTGAGCCGCCCGAACTTCACCCGGGCCGTCGACGTCTGGGAGTCCGCCGGGCGGGAGAACGAGCCCCCGTACTTCGGCTGGCTCTCCAACGAGATCGCCGGCTACGAGCCGACGACCCTCAACCTCAAGACCAACGTCCACACCCGCGCCGTCGGCCAGCCCCCATACATCGAGCTGGAGCCGACCGGCCACCCCCTCGCCATCGAACAGCGCGCCGGAATCTTCCGCGCCCGGGTCGAGGAGATCGCCAGCTTCCACCTCCACCGCGACCAGATCTGAAACCCTCAAGATCTTTTTTGCCTCGGTCCGCCGGGGTACAGATCGTCGCTCCCGCGGGGACCCTTCCGGTCTTCGCAGGGCGCTGGCGCGCCCAAAACGCAAAGCCCTACAGGGCGACGTCCGAGGGTGGGCACGGTCTACCCCAAAACCCCGGCCGGCAGCCCCCGCGTGACAGCAAGACCGCCTCGCGGACATCGGCGTGACAGCAAAAAGGCTGCCTCGGGAAGACCCGAAACAGCCTAAAGATTTTGGTGGAGCTGTGGGGATTTGAACCCCAGACCCCCTCGATGCGAACGAGGTGCGCTACCAGACTGCGCCACAGCCCCTGGTCGGTCCTCGGTGAGGCCTTCACCGTGGAACCTCCGAAAGGCTAACAGGTCCCCCGCCACCCCCGCGAACCACCCCTCCGAAAAACCCGACACCGTCCGCACACCGCAGAGCTTCCGCACAGAGCCGACCCCACGCCGCAGACCATTCCAAGGGTGGCCGGTGCCGGTTTTTAGGACCGCAACCACCCTCGGACGTCGCCCTGGAGGGCTTCGCGTTCAGGGCGCGCCAGCGCCCTGCGAAGCCCGGAAGGGTCCCCGCGGGAGCGACGATCAGTTATTGGCCGCAGCCGAGGCAATAAAGCTCTTGAACTTGATCCGCAACGGCGGAAATCGCACGCCGCGCGGTGTCCTAGCTGGTCAGGCCGTGTGGTTGCGGCCGCCGGCCTCGTAGGGGCGGCCGCGCAGACCGCCGCGCCGGCGGTAGGAGACCGAGCCGCCGTTGGCCGCGACCGGCAGGTCGGACGGTTCGCGGTCGAGGCCCATCGCCGCACGCCGGACCGCTTCCTTCTGGGCGGTGAGCCGGCGCTGGGCCTCGCGGCGCGCGGCGGCCCGGCGGGCCTGTTCGCGGCGGACCTCGGCCTGGCGGGCGGCCAGCCACGCCGCCTCGCGGGCCTGGACGCGGCGGCGCCGGCGGTCGATCAGGGCCCGGTTGCGCAGGTGCACCAGGTAGAGCCCGAGGAGCGTGCCGGTGACCGCGAAACCGATCCAGAAGCCGGGCCCGACGGCCAGCACACCGACCAGCTCGATCGCGTTGAGCAGGGCCAGCGCGGCGAACACCCGGCGGCGGCGGACGACCGCGGGAGTTCCGCGGCGGCGCGGCACGCGGCGGTGCGGGCGGCGGCCGGTGACCAGGCGCAGGCGGCGCTGCGGTGGCGGGGTCGCGGATTCACCCGATGGGGCGGGCAGCGTAACCGTAACCAGGCGGGCGGGGTTGATCGGTCGGCGTCCGGGCACAGTACGTCGACGGCGCTGGCGTTGGAGCACCCGCGCCGTCGACGACGCCCGTTCCGCGGCGAGGCGCTCGGTGGCGTCGTACCGGCGAACCAGCGCCGGGGCGAGGGCGAGCAGCCCGGCCGCGGCGAGGACGGCGAGGAGCACCGAGGTCGGCACCCTCACCCCTTTCGTTCCGCCACGACAGATCAGAGGAAAAATGACACGACGAATGCGAGGTTACGGGCGGTAGCGGGGATATTTCGCGCGCCGCGCCGAACCCGTATCGACGCCTAGATCACTTGGCGGCGCGAACGCGCTTCCACCGGGCCAGCAGGCCACCCTCGACGGCTACCTCTTCGCTGGTCATCGAGTACCCCAGGTGATCGCGCCAGCCGCCGTCGATGTGCATGTAGCGCTGGTGGTACGCCTCCTCGCGGAAGCCCAGCTTCTCCACCACGCGACGGCTCGGCCCGTTCTCCGGGCGGATGTTGACCTCGATGCGGTGCAGGCCGCCGGGCCCGAACGCGTGGTCGACGGCGAGTGCCAGCGCGGTCGGGATCACGCCGCGGCCGGCCACCCGGTAGTCGACCCAGTAGCCCGCGTACGCCGACGCGAACGCCCGCCGCACGATGTTGCCCAGGTTCACGTGCCCGACCAGGCGTTCCCGGCCGTCCTCGAGCAGGCAGACGGCGAACGGCATGCTGTCGCCGCGCCGGGCGGCCCGCTTCATGTCGCGGTAGACGTAGCCGTACGCCCGGGTCGAGTTCATCTCCGCCCACGGTCCGGGCGGCGCCGACTCCCAGGGCGCCAGCCAGGCCTGATTGGCGATCCGCACCTCGGACCAGGCCCGCGCGTCAGAGCGCTTGTACGGCCGTAGCAACACCGGCCCGTCCGCCAGCACAGCGGGCCAGCCGGGGGTCGCCCCGAGCATTCATCGCCTCCGGTCGAGCAGCAACACGTCCACGGTCGAGCCGGCGGCCGCCGTGGTGACCCGCTCACCGAGCACCAGCAGTCCGTTGGCCTCGGCCAAACCGGAGAGAGTGTACGGCCCACCGGCGAGCGGCTGCACAGTGTAACCACCGCCACGCCGCTCCGCGATGTGCGCCGGGCGGAACTCGCGCAGCCCGCCGGGCGACGAGATGGTCTCCAGCAGGTGGGCCTTGACGCTCGGGCGGAACACCGGCTCGGCCCCGGCCAGCAGCTGGATCGCCGGCCGGGCCAGCACCTCGAAGCCGATCAGCGCGGATCCGGGCTCGCCGGGGAGGCAGACCACCGGGACCTCCTCGCCGCCGACCGTGCCGAAGCCGAGCACGGTGCCCGGGCAGAGCGCGACGTCGGTGAACTCGACGGTGCCGCGACCGGTGCCGGGGCGAGAGAGGACCCGGCGCAGCATGTCGCCGGGTCCGGTACCGGTGCCACCGGTCGTGATGATCAGATCGGCCCGCAGCGTCTGGTCCTCCAGCAGGCCACGCAGCCCTTCCGGGTCGTCATCACAAATTCCTATTCGGTACGCCAGAGCCCCCGCCTCCACCGCGGCCGCGGTCAGTGCGTGGGAGTTGGCGTCCACCACCTGGCCGGGCTGGCTGGGCCGGCCCACGTCGACCAGCTCGTCGCCGGTGGCCACGACCACCACCCGGGGGCTGGGCCGGACCAGCACGTGACCGATGCCGGCGGCGGCGAAGGTGGCGACGAGCGGCGGCGTCACATAGGACCCGGCGGTGGCGAGCACCTGGCCGACGGCCAGTTCCTCACCGGCCCGCCGCACCCCGGAGCCGCGTTTCGGGGCGTGCAGGATCTCCACCGCGGCCATGCCCTGATCGGTCCAGTGCACCGGGACCACGACGTCGGCGCCGAGTGGCAGCGGCGCGCCGGCCGCGACCGAGAAGCAGGTGCCGGCGGTCAGCCGGACCGGGCGCCAGCTGGCCGCGCCGAGGTCGCCGACCACATTCAGCCGGACGCCGCGGGCCGGGTGGTCGAACTGGCCGAACGACGGGTGCGAGCCGATCCGCCCGGCGCCGGCCAGGTCCTCCCAGCGGGCCGCGTAGCCGTCGACCGCGGCCTGGTCGAACGCCGGGAACGGGTGCGGCGCGATCACGTCGGCCGCGAGCACGTTCCCGTGCGCCTGGGTGAGATCGAGGTCGAGCGGAGGCAGCGCCCGCAACCTGCGCAGCACGCTGCCCAGGTACTCGGCGAGAGGCATCAGCTCGTTGGCGGCCGCCTCGGCATCGGCCGTAGCGGTCATCCCTTCTGACCACCGACGAAGTCGGTGAGCCAGGCCCGGAACTCCGCGCCCAGGTCGGCCCGCTGCGCGGCGAGCTGGACGACGGTCTGCAGGTAGCCCAGCGGCTGGCCGGTGTCGTACCGGATGCCGCGGTAGACGATGCCGTGCACCGGGGTGCCGGCCTCCAGCAGCGTGGCCATCGCGTCGGTCAGCTGGATCTCGCCACCGCTGCCGGGCTTGGTGTCGGCGATCACCTCGAAGATCTTGCCGGGCAGGATGTACCGGCCGACGACGGCCAGGTTGCTCGGCGCCTCGCTCGGCGCCGGCTTCTCCACCAGGCCGGTCACCTCGACGACGCCCTCACCGAGGTCGGACTCGCGCACCGAGGCGATCCCGTAGCGGGACGTCTCCTCCGGCGTGACCTCGATGAACGCGAGGACGATGCCGCCGGTGCGGGCCTGCAGGTCGAGCATGTCCGGCAGCAGCGGGCTGCCCTCATCGACGAACTCGTCGCCGAGCAGCACCGCGAACGGGTTGTCGCCGACGTGCGAGGCGGCGGTGCCGACCGCGTGCCCGAGCCCGAGCGGCTCACCCTGGCGGACGGTGTAGATGTCGGCGAGCTCGCTGGTCCGGCGGACCGCGGCGAGCCGCTCCAGGTCGCCCTTCTCCTCCAGCCGCTGCTCCACATCGGGGCGGCGGTCGAAGTGGTCGACCATCGAGGTCTTGCCGCGCCCGGTCACCAGCAGCACGTCGGTGATCCCGGCCGCGGCCGCTTCCTCGACGATGTACTGCAGGACCGGCCGGTCGACGACCGGTAGCAGCTCCTTCGGAACGGCCTTGGTGGCGGGCAGGAAACGCGTCGCCATGCCGGCCGCCGGGATCACCGCTTTCACCGCGCGCTTGCCAGACCCTTGCGCGTTCGTCGTCATCAGTCACCGCACCTTTGCTGGATCGTGCCCGGCCGTATCACTCGCACGCATGCCGCGAGACTATCGGCCGAGAGCGCGTCTCGGCTGTTGTGGCCCGCTTCCCGCCGGGGCGGGATCGAAATTCCCCTCGGAGGTACGGGACGAAACGCTCTCCGCGAGACGATACGTATCGCGGCCCGCGTTCTTCGCCGCGTACAGCGCCTCGTCGGCGGCGTCGAGCACGTCCTGCGCGGTGGCGCCGTGCTCGGGGAAGACCGCGATACCGATCGAGACGGTCACCGGAATGCGGTCGGCGAGCCCGGGGCGCCGCGGGTCGATGTGCACCGGCCGATCCCGGACCAGGGCGCCGAGCCGTTCGGCGACGATCACCCCGCCGTACGCGTCGGTCTCCGGCAGCAGCACCACGAACTCCTCCCCGCCCTGTCGGAACGCCACGTCCACCTCGCGCAGGCCGACCCGGATCCGCCGGGCGAACTCGCCCAGCACCTGGTCCCCCGCCGGATGCCCGTACGTGTCGTTCACGTCCTTGAAGTGGTCGAGGTCCAGCATCAGGACGGTGAGCATCCGGCCGAACCGGTTCGCCCGCTCCACTTCCCGGCGCAGCACCTCGCGCAGATAACGGTAGTTCCACAGCCCGGTGAGCGGATCGGTCAGCGACAATCTCTGCGCCTCCTCGTGCATCCGCACGTTGTGCACGGCCACCCCGGCCTGCCCGGCGAAGGTACGAAGAGTCCGCAGGTCGGCGTCGTCGAACGCGGGACTGCCGAGCCGGTCGTAGAGCGCGAGCACGCCCAGCACCCCCGGTCCCGGCTCCGCGTCTTCACCCGAAGGTGGCGCGCAGATCGGCATCGCGAGGTACGACTGGCAGGCCGGCTCCTCCGCCCCGGTGCCGGTGCCGCCGCGCAACGGGGTGCCGGACGCGGCCACCGCCCCGAGCACGCCCCGCCCGGCCGGCAGCCGGCGTTGCGCCAGCTCGGCGGGGGTGAGGTCCCAGTCCCCGGTCAGCCCGGCGCCGCAGCGGGCGGCCAGCGACCCGTCGGCCGGATCGACCAGCAGCACCAGCCCGGCCCGCGCGCCGGTGGCGGTCATCGCGGTGCGCAGGATCACCGGCAGGATCCGGTCCAGGTCGTGGGTGCTGGACAGGGTGTCCCCGAGGATCGCCAGGTGCCGCCGCAGCTGGTCGCGGCTGGCGGTCAGCGCCTGCACGTAGGACTGCAGCTCCCGGGTCATCCGGTTGAACGTGCCGGCCAGCCGGCCCAGCTCGTCGGGCCGCGGGATCGGCACCCGGGTGTCCAGGTCGCCGTTCGCGACCCGGTCGGCGGCCCAGGCGAGATCCCCGAGCGGCCGGGTGGTGGAACGCGCCAGCCACCGCGCCGCGACCACCGCGACGGCCGCCGTGACCAGCACGATCAGCGGGATGATCGCGTACCGGAAGGTGGGCTCGGCCGGCGCCACACTCAACGTCAGCGGCAGCGGCTGCCCCGGCCCGGCCGCGACTCGTCGCACCGCCCCGACGGCCTTCCGATCCTGGACCGCCGCGGTGCCGGGCCCGGCCGGAGTGTCGAGCGCCACCGTGACATCGGCGGCGTCGGCGAGGCGGCGCAGCAGGGCGGAGTCGACCGGCCGCGCGGCGAGCACGCTCACGCCCGCCGCCTGCGCGGACGCGGCCAACGCGGTGACCTGCGTCCCGCCCGGCGCGGCGCAGTCCTGCCAGCCCACCTGGACCACCGGCTCCTGGGCGGTCACCGCGCCCGGCAGCCCGATCCGCGGCATGGGCACATCCGCCGCAGACCCGTCCGCCGCAGACCCGTCCGGCGCAGGCACTCCCTGCGTGGGGACGCCCTGCGTAGGCACCGCCTGCGTGGGCGCATCCGGCGGGGAGGCTTCCGGGGGCACGGCGGCGCGGGCCCGCCGGGCCAGGTCCGCCGGGCCGGCCGACTCCGCGCCGGTGAACCGGATGTCCACGGCCAGACCGCGGGCGATCAACTGGTCGGCGACCGCGGCGCGCGCGTCCGCCGGGACCACCGCGACCGCGTCGGCCGCCGCCTGCAATTGCCCACAGATCGCCCCGACCGCCGCCTGGACGGTCGTCACCGCATGATCGAGACGCTCGTTCGTCCGCTCACGGCTGACCGCCGCGACGGTCAGCGCGACGAAGATGGAACCGAGCAGGACCGGACCGAGCACGACCACCAGGAAGGCGCTGGTGAGTCGGCCACGTAATGTCACACATCCTCCCGGGAGTGGCCTCTTTGGAGCGATGCTGACATAGTGTGCACCGTTTGCCGCTTTTCAAAAGGGGGTGTTGCATGTCGGATTTAGCTGGCGCCGCGGAAAAATCACCCCACAACAAGATCACGCTGCGCACACAGCTACTTACCGCCCGTCGATCGCTTTCGGCCACCGACCGCTCGGACGCAGCCCGTCAACTTCAAGATCAAACCCTTGCTCTCGTACGGCGGAAGACCCCGTCCACCCTCGCCGCCTACGTCCCGTCCGGATCCGAGCCCGGTGGCCCCGACCTGCCGGACGTACTCCGCGCCGCCCTTCCCCCGGGCGGCCGCCTGCTCCTGCCGGTCCTGCTACCTGACAACGATCTGGACTGGGCCGAGCACACCGGCACCCTCACCACCGGCCGGCGTGGTCTCCTGGAGCCGATCGGCCCCCGGCTCGGCGTGACCGCTCTCCGCTCGGCGGACCTGATCCTGGTCCCCGCCCTCGCCGTCGGCCGCGACGGTCTCCGCATGGGCCGTGGCGGCGGCTCCTACGACCGGGCCCTGTCCCGCCTGCTCACCCCGGCCGGGTCACCCGGACCACTGGTCGTGGCGCTCCTGCACGACCACGAAGCTCTCGACGAGGTCCCGGCCGAACCCCACGACCGCCCCGTCCACGGCGTGATCACTCCCACGGCCGGCTTCACCCCTCGCCCCGCCTAGGGGGCGCGTCGTTCGTTACACAGGCGGCGGACCGAAACCGCGAGCGCGTGATTCGTCACAACCGTCACACCCCGGGATTGCCGGCCGGGAGCGCGTGATTCGTCACAACCGCCGCACCCCGGGATTGCCGGCCGGGAGCGCGTGGTTCATCACATCCGCAGGCACGCCGGGGCCTCAGCCCGAGGCCGGAGTGGACGAATTGACCTCCGATGCCGCAACATTGGCACTCGGAGTTGGCGAGTGCCAGCAGCCGACAGATCCGGAGGAGCCGTGCCTACCTACCAGTACGCCTGCACCGAGTGCGGTGAGCAACTCGAAGCCGTGCAGTCCTTCTCCGACCCGGCGCTCACCGAGTGCCCGAACTGCGAGGGCAAGCTCCGCAAGGTCTTCAACTCTGTCGGCATCGTCTTCAAGGGCTCCGGCTTCTACCGCAACGACTCCCGCTCCGGCAACGTGAGCGCGGAGAAGTCCGGCACGGAGAAGTCGGGCGCGGAGAAGCCGAGCGGCACCGGCGACACCCCGGCGAAGAAGACCGAGACCGCCCCGGCCGTCTCGACCAGCAGCTCCTCGTCGTCCACGAGCAGCGGCTCGTCCTCGTCCTCCTCGTCGTCGAGCTCCAGCGGCGGCTCCGGAGCGAAGGCCGCCGCGGCCTCCTGACCGCTGTGAACGCAAGGGCGTGCCGGATCACGGCACGCCCTTCGTCGTACCCAAATCGCTGTTGTCTTGTCAAAAATCGGCCTCGCCGCGCGTGAGCCAAACCTAGCCCCGCCGGACGCCGCGCCTTCGGTTATCCACAGCGCGAAGTTGTCCACAGGGCCGGCCGCGGCCGTTCCGGATTTCGCCTAGCCTCGCCCGCCTGAACATCGCCAAGGGCAGGGAGGCGGAGCGATGGGAAGATCCCGCGATCAGGGCGAACGTCTGGATCCGGTGCGATGGCGCCCGAGCCGGGGCGGTCTGCTGCGGCTCGCCGCGATAGCGGTCCTGCTGGTCACTGCGGCCGGCCTGGTCTGGTTCCGCTCGGCGGTCGAGCCGTGCGCGGTTCCGGTCACCGCCGCGACGGCCGCTGCCGACAGCACCGCCGCCGCCGGGAGCACCGCTGCGGCCGCTCTTGACCGGGGCGCCGCGCCGCAGGTCAGCGGCAGACCGGCGATCCCCACGGGGCGGGTCGGGGTGCCGGTGCGACTGGCCGATCCGACCGCGCTGTCCCTGGTCCACCCAGGCAACCTGGTCGACCTGCTACGGCTCGACAACGAGGGCGACAGCACCCGGATCGCGAGCGCCGCGCTGGTCCTCGACGTGACCGGCGCCGATGATCCGATGACCGGTGGGCTGCTGCTGGCGCTCGCTCCAGAGCAGGCCGGGCAGGCGGTCGCCGGGCAGGGCCACGGCTTCGCCATCCTGATCCGTCCCGGCTGACACCCGTGCACGCGGAAACCAGCGCACGAGCGAAGCCGAGCCTGTGCCGTCCGCACTGACACCCGCGCACGACCGAAGCCGAGCCTGCGCCGTCCGCACTGACACCCGCGCACGACCGAAGCCGAGCCTGCGCCGTCCGGGCCGAAACCCGCATGCCGACGCCCGCGCGGGAGCGAAGCCCAGCCTGCTCCGCGCGGGTGATCGCCCGCGCGGAAACTTGCGCGCGGGCGAGAGCGGGTGAAACACGACCGCCGACGGGTCAACGCGACCCGTCGGTGAGCCGGCGAGATGCCGGAATGTCAGCCCCAGTGCGGCGGGCGGTCCTCGAGCAGGCGATCGTCGTTGGAGGTGCCACGCTCACCCCAGCCACGCTCGGTGTCGTCACGAGTCTGGTCGGGCAGCAGCGGCTCTTCCTCCGACTCGAAATCCACCACGCGCTCGGCGTCGTTGTCCCGCTCGGGGCCATCGAGGATGTCCACGCCTAGAAGGGTAAGCCGACATCGCTTCGGCCGTCGTCCCCCTCCGGCTGTACCGTCGGTGAACGTGAGCTCCCCCACCAGTGGACCGGACGGCGACGCGTACTGGCAGCGGCCCGAGCCCGGCGCCGAGTCGCTCGGCCGCCCGCCTCAGGACCAGCCCGCCACCCCCGAGGCGCCGGCCTATCCCGGCCCGCCCCGGACGGACCCGCCGTCGCCGCACTGGCGCCCGCCGACGATCGCCACGCCACCCCCGCCACGCCACATGCCACCCCAGGACATGGACGCGATCGACGAGGCCGAGGGCTCGGCGCGGACCGTGACCTATGGGGTCGGCCTGGTCGCCGGCGCGATCGCGCTGATCCTGATCTGCCTGCTCTGCGGCCGCTCCCTGCTCTGACCAACAGCTCCCGCAGCGACAGCCCGACAGCCCGGCGGTTTCAAAGAGCGACAGCCCGCAGTTTCACCAGCGACAAACGACGACGCCGCCGGGTCCATCGACCCGGCGGCGTCGCGACTGCCATGCGAGACCGGCCCGTCAGTAGGTACCCCAGACGGCGGTCGCCCCCGAGTCCCCGGTCTTGAAGACGTAGTACCCACTCCCCGCCGCCAGCACCAGCGTCAGCACGATGAAGGCCAGGTTCGCCACCACCGGCAGCTTCCGCCCCGCCCGAAGGGTCAGCGCCACCATGATCAGGCTGACGATGCCGAGCCCCAGCACGAACCAGAACGTCATCGAGCCGAAGTGCATGTGGTCCGCGAGGATCTGCTTGCCCTTGGGCGAGAACGTCGAGAGCTTGCTGTCGTAGAGCTTCTGGCCGGATTCCTTGGCGACGAACGTGGCGACCGGCGCGGCGATCGCGAGCAGCCCGACCGCCCAGCCGAGCTTTGGACGCCACGACGCCGCGAGCGCGTAGACCACCGCACCGATGGCGAGCAGCGGCACGAACACCACCGCGAGGTGCAAGACAAGAATATGTACGGGCAAGCCGTTGACCTGGTCGAACACTTTTCCTCCTGGGTCCGGGGTGATCGCTAGCTTAGAGTTGCCTGACGGCGCAAACATCCCCTCGTCAGGAACTACCTCGGAAATCCGATTCCGGTTCAGTCACGGACCAGGGGATCTGTGACTTCTCTGAAGGTTGGGGAAACCGCCCCGCCGTGCTGTCATGGACGCATGTCGACGGGTGAGGAACTGCTCCGCACGCACGGCCTGCGGGTCACCCGCCCGCGGCTGGCCGTGCTCGAGGTGCTGACCGGCGGCGGGCACCTCGAGGTGGACGAGATCGCCCGGCGGGTCCGCTCACGGCTCGAGTCCGTCTCCACCCAGGCCGTCTACGACGTGCTCGGCGCGCTCTCCCGGGCCGGCCTGGCCCGGCGGATCGAGCCGGCCGGCAGTGCCGCCCGGTTCGAGGCCCGGGTCGGCGACAATCATCATCACATCGTGTGCCGGGGTTGCGGCGCGATCGCCGACGTCGACTGCGCGGTCGGCGAGCGGCCCTGCCTGGCGCCGAGCGAGAGTCACGGCTTCGCGCTGGACGAGGCCGAGGTGACGTTCTGGGGGCTGTGCCCCGACTGCCAGGGCAGACGGCTCGCCGACACGGCATGATTCACCGATGAGGGCCACGCCGCACCACCCGGACACCGGGCTCTTCGGGCCGGACTCGATCACCTGGAAGCTGCACCGCGAGCCGATCGTGATGCTCGGCGGGCTGCGTTCGCTCTACCTGCAGGCACTCCATCCGCGCGCCGTCGCGGGGGTTGCCCAGAATTCCGATTACCGGTCGGACATGTGGGGCCGCCTGGCCCGCACGGCCGACTACGTCGCCACGGTGGTCTACGGCAGCACCGCCGACGCCGAGCAGGCCGGCGCCCGGCTGCGCCGGGTGCACTCGAGGCTCAGCGGCACCGATCCCCGGACCGGGGAGAGGTTCCGCGTCGACGACCCCGACCTGCTGCGCTGGGTGCACGTGGCCGAGGTGGAGTCGTTCCTGACCACCGCGCAGCGCGCCGGGCTGGGCCTGACCGCGGCCGAGGTCGACGCCTATTACACCGAGCAGTTGCGGTCCGCCGTGCTGGTCGGCTTGGACCCGGCGACCGTGCCGGCCACCGCCGCCGAGGTGGCGGCCTACTACGCGATGATGCGCCCGGAGCTGGGGCTGACCCGGGACGGCGCCGAGGCCGCGTTCTTCGTGACCGTCCCGCCGGCCCCGGACATCCGGGGCGGCCGGGCGCTGCGGCTCGGCCTCACGCTCGGGCCGCCGCGCTGGGCCTACCTCGGCCTGGCCGGCACCGCGATCGGCCTGCTGCCGCCGTGGGCCCGCAAGTTGTACGGCGCGCCGGGCTGGCCCACCGCCGATCTGGCGGCCGGCCTCTCCGCCCGTGGCCTGCGCGCCCTGCTGGCCGGCGTCCTGGCGGTGCTACCGCCCGGTTACCGCATCTCCCCGGCCCATCGGGCCGCCCTGGCTCGGGCCGGTTTGGCCTAGGTGCTCGACGGCGGCCCACGGCTCCTTGCCCGTCACGCCGGTCGCCGCCGGGCACGACTTCCGGAAATCGCACCACGCGCACAACGCGCCCGGGCTCGGCGGGAACGCCTCGTCCGGATCCGTCCCCGCGGCCACCGCCTTCTCCGCGGCGATGATGTCCTGCGCGGTCTCCTCGGCCCGCCGCACCTGCCGGGCCAGCGACTCGTCGGTGTGCTCGTGCACCGCCGTCGTCCCGGTCGGCAGGTGGTGCAGCTCGACCCGATAGCACGGCCGGCGGAACACCCGCTGGGCCGCATACGCGTACAGCGCCAGCGCCTGGGAGCCGCGCGCGTCGTCGGCGTCCAGCCCACTGCGGCCGGTCTTGTAGTCGACGATCACCGCTTCCGGCCCCTGGGGGCCGACCCGCGCGTCGATCCGGTCGGCCCGCCCGTTCAGCGCGAGGACCGAGGTCTTGGCGGCGACCACCCGCTCGACGCCGAGCGGCTCCTCCTCCGGGTCGAGGGTCGCGACGTAGGTCACCAGCCAGTCGAGCGCCTTCCGGTACGCCGCGCGCTCCAGCTCGACGTCCCGGTAGCCCTCCCGCACCCAGGTGCTCTTCAGCAGCGTGGGCAGCGCCTCCGCGGAGCGCCGCTCGGGCGGCAGGGCATACCAGTTCTTCAGGGCGGTGTGCACGCTCGCGCCCAGGGAGTTGTGCGCCCAGGGCGGGCCCTTGGGCGGGGAGGGCCGGTCGACATACGAATATCGATACCGCCGGGGGCAGTCGAGGTAGGCCCCGAGCTTGCTCGGGGTGCAGACGAACAGTTTCTCGGGCATCCCGGCGAAGCCGAGTTGCTCGGGGACGGCGGCGGCACGGTTCCTGGTGGGAGGCACGCGACAATCCTGCCAGCCCCCTCCGACAAAAAAGAAAGTCAGAACCGTGGGGCGTACAACTGCACGAAGGCGAAGATCGCGTCCGCGATGAGCTGCACCGCGATGGCCGCCAGCAGCAGACCGGCGATCCGGGTGAGCACCTCGATGCCGGCCGGGCGCAGCAGTCGCACGATCAGCCCGGAGAAGCGCAGCACCAGCCAGACGGTGGCCATCACGGCCAGGATCGCGGCGCCCAGGATGAGGTACTCGTCCATGCTCTTGGCCCGCTGCACGAACAGCATGGTGGCGACGATCGCGCCCGGGCCGGCCAGCAGCGGCGTGCCGAGCGGGACGAGCGCGACGTTGCTGGTGCCGGCCGCTTCCTCGGGCTCGTCGGTCTTTCCGGTGAGCAACTGCAGCGCGACCAGCACGAGCAGCAGACCACCGGCCGCCTGCAGGGCCGGCAGCTGCACGTGCAGGTAGTCCAGCAGGGTCTGGCCGGCGACCGCGAACCCGATGATCACGCCGAGGGCGAGCAGCACCGCCTGGGTGCCGGCCCGGTTGCGGGCCTTCGCGGGCATGGCGCCGGTGAGGGCGAGGAAGACCGGGACCATGCCGGGCGGGTCGACGATCACCAGCAGAGTCACGAAGAACTCGCCGAACAGCTTGAGATTCACCCGATCAAGGTAGGTGCCGGGGCTCGCCCGCGCAGGCTGGTGCGGCGATCGTCACCCGAGGACGGGCACTCCGGTGGCGGCGGCGACGATCTTGTCGTACATCTCCGGGGCGGTTCGGTTGGCACCCAGGCGCACTGTCTTGTGCGTACCGTGAAAATCGGACGAACCAGTAACCGCCAGGCCCAACCTCTCGCCCAGCGACCGGATTTCCGCCCGTTCCGCGGGCGAGTGGTCCTCGTGGTCGGCCTCCAGGCCGAACAGGCCCGCATCGGCCAGCTCGACGATCAGCTCATCCGGCACCACGCGACCGCGCTTCGTCGCCCGGGGATGTGCGAAAACCGCCACCCCGCCAGCCGCACGCACCGCGGCGACAGCTTCAAAAACATCAAGATCCGATTTGGGTACGAAGTACCGCGCGCCCAGCCAGTCCGACGCGAACGCCTCGTCGGTACTGCTCACGAGTCCCGCCCGGATCAGCGCCTGGGCGATGTGCGGCCGTCCGACCGAACCGCCCGCGGCATACCCGAACACCTCGTCCCAGGTGATCGGCACCCCGTCGGCCCGCAGCAGGTCCACGATCCGCTCGCCCCGCTGCTCCCGGTCGGCGCGCAGCAGCAGCATCGCCGCGGCCAGCGCCGGATCGTCCGGATCGAACAGATAGGCCAGCAGATGCAGCGAGATCCCGGGCTGCACCCCGTGCCACCGGCAGGACAGCTCCGCGCCACGCACCAGCCGCAGTTCTGCGGGGCGCGCCGCGGCCGCCTCGGCCCAGCCGCCGGTGGTGTCATGGTCGGTGATCGCCATGACGTCCAACCCGGCAGCCGCACCTGCCCGGACCAGCTCGGCCGGGCGCAGAGTCCCGTCGCTGGCGGTGGAGTGGCAGTGCAGATCGATCCGGCGACTCAGGCGTCGTCTCCCTCGTCGTCCTTGCCGAGCCGGGCCTCGACGGCCTGCGGCTCGTACATCTCCTCGACCACGCGCAGGTAGAGCTCGTTCGGGTTGGGCAGGTGCTTGACCTCGCGGAGCGCCTGGTCCTGACCGGCCGACTCGAGCACGAACGTGCCGTAGCTGAGCATCCGGCCGAGGGCGGACTGCTCATACTTCATGTCGGTGACCCGGAGCAGGGGCATCATCGCCACCTTGCGGGTGACGATGCCGTTGACCACCATCACCCGTTTGTTGGTGAGGATGAAACGGTCGAAGTACCAGTCGAAGACCTTCCAGGCGACCCAGCTGATCACGCCGAGCCAGATCAGCACCGCGACGGTGACCATGCCGTCGACGTTCTGCCGGGTCAGGAAGCCGGCCAGGTAACCCAGCAGGAGGGTCGCGCCCGCGCCGACACTCAGCGGGAGGGACAGGTGGATCCAGTGCCGCTTCCACTCACCGCGATAGCGCTCGGTGGGGAACAGGTAGCGGGCGACCAGTGTGGTCGGTTCATCCTCCAGGGGGAGGAAGCGCCGCGGCCCGCCGCTGCGGTCGAGGCCTTCCAGCTCCTCCTCGGTGAAGACCGGGGACTCGTACTGGTCGGCGTCGTCGAACTCGTCGCCACGCCGCGCACGGGCGGTGAACCGCTCGTCGTCCGGATAGGTCTCAGCCGTCGTCCGACCAGGATCGGTGTCCTCGAACGCGGGGTCCCGATATCCGAAGGCCTCATCGTCGTCCCGAGGGCGCTGGGCGCCCTCGCCTCGCGGGTCGCGCGGCTCACCAGGATCCATATACAGATGCTATGCGACGAGGTCGGTGAAGAAGGTGCCGAAGCCTCGTGCGATATCAGCGATCGTGCCTCCGAGTGACTCGAAGACGGCCGCCGCCGCTCTCGGGTTGAAGGCGATAAAGAAGATCAAGAACGCAATACCAAGCCAGGTGAGCACCTTCTTGATCATGGCGGGCCTTCTCCTCTGGTGCGGGTGACAATCAGCGCCGCGGCAGTACTGACGGTATCAGCTCAGTAGCTTCGTGTGAACAAAGTGCCCGGAAAGCCCATTGCCGGTCAGACACGACCGTGCAGATACGGCGAGGGAGCTCCGAACACGAGCTCGGGCGGCACGCCTTCGGAGAGGTCGTCCAGGACGACATGCTCCGCGAGGAGATAGCCCGCGCTTGCGGGCCACGCTACCGCATAGAGCCAGATTCCTTTTGCCTCACTCACGTACGCGCTGCGGTCCTCCGGGGACTTGACACACCAAAGTGGAGTGGGATGGCCGCCCACTTTGATCTTCGCGTGCGGCCCGGCGCTCGCCCGGCAGTCCGCGATCGTCTCGGACAACAGGTGACCAGGGTCGATACCGGGGATTCCGGCGAAGCGGTTGCCCAGTCCGACGCCCGGCTGCTCGGCGATGAAGACGAGGTCGGCCGGCCCGCCGCCGAGCGGCTCCGGTCCACTGCAGGCGAGCGCGGTGGCCCGCACCCCGGACCGGTCGTCGCCGGCCCAGCCCACCCCGGTGACGGTCCAGCCGGGCGGCAGCGGCCAGGGCCCCCAGAGCGGCATCCGCTCCGCGCCCGAGGCCGATTCCCGCAGCACCGTCCCGACGATCTCCGCGCTGATGTGCTCGGCAACGTGGAACGGCGGAACGTCGCCACAGTTGTCGCAACGCCAGTTGCTGTGCATCAGATCCGGCTTCCGGACCTGAGCAGCGCATCTGGGGCAACTCACGGTGACACCCACACTCCATACCGTGCGGGTCCGGCGGGCCGCCGTCAAGCGGATCGGCAGAAGACCCCGAAGCTCAGACGGGTGGTGGGCCGGCGTGCTCGCGGATCCAGGCGTGCATCGCGATCCCGCTGGCGACGCCCGCGTTGATCGATCGGGTGGAGCCGTACTGAGCGATCGAGAACAGCTGCGAGCACGCCTTCCGCGCCGTGTCGGAGAGCCCCGGCCCCTCCTGCCCGAACAGCAGCACGCACCGCCGGGGCAGCGTGACGCTCTCCATCGGCCGCGAGCCGGGCAGGTTGTCGATGCCGATCACCGGAATACCCGCGCCGGCCGCCCAGGTCACGAAGTCGTCGATCGTCGGGTGATGCCGCACGTGCTGGTAACGATCGGTGACCATGGCGCCCCGCCGGTTCCACTTGCGCAGGCCGACGATGTGCACCTCGGCGGCGAGGAACGCGTTGGCGTTGCGGACCACCGTGCCGATGTTCAGGTCGTGCTGCCAGTTCTCGATCGCGACGTGGAAGTCGTGGCGGTGGGTGTCCAGATCGGCGATCACCGCCTCGCGACTCCAGTACCGGTAGCGGTCCACCACGTTGCGCCGGTCGCCGGCCGTCAGTAACTCGGGGTCGTAGTGCTCACCGACGGGCCATTCGCCCACCCAGGGGCCCACGCCGACCTCGGTGGATTCGTCCTCGCCTGCGGTCATGGGGCGTTAGGCTACCCATCCGGCGCGGAAGCTCTCACGCGGCCGGGAATCACTCGCCCGGGCAAACCGGGGGGAGACGCAATGAGCGGCGGGGCCCTCCCCGGCACCCGCCGCCCACGCTCTGTTGGGAAAGAGTTTGCCTCACCGTCCGTATCCATGTGAAGGAGTTTCGGATGTGACGCAGCTCACATTTAGGTTTATTAACAGTTCCTTATGTCGCGTGGGCGCGTTCCCACAGGCGACACACAGCCAGGGCAAATACCCCAGATGACGTGATCATGGATAGATCGCACACCTGGCCAGTGTCGGCAACCTGACACCGTACGCCTACTATCAGTTACTATGGTGGCTCCAAGGTCGCCGAGCCCGCCCGCCGAAGGTGCCGTAGGACACGTGTCGCGGCGTCCGCAGCGGGAATGGTGAACGGGTACCCGGAGTTTCACCCGACGAAAGCGATTCCCGCAGACGGAGGCAGCAATGGCGACGGTTACGCTGACCACAGCGAACTTCGACGAGGTCACCAGCACGGACGGCATTGTCCTGGTCGACTTCTGGGCCAGCTGGTGTGGCCCCTGTGTGCGCTTCGCGCCGACTTACGAGCGCTCCTCGGAGAAGCACACCTCGATCACCTTCGGCAAGGTGGACACCGAGGCCGAGCAGGCCCTGGCCGCCAAGTTCGACATCCGGTCGATCCCGACCATCATGGCGGTCCGCGACGGCATCGTGGTGTTCGCCCAGCCGGGCGCGCTTCCCGAGTCCGCGCTGGAGAGCCTGATCGAGAAGGTCGAGCAGCTCGACATGGACGAGGTGCGCGAGCAGGTGGCGGCCCACAAGAAGGGCCACGAGCCGCAGGCACGCAGCACCGAGGAGCCGGCCGCGGCGAGCGCCGCAACAAACTGACCAGCTGAAACATCAGGCCCGCGGACCGCTTACGGTCCGCGGGCCTTTCTGTTTTCCACAGCGGTACGCCGTACGTGTCCACAGTCTCCGGAAGCGGTGGACATGATCTCGAACGTGTGTTCGAATGTCCGCCATGCGATGGTCCAACCTGTCGGCGCACGCCGACGACGGCTCGCTCCCGGACAGGGCAGCGTCGGCGGCTCCACCCCTGCCGCTGGCGCTGCCCGGTGCGACCGTCCGCACCTTCGACACCCCCGGGTTCGCCGGCATGACGTTCTACGAGATCCGCGCGAAGTCGCTGATCAACCGGGTCCCCGGCGCCTCCCGCGTGCCGTTCGAGTGGACCGTCAATCCCTATCGTGGCTGCTCCCACGCCTGCACCTACTGCCTCTCCGGCGACACCCCGATCCTGCTCGCCGGCGGCTCGACCCGGCGGCTCGCCGAGATCCGCCCGGGTGATTCGGTGATGGGCACCATGGGCGCCGGCCCGCACCGGCGCTATGTGCCGACCACCGTGCTCGACCACTGGGCCACCAGCAAGCCCTCGTTCCGGGTCACCCTCTCCGACGGCACCCGCCTGGTCTCCAGCGGCGACCACCGGTTCCTCACCGACCGCGGCTGGCGCTACGTGAGCCCGTCCGAGCCGCACCAGCCGACCCTCGCGATCGGCGACCTGATGTTCGGGGTGGGCCACTTCGCCGAGTCGCCCAAGGAGTCGCCCGACTACCAGTCCGGCTTCCTCTGCGGTCTGCTCCGGGGGGATGCCGCCAGCCGAGCCGCCCGCGAGGGGGACGCCTGGATCCGCGCCGACAGCTATCTCGACGACGTCTCCCTTCCGGACGCCCTGCGCTGGCCCGAGGCGCCCTCCGGGGAGTGGTACAAGGGCTTCCTGGCCGGCGCGTTCGGCGCGGTCGGCCGGTCCGAGCGGCTCGCCGTCGCGTTCGAGAGCACCGACCGCATCTACCTGCGCTGGATCACCGAGGCGCTCACCCACCTCGGCCTGACCAGCCGTACCCCGGTGCCCTGCCGGGCCGGGCGCCCCGGCCGCGTCGAGACCGGCCGTGACCTCTGGTCCGCGCTGCGCTTCCGCCACCTCACCGGCGTGCTGGACGCCCCACTGGACGCGTCCGGCGTCGGGGTCCGCGCCGACCGCCGGCTCGCCGTGGCCGACATCGAGGATCTCGGGCTCACCCTGCCGCTGTTCGACATCTCCACCGGCACCGGCGACTTCATCGCCGACGGCGTGGTCAGCCACAACTGCTTCGCCCGGGGCACGCACAAATACCTCGACCTCGACCCGGGCCACGACTTCGACAGCCGCATCGTGGTGAAGGTGAACGCCGGCGACCTGATCCGCCGTGAGCTCGCCGCCGCCCGCTGGTCCGGCGCCCCGATCGCGATGGGCACCAACGTCGACGTCTACCAGCGCGCCGAGGGGCGCTACCGGCTGATGCCGGAGATCCTGGCCGCGCTGCGCGACCACGCCAACCCGTTCTCGATCCTCACCAAGGGCACACTGATACTGCGCGACCTGGAGCTGCTCACCCAGGCCGCCGCGGTGACCGACGTCAGCCTGGCCTTCTCGGTCGGCTTCGTCGACGAGCAGGTCTGGCGCTCGGCCGAGCCCGGCACGCCCAGCCCACGCCGCCGCCTCGACGCCGTCCGCCGCCTGACCGACGCCGGCTTCTCGATCGGCGTCCTGCTGGCCCCGATCCTTCCCGGCCTCACCGACACCGAGGAGTCCCTCGACGAGACCGTCGCCGCCATCGCCGCGGCCGGCGCCACCAGCGTCACCCCGATCCCGCTGCACCTGCGCCCCGGCGCGAAGGAGTGGTATGCGGCGTGGCTCGCCCAGGAACATCCCCACCTCGTCCCCCGCTACCGGGAGCTGTTCGCCGACGGCGCCTACTCCCCGCGCACCTACCAGGACGAGCTGTCCGCCCGCGTCCGCATGGCCGCCCGCCGCCACGGCCTCCACCGCCCCACCCCGGCCCAGATCCGCACGGTCCCCACCCCGGAGTCGCCCATCCCCCAGTCCAGCCAGCTCACCCTCCTCTAGCCCAGCCGCCCCGCCCCACGTCACCCTCGCCCCCACGTCACCCCTGCCCCACATCACCCCTGCCCCACGTCACCGTCGTCTCGGCCCCACCCCACCCGCGTCACGGCATCGCACCAACCAACGCGGGACCGCGGCCGATCCGACCAGACAGGCGCAGCAAGGCCGGCCCGAGCGGACAGGGCCTGACGCCGCGGCTGCGCCACCCGGCGGCGGTGCCGCACGCCGCAGCGCCGCGCGAGGCCCCGGCCGGATTCGCGGCAGCCGGCCGGCCACGGCGGGCTCGGCTGGCCCCGGCGGGCTCGGCTGGCCCGGGCTGGCCCGGCGGAACCGGGCTGGCCCCGGGCTGGCCCCGGTGGGCTCGGCGGCGGGATCCCGCTCGCTGTCGTGTCGGCCGCGGCCCTTCGGGGCCGGGTGTGAGGGAGGGATCAGGCACGGGCGGATCGCAGTGGGGCGTGGCTAGAGTCGAGGCATGCGGAGTGCTCGGCAGATCTTGGCGGATGCGAATGTGATCGCGGTGGTCGGCGCTTCGCGGGATCCGTTCAAGGCGGCGCACTCGGTGCCGCTGCAGATCCTGCGGCACGGGTGGCGGATCATTCCGGTGAATCCGTTCGTCGACGAGGTCTTCGGGGTGAAGACCGTGCCTACGCTGGCCGATCTGGACGAGCCGGTCGACCTGGTCAACATCTTCCGGCCGGCCCGGGATGCGGTCGACGTGGTCCGGCAGGCCGTGGCGATCGGGGCGCCCGCGGTGTGGCTGCAGAGCGGCATCGTCTCCGCGGAGGCGCGCCGGATCGCCGCGGAGGCCGGCATCGACTATGTCGAGGACCGCTGCCTGGCCGTCGAACGAGCCGTCAACAGCCTCACCAAACATCCCTGAGCCCGCCGACCCGGCCCGCACCCGGCTGGCGCTGACGGCTCAAAACAGCAGCCCAGCCAACCCCCACCGCCAGCCGACCACGGTCAGCACAGCAGCCCGACCGGCCGTGACCGCCAGCCGACCGTAGTCAGCTGACGGTGAGGGCCGGGAAACTGGTCACGGCCGACCGCAAGCGCCAGCTGACCAGGGGCAGCTGACCCTGAGAGCCGTATGGGACCGGCTGGCAAACGGACCGACTGGCCAACGCCAACGGACCCGGCTCGGCGACGGACCAGCTGATCAGCGCGGCGGGGCGTGACGCGCAGGTCAGCTCAGCGCGGCGTGACGTGACGCGCGTAGGTCAGCTCACCGTGGCGTGGCGTGGCGTGGCGTGGCCGTGGCGTGGCGTGGCCGTGGCGTGGCGTGGCGTGGCCGTGGCGTGGCGTGGCCGTGGCGTGGCGTGGCGTGGCCGTGGCGTGGCGTGGCGTGGCCGTGGCGTGCGGAGGTCAGCGGAACTGGGCCTCGCGGACGCTGTTGCCGCCATCGACGACCAGCATCTGGCCGGTGATGTACGAAGCGGCCGGCGAGCACAGGAAAGCCACCGCCGCCGCGACCTCGTCCGGAGTGCCCGGGCGCCCTATCGGCGTACCCAAGCCTTGTTTGATCTCTGTCACCGTCGACGCGGCCGTGTAGATCGTCCCGGGGGCCACACAATTCACGTTGACCCCGTCGGCGACGAGCTCCATCGCCAGCGCCCGGGTGAGACCCACCACCCCGGCCTTCGCCGCCGCATAGGCCGCCTCGGTCGGCAGCGCGTTGACCGGCCCGGCGGTGGCGGACAGGTTCACGATCCGGCCCCAGCCGCGCTCCGACATCCCGCCGACGAACGCGCGGCTGCACAGGAACGCGGTGCTCAGGTTCCGGTCGATCTCGGCTTTCCACTCGTCGAGGGTGAGCTGGGCGACCGGGCGGAGCACCTCGGGGCTGGCCCGGCTCGCCAGGCCGGCGTTGTTGACCAGGACCTCGACGTCGCCGAGCTGGTCGGTGATGGCGTCGGCGAGCGCGCCCACCTCGGACTCGTCGGTCAGGTCGGCGACGAAGCCGATCACCCCGAGCTCGGAGGCGCGCTCGTGGATGCGCCGGGTGGTGGACACGATCGCCACCCGGGCGCCCAGGTCACGCAGCCGGCGGGCGGTCGCGTACCCGATCCCGTCCGGGCTGCCGGCGCCGGTCACCAGCGCGACCTTGCCGTCCAAACGCATCGTCACCGCGGCCTCCGCACTGGCTTCCTCGAACTCCGCCTCGACCACCTCGGGCGTGATCTCGACCGGGCGGTCGGGATCGGTGCCGGGCACGCCGGACCGGGGTGGCCGGCCGTCTGCCGGACGGGTGGCGTCACGCCGCGAGGGGCTGCCGCCGGTGGAGCGGGCGTCGAAGACCATGCGGCGATCCTGCCTGCTCCCGTCAACAGGGGCAAACATCCGCGGCCCCGTGGCGCACCCGGCGTCCCGGTCCCGTAGAAGGCCCGACCTGCGACCTCAGTATCCCGGACCCGAATTTCCGACACGCCGGAAATTCAGTCGTCGTGTTCCGGGAGTACCACCCAGGCGTCGGTGAACGGCGTGGCCGGGCCCTGTTCGACGAAGATCAGCGGCGCGCCGGCGCCGTAGTGGGCCGGCATCTCGTGGCGGGCCTTCGCCACGTCGCGGGTGCCGATCTCCAGGCCCGCGCCGTCGTGGCGGCTGCCGACCGTGACGATCCGCACACCCCGAACCGTCCAGTAGGCGAGATCGGCGACCACCCGGTCGTGCCAGAGGCCGAGTTCCGCGACGCCGTGCGCGGCGTTCCGGACCACGATGCAGTTGTCGTCGGCGGTCTCCCGGATGAAGTCGTCGAACTCGGTGGACTTCGCCGGCACCCGGTAGACGATCGCGCGGACCCGCTGCTGGTCGACCTCGAGCCCGGCGAACGTCGCCGCGAACCGCAGGCGGCCGGCCTGCTCGATCCGTTCCATGGCGGCGCTCAGCGACGGCGGGGTGACCGGCATCCGGAAGCCGCTCCGCTCGACGAATTCCGGGGCGCGGGCGAACTCGCACCCGACTGTCCGCCAACCGGCTGTCACGGCGGACGATTCCGGCTGGCCGGCGGTCTCGAACTCGCCGCAGCCGCCGATCATGAGCGCTCCGGCGAGGAGCAGCCGGCCGAGCCGTACCCGATGCATCGCATCCCTCCTCATTACCGTGCCCACCCCCGTCCCGCCACCCCAGCGGCGCACAAGGCCGACCGATGGGTGCAACGACCGGCCGGGGCCGCCCGGTCACGGCCGGAAGACCACTAAAAGCCGCAAATCAGGCAATGAGGTTGACGCTCCAGGTCCGGCCGCCGCTCACGCGCCGTTTCGGCCCAACCAAAACCCATTGGAGGTACGGCATTCAGCACCGCCCCCACGAAGAACGCCGCCCCGGTCGAAGAACGCCGCCCCGGTCCTAGTCGGCGAGCGCCGGAGCCCCCGCCCGGCGATTCGCCCGCGCCGCCCCGAGGATCGTCACCGCCACCCCGGCCAGCAGCAGACCCAGCCCGGGCAGCGCACCGGCCCGTGGCGTCTGGCCCAGCCAGAGCCAGGCCAGCAGCGCCGCCCCCGGCACCTCGAGCAGGATCAGCACACTGACCGTGGTCGCCGAGGTGTGCTCCAGGGCGTAGTTGAACATCGAGTGCCCGAGCAGTTGCGCACCCGCCACCAGCGCCAGGATTGCCGCCCAGGTCCGGCCGTCGTACCCATGCAAGGGAATGCCACCGGTCACGCAGACCGCAGCCAGGACCACCGCACAGACCCCATAACAGATCCAGGTGTACGTCGTCGTGCTCAGTGCCGCCCGGGCCTGTTCGCCGAGCGCCGTGTAGATCGCGGCGAAGATCGCCCCGAGCACGGCCAGCACGTCGGCGAGCACCGCCTGCCCGGAGACGCCGACGTCGGCGCCGGTCGCCCAGGCCGCGCCGGCCACCGCCAGGGCGATGCCGGTCCACCCGGCCGCGGACGGCCGCCGTCCCTGCCAGGCCGCGATCAGTCCCTGCCACACCGGCTGGGTCGCGACCAGCGCCGTCGAGGTCGCCACCGTGCCCAGCTGCACGCTCGGCATCCACGTCCCGAAGTGCGCGGCCAGCGCCAGGCCCGCGAGCAGGCAGAACATCCCGGCCCGGCGCCGGGAGCCGCGGATCGCGTCGCGCACCTCGCCGCGGCGCGGGCCGAGTGCGACAGGCGTCAGCGCCACCGACGCGAGCCCGTTGCGCCAGAACGCGATCGCCAGCGCCGGGGCCGACGCGAACGCGATCAGCGGCGCCGACGAGGAGACCGCGAGCACCGCCACCACCAGCGCGAACACCGTCAGCGGCGCCATCCGATGCCCTGATGAGCGCACATTCATCACCGACCGTCATTTCTTGCACACAGCAGCTGGGGTGTTTGCCACTGTCGGTTGGCGGACAGTGACGGAATCGCTACAGTCACCGACGGCCCTATGCCGATTTCTACCCCTCGATGCCTTGGAGGCCGATTCCCATGCCCGCATTCCGTGCGGTGGTGTTCGACTTCTTCGGCACGCTCACCCGCTCGGTTCAGCGCGGTCCACAGCACGCGGACATCGCCCGGTCGCTCGGCGCCGACCCGGAAGCGGTCCGGGGCGTGCTGGACCGGACCTTCCGGGCCCGGGCCTGCGGCCGGTACGGGTCGGCCGAGGCCACCCTGCGCTGGGTGATCGAGCAGGCCGGTGGGGCGCCCCGGCCGGGCGCCATCCGCGCGGCGATGCCGGCCCGGGTCGACGCCCTGCGCGCCGACACCCAGCTGCGGCCGGACGCGGTCGGCGCGCTCACCGCGATCCGCCGCCGCGGCGTGCGCACGGCACTGATCAGCGACTGCACCCACGAGCTGCCCGCCTTCCTGCCCGGGCTCCCGGTGGCGCCACTGCTGGACGCCCAGATCTTCTCCGTCGAGCTGGGCATCTGCAAGCCGGACCCGCGGATCTACCGGGCCGCCTGCGACGCGCTGGACGTGGCCCCGGAGGACTGCCTCTACGTCGGGGACGGGGGCAGCCACGAGCTGACCGGCGCTGCCGCGGTCGGCATGACCCCGGTCCGGCTGGCCGCCCGCGACCTGGCGAACCACCTGGTCTTCGACGCGGACACGAACTTCGCCGGCCGCACCGTCCGGTCCCTCACCGAAGTGCTCACGCTGCTGGACCACACTCCGGTGCTGGTCTGACTACCATCACAGGCGTGACCGGAGTGCTGGACGAGGCGATCAAGAAGGCGGCCATCGCCTGGATCTCGGTGGGCGACGGGCCGGCCTACGCGCTCTGGTGCCTGCCGGTGGAGACGTCGCTGGCGGTGATCAGCGGGCCCGGCGAGCAGTTCGCACCCGGCCTGGCCGAGGCCGACCGCGCGACCGTGCGCCTGCGCGGCGACCACGGCGGCCTGATCGTGACGACCGAGGCCACCGTCGCCCGGCTCGATCCGAACGGCCCGGAGTGGGCGGAGATCGCGCCGCAGCTCGCCACCAAACGCCTGAACGCCTCCGGCAGTGCCGACGAGCTGACGGCCCGGTGGGCGGCCGCGGACTGCGCGCTGGTCCGGCTCACCCCGGTCGAGGAGACCCTGATCGCGGCCCCGGACCTGGGCGACGCGGCCGGCTCGGCGACTCCCCGGGAGACCCCGGCCCGCGTCGAGACCCGCAAGCCGTTCCGCCTGCACCGCGTCACCCGTCGCTGACCTGCCGAAACGCTCCACGGAGTTATCCACAGTCCGGGGTTGTCCACAGGCCCCCAGCGCGGCGCCGCCCATTCCCGCGACAATGGCACTGGGACGTCCCCCCGGTGGTGGGTGGGGGACTGATCTGGCGGTGATCTTGGGCAATCAGCCGATGAACGGTGGGACAGCGATCTTGCCGCTGGCCACCGGATAGACGTGACCGCTGACCGTGGCTGACGTGGCGGCGCCGGACTCGGCGGTCACCGTGCAGTCCAGGATCGAGGGGCGTTTCATCTCGACGCCCTGGTGGACGCGGAACGTCGAGACACCCTCGCCCGGGAGCCAGCCCGCGGCGACCAGCCACACCCCGAGACCCAGGGCTGCCGAGCCGGTGGCCGGGTCCTCCCAGACCGCGTCGCCGGGGACGAACACCCGGGCGTGCGCCTGGCCGTCGGCCCAGGAGAAGACGCTCAGGCCGGTTACGCCGTGCCGGGCGGCGGCCCACGGGTCCAGGTGGATGGTGGCGAGGGCGGAACGCCGTACCGGAAAGAAGATCCAATCGAGACCACAGCCGGCCTCGCGCGGAACGGCGGAGGTCTCCCGGTCCTCGGCCGTCAGGCCGGTGATCTCCAGCAGCGCGGCCGGGTCGGCCGGAGCGCCGAGCCGGGGCGGAGCACCGGTCAGCGTGGCCGCGCCGGCGGCGGTCACGTCGAGTGGCAGCAGCCCCGCGCCGCACTCCTGCACCACCCGTCCGGGGCCGAAACGGCCCTGCCGCATCAGCGTCACCGCGGTGCCGACGCTGGGGTGACCGGCGAACGGCAGCTCCTGCGAGCCGGTGAAGATCCGCACCCGGTAGGTCGCCGCGGGATCCGTCGGCGGGAGCACGAAAACGGTCTCGGCCAGGTTGAACTCCCGGGCCAGCAGCTGCATCTGGGCGGTGTCCAGATGCTCGGCCCCGAGGACCACCGCAAGCGGATTGCCGGCAAAGGGTCGATCCGTGAACACGTCGACGATCTCGTAGGCCACGGTGGACATGTCCGGACCCTAACCTAATCTGGGGCTGTGACCATGGGGACGAGGGTTTATCTGGCCCGCCTGGCCGGTCTGCCGGTGTTCGACCCCAACGGCGATCGTGTCGGCCGGGTGCGGGACGCGGTTGTCCGGCTGCGCACCACGAACCGACCGCCGCAAGTCGTCGGCCTGGTGGCCGAGATGGCGCTGCGGCGACGCATCTTCCTGCCGATCGGCCGGATCACCGGCATGGACGCCGAGTCGGTGGTGCTCGGGACCGGCTCGCTGAACCTGCGCCGGTTCGAGAAACGGCCGAACGAGCTGCTCGTCCTGGAGGACCTGCTGGACCGCCGGGTCACCGTCGAGCCCGAGCAGGCCGGCGGGGTGGAGCACATCGGCGTGGTCCTGGACATCGGGATGGAGCTGAACCGGAACACCGAGTGGGTCGTCTCCCGGGTCGCGGTCCGCGAGCACACCGGGCGGCTGGCCCGTCGCGGCCACGTCTACCAGGTGGAGTACGACCGGGTCCGCGGCCTGGTCGGCCCGACCGACACGCAGGGCACGTCGAACCTGCTCGCCCTGCTGGAGCAGATGCGCCCGGCGGACATGGCGAACGCGCTGCAGGACCTGCCGGACGCCCGGCGCAACGAGGTGGCCGCCGCGCTGAGCGACCGCAAGCTCGCCGACGTGCTGGAGGAGCTGCCCGAGCACGACCAGGTGGAGATCCTGGCCCGGCTGGACCGGGAGCGGGCCGCCGACGTGCTGGAGCGGATGGACCCGGACGACGCCGCCGACCTGCTGGCCGAGCTGCCCAAGGCGGAGCAGGCGGTGCTGCTGGACCTGATGGAGCCGGAGGAGGCCGCGCCGGTCCGTCAGCTGATGAACTACCGCCCGGGCACCGCGGGCAGTGTGATGACCTCCGAGCCGGTGATCCTCACCCCGGACGCGACGGTCGCCGAGGCGCTGGCCCGGATCCGCGAGCCGGAGCTGTCGCCGGTGGTCGCCGCGCAGGTGTTCGTGGCGCGGGCACCGAGCGCCACCCCGACCGGGAAGTATCTGGGCATGGTCCACTTCCAGCGCCTGCTGCGCGAGCCGCCGGCGTCGATCGTGGGCGGGCTGGTGGACAGCGACCTCGAGCCGCTGCGGCCGGACATCGGGCTGCCCGAGATCACCCGGCGGATGGCGATGTACGACATGGTCGCGATGCCGGTGGTCGACGGAACGAATCGGCTGCTCGGCGCGGTCACCGTCGACGACCTGCTGGACCACTCGCTGCCTCGGGACTGGCGTGACCGCGACGCGCACGACGACGAGGAGCTTCCGACATGAGCGAAACTCGGCGCGACCGGTTGGATCAGCCCCGCGAGCCGGGGCGGATGCAGCTGCCCCGGTTCGACCCGGAGGCGTTCGGCCGGTGGTCGGAGAGCATCGCGCGGTACATGGGGACGGCGAAGTTCATCGTCTACATGACGATCGTGATCGGCGCCTGGTTCGCCTGGAACACGCTGGCGCCGGACGCGATGCGGTTCGACCCGTACACGTTCACGTTCCTCACCCTGATCCTGTCGCTGCAGGCGTCGTACGCCGCCCCGCTGATCCTGCTGGCGCAGAACCGGCAGACCGACCGGGACCGCCTGGGCATGGAGGAGGATCGACGCCGGGCGGCCATGCAGAAGGCCGACACCGAATTCCTGACCCGGGAGATCGCTTCCCTGCGGATCGCTCTGGGCGAGGTTGCGACCAGGGATTTCGTACGGTCTGAGCTGGCTCGCCTGGCCGACGAGTTGGACGAGGCGGCGCACCGCAGGGAGAAGCGCGCCCGTATGGAGTGGGAAGAGGACCACCCCTGACGTGGACGTAACATAAGCAGCATGTCCGCACCCGCATCCACCCTCGAGGACGCCGTTCAGGCAGCTCTGGCGACCGTCGACGACCCCGAGATCCGCCGCCCGATCACCGATCTCGGCATGGTCCAGGGCTTCACCGTCACCGATGGCCTGGTCAAGGTCGACCTGCTGCTCACCGTCGCCGGCTGCCCCCTGCGCGACAAGCTGACCAACGACATCACCGCCGCGGTCACCAAGGTCCCCGGGATCACCGGCGCCGAGATCAACTTCGGCGTGATGACCGAGGAACAGCGCAAGTCGCTGCAGACCACCCTGCGCGGTGGCGGCACCGAGGAACCGGTCATCCCGTTCGCCCAGCCCGGCTCCCGGACCAGGGTGTACGCGGTGGCCAGCGGCAAGGGCGGGGTCGGCAAGTCCAGCGTGACGGTGAACCTGGCCGTCGCGCTCGCCAAGCGGGGCCTGTCGGTCGGCGTGGTCGACGCGGACATCTACGGCCACTCGGTGCCGCGGATGCTCGGCGTGGAGAGCCGCCCCACCCGGGTCGAGGACATGATCATGCCGCCGCAGTCGCACGGCGTGAAGGTGATCTCGATCGGCATGTTCACCGCCGGCAACGCCGCGGTGGTCTGGCGCGGCCCGATGCTGCACCGGGCGCTGCAGCAGTTCCTCGCCGACGTCTACTGGGGCGACCTGGACGTGCTGCTGCTCGACCTGCCCCCGGGCACCGGCGACGTGGCGATCTCCCTGGCCCAGCTGCTGCCGAACGCGGAGATCCTGGTCGTCACCACCCCGCAGATGGCCGCCGCCGAGGTGGCCGAGCGGGCCGGCGCGATCGCGCTGCAGACCCACCAGCGGCTGGTCGGCGTGGTGGAGAACATGTCCTGGCTCGAGCTGCCGGACGGGTCCCGCATGGAGGTCTTCGGCTCCGGCGGCGGGCAGACCGTGGCCGATTCGCTGAGCCAGACCATCGGGGCGCGGGTGCCGCTGCTCGGCCAGATCCCGCTGGACACCCTGGTCCGCGAGGCCGGCGACGCCGGCAACCCGATCGTGCTGGCCGCCCCGGAGTCACCGGCGGCGAAGGCGCTCGACGCCGTGGCCGACAAACTGGCCGTCCGCCGAGAGTCCCTGGTCGGCAAGCCGCTCGGCCTCATGGTGAACGCCAAGCGGGGCTGACACTCCTCGGGCCGCGGTCTTCGGACCGCGGCCTTCGTTTTACGTCGCGTCGAGGTCGAAGCGCTGGGCCGGGCGAGGCGCCTCGACCGGCGTGGCGGCCGGCTTCCGGGTGGCGGCGCCCTTGATGTCGGCGGCGGTCTCGTTGAGGTGGGACTTCACACCGTTGAGCTCCGTCTTGACGCCGTTCAGATCCTGCTTCACATCCTCGAAGAGGCTCTGCAGCGGCTTGCGCAGCGACTGCTCCTCGTCCTCGCTGAGGATGTGCTTGCGGATGAACGCCTTCGGATGCAGATCCTCCAGCTGGATGTCGGTGCCCAGCTCACGGCTCAGGTCCGAGGTCGCGTTCTGCGCCATGGCGCGCAGCCCGCGGAGCATCTTCAGCCCCTCCCCGATCACCTTGGGCAGGCGTTCCCCGAAGATCAGCAGCGCCAGCATGAGCAGCGCGCCGATCTCCCACCAGTTCAGATTCTCGAACACGAGCGGCCTCCCGAGCGTCCGGGAGCAAGCGTACGCACGGAGTCTGTCCGCGAACACCCCACCGGGCTGTTAGTTGGTGTCTGCGGCGAGCGTCACGGAGGCCGAGGCGGTCTTGGTGCCGCGCCGGTACTCCACCGCGACGACCGCGCCGGGGGCGTGCTTGCGCACCAGGGCGATCAGGTCGGTGCCGTCCTGCAGCGGGCGGCCGTCGAGCTTGGTGAGCACGTCACCGGCCTTCAGACCGGCCGCGGCGGCCGGACCGGCCGGCTCGACCGAGCGCAGCTTGGCCCCGGTGGCGCCGCTGCCCCCGGTGGTGACCTCGGCGCCGATCACGGTGCGCCGGGCCTTGCCGGTGTCGATGATGTCCTGCGCGATCCGCTTCGCCTGGTTGATCGGGATGGCGAAGGCGAGACCGATGTTGCCGGCCTCGGTGTCCGCGCCGCCGACCGAGCGGATCACCGAGTTCACCCCGATGACCTGACCGGCCGCGTTCACCAGCGGGCCGCCGGAGTTGCCCTGGTTGACCGCGGCGTCGGTCTGGACGGCCGCGTAGTAGCGCGTGGTGCCGCCCGACTCGCCGGCCTCGATGGTGCGGTCGAGGGCGCTGACGATCCCGTACGTCACGGTGTTCTCCAGCGCGAGGGGTGAGCCGAAAGCGAGCACCGGGTCACCCACCGCGATCGCGTCCGAATCCCCGAACTCGACCGCGGGCAGATTCGGCTTTGCGACTTTGATCACCGCGATGTCGGACTCCGGAGCCCGCCCGACCAGCTTCGCGGCGGCCGTGGTGCCGTCGCTGAAGGAGACCGACATGGTCGTCCCGGCGCCGTCCACCACGTGGTCGTTGGTGATCACGTAGCCGTCCGCGGAGACCACGAAACCGGACCCGATCGCACCTGTCACGTGCACGGTGACGACGCTCGGCTGGACCTTTTTCGCCACCCCGGCGAGCGATTCCGGGTCCCGGGCGGCCACCGCCGGGGCCTGCTGACCGGACGCGCCGAGCTGGGTGCCGCCGCCGGTGACGTAGCCGCCCCGGACCGCGAAGACGAAGCCCAGGGTCCCGCCGACACCCCCCGCGAGCAGGGCGGTGAGCAGGCAGATCAACAACACTGGAGCGTACGACCGGCGGGGCGCGTCCGGATCCGGAACCGGGTCCAGCGCGGGGCCGCCGGTGGACGCCGGCGCCGGCAGCACGACCGCGGCCGGGGCATGCGGGTCCCGCCACGGATCGTTTGTCGCGTCGCTCCACCAGGGCGACCCGGACGGCGGCTGCTCGTGCCCGCCGGGCACAGACGACGGGCGCCAATTCCAGCCGTCGGTCACGTGGGGCCTCCAGTCATCGCTCGCCCGGCTCCGCATCCAGGATGACACGGATTACGAGCGCCGTGCCGTCCAGCCGAGGCCCTGCCGCCCCGAGTGGCCTGTTTATCCATCGACAGCACCGTGCATCACGGGTAGTCATCGCTCTACTCTCTTATCCGATGTGCGTGGTTAGCCGCGACATCGCACCCCGCCGCACGGAGGTTCGTCATCATCGGTCCCGCCGCCCGCTCCTTCGGCCAGCAATCCGGCCACTCCACGCCGTTCGCCGAGACCTACGCGACCGAGGACCCGATCCTGCAGACCGCCCGCTCGCTCGCGCACGAGCTCGGCCTGCCCTGTGTCTCCCCCGGCGCCGGCTCCGTGCTGCGCCTGCTGGCCGCGGCCGGCAACGCCAAGGCCGTCGTCGAGATCGGCACCGGCACCGGCGTGAGCGGCATCTGGCTGCTCCGCGGCATGCGCCCGGACGGGGTGCTCACCACGATCGACGTCGAGCACGAGCATCAGCGGATCGCCCGCCGGGTGTTCGTCGAGGCCGGCTTCGCGCCGGGGCGGACCCGGATCATCAGCGGCCGGTCGCTCGACGTGCTCCCCCGGCTCGCCGACGGGGCGTACGACCTGATCTTCGTGGACGCCGACACCACCGAGTTCGCCGCGTGCACCGAGGCGGCACTGCGGCTGCTGCGGACCGGCGGCGTGCTGATCGTGAACGGGGTGCACGCCGGCGGCCGGATCAGCGACCCGTCCGCCCGCGACGTGGACACCCTGACCGTGCGCGAGACGGTGAAGTCGATCCGCGAGTCCGAGGACTGGATCCCGGCGGTCATCTCGTCAGGCGCCGGATTGCTGACCGCCGTCAAGCGTTGACAGGTAGCGCACCAGCATGCGGGCGCCCCAGCCGGTGGCGCCCTTGGTGAGGGCGCCGTCGTGGGCCTCGGCCCAGGACGGGGCGGACATGTCCAGGTGGGCCCAGGGGGCGGCGCCGAAGAAGTCGCGCAGGAAGAGCGCGGCCATCACCGAGCCCGGCCCGGACGGGGCGCTGACCCGGTCGGCGATGTCGCTGCGCAGGTATTCCACGTAGTCGCCGGGCATCGGCAGCCGCCACATCCGCTCGCCGGCCGCGTCACCGGCCGCGGCGAGCGCCGCCGCCAGCTCGTCGTCCGGGCTGTAGAGGGCGGCTGTGCGCTTGCCCAGCGCGACCGCGTTCGCCCCGGTCAGCGTCGCCAGGTTGAGCACCAGGTCGGGCTTCAGCTCGGCGGCCGCGTACGCCAGCGCGTCGGCCAGCACGATCCGGCCCTCGGCGTCCGAGTTCGTGTTCTCGCTGGTCGACCCGTCGTAGTGGGTGATCACGTCGCCGGGGCGGAAGGCCGCGCCGCCGATCGCGTTCTCGGCGAGCGGGGTGAGTGCGGTGATCCGGACCGGCAGGCCCAGGTCCGCCGCGGCGAGCGTGGCGGCGACGACCGCGGCCGCCCCGCCCATGTCCTTCTTCATCAGCTTCATCGCGTCGCGCGGCTTGATCGAGATGCCGCCGGTGTCGAACGTGATGCCCTTGCCGACCAGCACCACGTGCCGCGGCGACGGCACCCCCGGCGGGGTCCAGGAGAGCTCGGCGAAGCGCGGCGGCGAGACCGAACCGGCGCCGACCGCCCGCAGGCCGCCGAACCGCTCCAGCTCGGCACCGGCGAGCACCTTGACGGTCACGCCCGGCCGGCCCGCCGCCTCGGCGACCACCTGGGCGGCGAACCACTCCGGGGTCTTCAGCGACGCCGGCGTGTTGGTCAGGTCCCGGGCCAGCCACGCGGCGGTGGCGGTGGCCCGCGCCTGGGCGAGGCCACGTTCGTACCGTGATGGGTTGTCGCTGATCAGATCCGCCGGGCCGGACCGAGGCGGGGTGGGCGCGTCGCGATAGCGGTAGCCGCCCAGCCAGAGCCCTTCGGCGAGGCCGCGCACCGCGGCCTCGGACGCACCGTCCGGAATCTTGATCTGGGCATGTTCGTCGTCCGCCAGCGCCCGGACGATCGCCGCGCCGGCGGCTCGCCAGCCGGCCTCGTCGCCGTCGCCGAGGCCGGCCAGCAGCACCCGGGACGGGCGCCTCAGCGGGCGCGGCAGGACGGTGATCTCGCCGGTTCCCAGCGCTCCGGGAAGCGCGGCCAACTCGGCGCCGACGTCGCCCGGCAGCACCTCACCGACCGGAACAACCCAGGTGCGCTGATCGTCCAGCACTTCAGTCAAGCCGATGGAGAACACGGGAGGATGACCTTTCCGTAAGACGTGGAAAGCCCGCCGGTACGGGCGGTACCGTACCGGCGGGCTCGCGTGAAACGTCAGCCGGCGATCGACTTCAACGCGTCACCCAGCGCGTTGGCCTCGTCCGGGGTCATCTCCACGACGAGACGGCCACCACCCTCCAGCGGGACGCGCATGACGATGCCACGGCCCTCCTTGGTGACCTCCAGCGGACCATCGCCCGTCCGCGGCTTCATCGCCGCCATTTTGTCTCCCCTCAGACCTACGTCAGGGTTGGTGGGTTACCCCACAGCCACTTGCTCCTGGAATGCCAGCAGCGCGTCACGTGCTCAGCCCCACGTGATGCGGTGCTCGTTTCCGACCGGCGGCCGTACAGGCCGTTTCACGCCTTCGCGTGTCGCGGCCCACCGTGCCGATCAAACATTTTCCCTGATGAACACCGGCGAACCCAAACCCAGCCCGGGCGGATGTGACAGCGTCTAGCATATCGTCTTTCGGGCTGTCACAATGTGCGGTCATGCAGGCGCGGTCCGCACTCTTCGACCTGTACGGCGACTACCTGCGCACCCGGGGCTCCCGAGCACCGGTCGCCGCCCTCGTGCGGCTGCTCGCTCCGCTGGACATCGCAGCCCCAGCGGTCCGCACTGCCGTGTCGAGAATGGTGCGACAAGGCTGGCTTCATCCGTTGCGTCTGGCCTCCGGACCGGGCTATCTGCTCACTCCGAGGGCCGCGCGCCGGCTGGACGAGGCCACCGCCCGGGTCTATCGAACCGGACGCGGCGGCTGGGACGGCCGATTCGACATGATCATGCTGCACGATCCGCCGCTGGCCCGGCGGGAGGCCGAGCGCGTGGCGTTCCTCGGCTACGGGCCGCTCAGCGATCAGATCTGGGTCGCCCCGCGCGCGTCGGACGAGCTGGAGGCGGCGCTGCAGGAGGCCGGCACGGCATACGACCGGTTCAGCGCCAGCCACACGGCCGGCTCCGCGGGCGCCGCCGCGATCGTCGGCCGGGCCTGGGACCTGGACCGGATCGGACGTTCGTACCGGGCCTTCGAGGACGAGTTGCTGCCGGTGGTGAAAGCGGTCAACGGGCGCAGTTCGGACGAGGAGGCGTATGCCGCGCGTTTCCGGCTCGTCCACGCCTGGCGCTCGTTCCTGTTCCAGGATCCGCAACTGCCCGCCGCGCTGCTGCCGTCCGGCTGGCCGGGTCTGCACGCCGCGGTCTTCTTCGACAAGCACGCCGCCCGATTGCGCCCCGCCGCCGACCGGTACGTCGAGCGTTGCCTGCACGCAGCTCAGAAGAGCGCCCGTGTGGGATTCTCTGACACATGACCGACGTGCTCCTCGTCGACCGCACTGACGCGGTCGTCACACTGACCCTGAACCGGCCCGAGGCGATGAACTCCTTCACCGTGGACCTCAAGGAGGCTCTGCGGGACACCCTGGCGCAGCTGGAGACCGACCGGTCCTGCCGGGCGATCGTGCTGGCCGGCGCCGGGAACGCCTTCTGCGGCGGGCAGGACCTGCGCGAGCACGCGGCGCTGCTGGAGAAGAGCACCGACCTGGACACCGTCCGGGTGCACTACAACCCGATCGCCCAGCGGCTGGCCAGCATGCCGAAGCCGGTGGTCGCCGCGGTGCGCGGGATGGCGGCCGGCGCCGGCGCGTCGCTGGCGATGCTCGCCGACTTCCGGATCGGCGGGCCGAAGACGTCGTTCCTGATGGCGTTCGCGAACGTCGGCCTGGCCGGCGACAGCGGCATCTCCTGGTCGCTGCCGCGGATCGTCGGGCACGCCCGGGCCGTCGAGCTGCTGCTGCTCGCCGAGCCGGTGAAGGCCCAGCGAGCGTACGAGATCGGCATGCTCTCCCGGCTCCTCGAGGACGACGAGCAGGTGCTCCCGGTCGCCCAGGAGCTGGCCGCGCGCCTGGCCGCCGGCCCGACCGTGGCCTACGGCGCGATCAAGCGGGAGCTGTCCATCGGTGACGCCGGGACGCTCTCCGACGCGCTGGCCGCCGAGGCGCAGGCGCAGTCGATCTGCGGGGCCACCGCCGACCACAAGAACGCGGTGGACGCGTTCGTCAACAAGCGGAAGCCGGTTTACGAGGGCCGCTAGTCCTCGTCCTCGTCCTCTTCCTCGGGGTCCTGGTTCGCCTCGACCCCGAGGACGAAGGCCTGCATGGCCAGCTCGTCACCGGACGGCCAGACGTAGGTCGGCAGCTCCCGCGGGCCCAGCTCGTTCACGTGCGACCAGTACTGCCGGACCGCCTCGGCCGGGCTGACCGCCTCGATCGGCATGGCCACGCTGACCAGCCAGCTCCGCTTCGGCGGGGTCTGGCCGAGCCGGTCGGCGAAGCGCCGGAAGTCGGCCTCGGCGAGCGGGCCGCTGCTCAGCCCGGCGGCCGGGACCGGCTCGTCGAAGGCGCGGCGCAGGTAGGCCAGCGCGGTGTACTCGGCGGCCTTCTCGACCCGGGTCAGCGCGACCACCTGCTCGTCGGCGACCAGCAGCACCTCGTCACCCGGGGACAGGCCGGCCGGGGCGCCCCGCACCACCACGACGTCCTGCTGGAACAACCGTTCCGTCGCCCACTGCTCCGCGTCCATGACCACCGACCACCGTTCCATGCCCCTATCCCATCACGGGCACCCAGCAGCCGATCAGATGGTCGTCAACCATGCCGGTGGCCTGCATCAACGCGTACGCCGTGGTGGGTCCGACGAATTTGAAACCGCGCTTCTTCAGCGTCTTGGCCATCGTCGTGGACTCCGGGGTGACGGCCGGAACGTCCTTCATCCCGGCCGGCCGCGGGCGCTTCGCCGGCGCGAACGACCAGAGCAGCTCGGTGAGCTCGCCCGGCGCCAGGTCGGCGGCGACGCGCGCGTTGTGCATCGCGGCGTCGACCTTCATCCGGTTCCGGACGATGCCGGCGTCGGCCATCAGGCGGGTCGCGTCGCTCTCGTCGTACGTCGCGACCTTGGCGATCGCGAAGTCGTCGAACGCGGCCCGGAACGCCGGGCGCTTGCGCAGGATGGTGATCCAGGACAGGCCGGACTGGAACGCCTCCAGGGTGAGCCGCTCGAACAGGGCGTCGTCACCGCGGACCGGCCGGCCCCACTCGGTGTCGTGGTACGTCGCGTACTCCGGGGAGCTGCCGCCCCAGAAGCAGCGGGCCTTGCCGTCATCCCCGATCGCGAGATCGTCCGTCACGGCAGGCGCCCCTGTTCGATCAGGCGGCCGAACTTCTTCAGCGCGCCGGTGAAGCCGAGCTTGGAGCCGGGCCAGAGCACCGGCCAGGCGATCTTGCCGACCGGGCCGGCCGGCAGGTGGAACCACTCGTGCAGGACCACCTGGGTACGGTCGCCGGACATCGCGGTGCAGCGCATCGAGCCCGGGCCGCGGAGCACCTTGCCGCAGTGCACGACGCGGACCTCGTACGGCGCGTTCACCTTCACCACGCGCAACTCGTCCCGCAGCACCGCCGGGCCGATCGCGGTGACCGCCTCGACCAGGCTGCCCTCGCCGCCGTCGCCCTCGACCACCCGGACCCGGGTGAACGGGATCCACTCGCCCTGCTTCTCCCAGTCCATGAAGGCCGCGAAGACCTTCGCCGCCGGGGCGTTCACGATCACCGTGGCGGTGAACTCCCCGGAGCCGGGACGGGCGGCATCGTCGGCGCCCCCGGCTGGGCCGCTGCTCATCGAGTCTCCGCCGGCTCCTCGTCGGTGGCGGGCGGCGGGATCTCCGCCACCTCGACGACCGGGCCGGCGTTCTCGTTCTCGGCCTTCTCGCGGTCGGCCTTCAGGTTCTCGGCCTTCTCGCTCTCGGCCTTCTCGCTCTCGGCGGCGGCCTGGGACGGCGCGATCGCGGCCTCCCGGGCGGCGCGCAGCGCGTCGGCGTCCTCGGTCCGGCCCTCGCGCAGCGCTGCCACCTCTGCCTCCAGCACGCCGATCAGCTCACCCTTGTAGCCGATGTCGTACGCCGCGCGCTGCAGCGCCTGGTCGACCTGAGCCATCCGGTACCCCCGCCAGGCCGTGTCGAACCTGGTCTTCGCGATGTCCTCCTCGCCCAGCGGGCGATCGCCGGGCAGCGGCACCGACTGGCCATCGGGCTCGACCGGGGTGAGCCCGGAGTCGCCCCCGCTCAGCAGAACGGTCACGCCGAAGACGATCGTCCCGACGACCAGTGCTACGACAATGAAGAGCAGAAGCTGACTCATGCGCACGATGTTGACATGTCGGCTTTCCGGAGGCGAGTCCGCCACCCAAGTCTCACGTCCAGGTCAAGATCTTCTTACGCCACGCATAGAGGATGCCCAGGGCCAGCACAGCCACGAAGACGGCCATCTCGGCGATCGCGGCGCCGCCGAAGCCGGGAAGATCGAAGATCACGGCCCACGGGAAGAGGAAAACGGCTTCCACCGCGAAAAGCACATAAAGGTACGCATACACGTAGTACCTGATCTGCGCCTGCGCCCAGTCGCCGCCGACCGGGTCGATGCCGCTCTCATACGGGATCCGCTTGCCGGCCGGCTCGGCCGGACGGGCCGGGCGGAGTAGACGGTTCGCCCCGAACGCGGCCACGAACAGCAGGACCCCGGCGGCCAGGACCAGGCCGAGCATGGCGTACGAGCCGAGATATCCCTCCACGATCGGGCAGCCTACCCAAGAGCACTAGCTGGCGGGAGCACTGCCTGGCTACTGTGGGCAACGGTCCGCGGCTGCCTCCGTAAGGAGCGGCGACGTAGTGTGGAAGTGACGATGTGCGGGCCTGCTTCATCGACGTGCGCCCGCGCTCTTTGGAGGTTTGAAACGTGGCCGCTCCCGCGAAGCGAGTCGAGCAGCTGGACCGGGTGGTGATCCGATTCGCCGGGGACTCCGGAGACGGTATGCAGCTCACCGGAGACCGGTTCACCTCGGAGACCGCGCAGCTGGGCAACGACATCTCGACGCTGCCCAACTTCCCCGCCGAGATCCGCGCGCCCGCAGGAACCCTGCCGGGCGTCTCCAGTTTTCAGGTCCACTTCGCCGACTACGACATCCTGACCCCCGGCGACTCGCCGAACGTGCTGGTCGCGATGAACCCGGCCGCCCTGAAGGCGAACCTGGCGGACCTGCCGCCCGGGGCCGACATCATCGTCAACACCGACGAGTTCACCAAGCGCAACCTGGCCAAGGTCGGCTACCCGGCCAGCCCCCTGGAGGACGGCTCCCTCGCCGAGTTCGCCGTGCACCCGGTCGCGCTGACCTCGATGACCGTCGGCGCGCTGGCCGATCTCGGCATCGCCAAGAAGGATGCCGAACGCGCCAAGAACATGTTCGCGCTGGGCCTGCTGAGCTGGATGTACTCGCGGCCCTTCGAGTCCACCCTGCGGTTCCTGGAACGCAAGTTCGCCAAGCGGCCGGAGCTGGTCGCGGCGAACAAGACCGCGTTCCGCGCCGGGTGGAACTACGGCGAGACCGCCGAGCTGTTCTCGGTGCGCTACGAGATCAAACCGGCCAAGATGCGACCGGGGACCTACCGGAACATCACCGGCAACCAGGCGCTCGCGCTCGGGCTGGTGGCCGCGACCGTGCGGTCCAAGCTGCCGCTGTTCCTCGGGGCGTACCCGATCACCCCGGCCTCGGACATCCTGCACGAGCTGTCCAAGCACAAGCGGTTCGGGATCACCACGATGCAGGCCGAGGACGAGATCGCGGCGATCGGGGCGGCCCTGGGCGCGGCGTACGGCGGCGCCCTGGGGGTCACCACCACCTCGGGGCCGGGCGTGGCGCTCAAGGGCGAGACGATCTCGCTGGCCATCGCGCTGGAGCTGCCGCTGATCATCGTCGACGTGCAGCGGGCCGGCCCGTCGACCGGGATGCCGACCAAGACCGAGCAGGCCGACCTGAACATGGCGCTGTACGGCCGGCACGGCGAGGCGCCGCTCGCGGTGATCGCCCCGAAGTCACCGTCGGACTGCTTCCACGCCGCGTTGGAGGCGGCGCGGATCGCGGTCACCTACCGGACTCCGGTCATCCTGCTGTCGGACAACTACGTGGCGAACGGGTCCGAGCCGTGGCTGCTGCCGTCGGTCGACGAGCTGCCTGACCTGTCCGTCGAATTCGCCACCGCGCCCAACGCGGAAGACGGAAAGTTCCTGCCCTACCTGCGCGATCCGGTGACGATGGCCCGACCATGGGCGGTCCCGGGCACGCCGGGGCTGGAGCACCGGATCGGCGGGCTGGAGAAGGCCGACAAGACCGGCGACATCTCCTACGACCCGGCGAACCACGAGTTCATGGTCCGCACCCGGGCCGCCCGGATCGAGGCGATCCAGGTGCCGGACGTGGACGTGGAGGACCCGTCCGAGGCGGCGCGCGTGCTGGTGCTGGGCTGGGGCTCGACCTACGGGCCGATCGGGGCGGCCTGCCGGGCGTTGCGGCAGCGCGGGCTGACGATCGCGCAGGCGCACCTGCGGCACCTGTCGCCGCTGCCGGCCAACCTCGGTGAGGTGCTCGCGGCGTACGAGAAGGTGGTTGTCCCGGAGATGAACCTCGGCCAGCTCGCCCACGTGATCCGGGCCCGGTACCTGGTCGACGCGGTGCCGTTCAACCAGGTCAGCGGTCTTCCCTTCACGGCGGCGACGCTGGAGAGCATGCTGGAGGACGTGGTCAAGAATGGCTAGTTCCACGGTGCCGCTGAAACTGACGATGAAGGACTTCAAGTCCGATCAGGAGGTGCGCTGGTGCCCGGGCTGCGGTGACTACGCGATCCTGGCCGCGGTCCAGAGCTTCATGCCCGAGCTGGGCATCCCCCGGGAGAACATCGTCTTCGTCTCCGGGATCGGCTGTTCGTCCCGGTTCCCGTACTACATGAACACGTACGGGATGCACTCGATCCACGGGCGCGCGCCGGCGATCGCGACCGGGCTCTCCGCGTCCCGGCCGGACCTGAGCGTCTGGGTGGTGACCGGGGACGGCGACGCGCTCTCGATCGGCGGCAACCACCTGATCCACGCGCTGCGCCGCAACGTCAACCTGAAGATCCTGCTGTTCAACAACCGGATCTACGGCCTGACCAAGGGGCAGTACTCGCCGACCTCCGAGCTCGGCAAGATCACCAAGTCGACGCCGGCCGGGTCGGCGGACTCGCCGTTCAACCCGCTCTCACTGGCGCTCGGCGCCGAGGCGACGTTCGTGGCCCGGACCATCGACTCCGACCGCAAGCACCTGCAGTCGGTGCTGCGGGCGGCGGCCGAGCACGAGGGTTCCGCGTTCGTCGAGATCTACCAGAACTGCAACATCTTCAACGACGGCGCGTTCGACCTGATCAAGGACGCCGAGTCGCGGGACGAGCACCTGATCCGGCTGGAGCAGGGGCAGCCGATCACTTTCGGTCGCGAGAACGAGTGGTCGGTCGTGCATCCGGAGGGCAGTTTCGGTCTCAAGGTCCAGTCGGGCGGGACGCCGATCGTGCACGACGCGACCGTCGAGGACCCGGCGTACGCGTTCGCGCTGTCCCGGCTCTCCGGGTCGGATCTGAACACGACGCCGATCGGGGTGTTCCGGAACGTGCAGCGGCCGTCCTACGACGAGATCGTCCGGAAGCAGTTGCTGGACGCTCGGGCGGAGACCACCGGCACGCCCGAGGAGATGCTCGACGATCTCCTCAACACCGGCGACACCTGGACCATCCTCTGATCAAAACCGGCGGTTCGGTCCGGCATCCTTCGATGCCGGGCCGTTCTTGTTCGGTACGGCCTGAGCACCGCCCGCACCCGAGCACCGCCCGCAGCCCCGCCGCAAGCCCGGCCGGCGCGGCGCTCGCGGCACTCGGCTGATCCTCAGGGGTGTTTCCGGTCGGTGCCGGCCGGGACCGGGAGGCGCGGCCGGGTCTGGAGCAGCGGCCGGCTCGCGGGGTCCTTTGAAACCGCAACCACCCGCGGACGTCGCCCTTTCGGGCCTCGCGTTCTGGGCGCCCCGCGCCCTGCGAGGCCCGGAAGGGTCCCCGCGGGAGCGACGATCAGTTATTGGCCGCAGCCGAGGCAATAAAGAATTTGATCCTGATTTTCCGGCTCAGAAGGAGACGCCGGTCGGCGCGGCCTCGTCGGCGCGGATGTAGACCAGCAGGTCGCCGGTCTCGATGTTGACGATCTGCTCGCCGCCGAGCGGAAGGACCTTGCCGCGGCGGATCAGGGCGACCACCAGGGTCGAGAGCTGGCGCGGGTTCTGGCCGACCTCGGAGCGTTCCGCGGAGCGCATCGCGAGGGCCATCCCCTGGCCGGGGGTGAGCAGGTCCTCGACGACGTCGATCAGCGGCGGCGCGGTGGTGGTCAGGCCGAGCAGGCGGCCCGCGGTCGACGAGGAGACGATCACGTGGTGCGCGCCGGACTGCTTGAGCAGCGCGGCGTTCTCCTGCTCGCGGACCGCGGCGATGATCCGGACCTGGCCGGCGGTCAGCTGCCGGACGGTCAGCGTGATCAGCACCGACGCCTCGTCCTGGTCGGTCGCGATGATCACCGACTTGGCGTTCTTCACGTCCGCCTCGAGCAGCACCGCCGAGCGGGTCGCGTTGCCCTCGATCACCACGAAGCCGTTGGAGGTGGCCTGCCGGACGGCGACCTCCCGGTTCTCCACGATCACGATCCGGGACTTGTCGTAGCCGGTCTCCAGCAGCGCGGCGACCGCGGCCCGGCCCTTGGTGCCGTAGCCGCAGATGATCACGTGGTCCTTCAACTTGCGCCTCCACCGGCTGATCCGCAGGCCCCTGCGGTACTGATCGGTCAGCACTTCCAGGGTGGTGCCGACCAGGATGATCAGGAAGAGCACCCGGGCCGGCGTGATGAACAGGACGTTGACCAGCCGGGCGCCCTGCGTCGCCGGGGTGATGTCGCCGTACCCGGTGGTGGAGAGCGAGACGACCGAGTAGTAGAAGCAGTCGAGCAGGCTGAGCCCGTCCCCGTTGACGTCGCGGTAGCCGTCCCGGTCCGAGTAGACGACCGCGACCGCGCTCAGGACCAGGAAGATCGCCATCGCCAACCGGACGGCGAGAGCTCTCAACGGTCCCTGTCGGACCAGCGGAAGATGAATCATGGCAGCGCCTGCACGGACACACCCTAATCAGATCAGTAGTCGGAGTGATCCGCATCATCCGATCCTCAGAATGGGCCCGATTCAGCGGACTATCTGGGCAAACCGTGCGGCGCCGTCCTCCAGGTCCGGGTGCTCGACGGCCAGCGCCATCGCCACCACCCGGTCGAAGCCCAGGGTCGCGCCGTCCGCGTAGGCCGCGTCGAACGCCGCGTCGCCGAGCGCCAGGCGCAACGCGATCTGCTGCGCCGACCAGAACGCCCCGAACGACTCGGTGCGCCGCGCCCCGCGGGCCGCCTCCGCCCCACCGAACAGGACCGTCGCGGTCACCGTGTCACCGCCCAGCGCGCACCGGGCCGCGATCGCCGCCACCGCGTCCGCCGCCGCGCCCCGGAAGCCGTGCCGCAGTCGCGAGCGCAGCGCCACCACCAGGTGATCGTGCGCGGCCACCAGGTCACCCCGGCGCAGCGCGACCATGCCGAGCAGCCAGTCCACCGCCCGCCGCCCGCGGTCCTCGGGACGGCCGGCCTCCAGCTGACGGGCCCCGCCGAGCAGCTCGGCCGCCTCGGTCAGCGCGTCCCGCCGCCAGAACAGCTCGGCCAGCGCGAGCACGGCCGGCAGCGACTCGGTCGCCACCCCGGCCCGCTCCGCCTCGGCGATCACCGACCGGCAGGACGTCTCGGTGGCCTCCGCGCCGTGCTCGTCCAGCCGGATCCGGCGGCTGCCCAGGGCCCGGACCAGCAGCGCCGGGTCACCGGCCCGTCGCGCCGCGGCCTCCGCCCGGAGCAGGAACTCGTCCCGCTCGCCCGGGTCGTCGGCCAGGTCGGCGTGGATCAGGTAGGCCTGGGCCAGCTCGGCCGGCTCGGTGGCGTCGTCGGCGCGCCGGTACAGCCCGGCGAGCAGGGAGCGGCCCTCACCGGCGCCGCCGTGCTCGCGCCACCACGGGTTCAGCGCGCCGGCCAGGCGCAGGCCGGCCCGGACGTCACCACCCGCGGCCGCCCAGCGCAGCGCGGTCTGCCACTCCGCCACGTACGGCCCGAAGTCGGTCAGCGACACCGTGCGGAGCTGGCCGTCGGTGTCCACCGCGACGTTCGTCAGCGTCTCCAGCGACCAGGCGAGATGCCGGTCCCGGACGGTCGGCTCGTCACCGGCGTCGGCGAGCCGGCGCAGCGCGTACGACCGGACGTGGTCCGACATCCGGTAGCGCGGCCCCGGCACCACCTCGATCAGCGACTTCTCGGCCAGCTCGGAGAGCGCGCTGAGCGCCCCCTCGCCGCACCAGTCCACGGTCGGGAGATCCACCGGCCCGGCGAAGACCGCCAGCCTGCGCAGCAGCTCGGCGGCCCGGCTGCCCAGGCTCCGGTACGACCAGTCCAGGTTGTTCCGCAGACTCTCGTGCCGCCCCTCGCCGCACGCGTCGTTGTCCAGCGCACCGATCGGATCGTCCAGCCGGCGGGCCAGCAGGTCGGCCGGCAGCAGCCGGAGCCGGGCCGCGGCCAGCTCGATCGCGAGCGGCGAGCCCTCCAGCCGCGCCGCCAGCCCGGCCAGCTGCTCGTCGTCGTCCCCGCGCCGGCCCCCGCGAGCCGCCGTCGCCCGCTCCTTGAGCAGCGCGAACGCGTCGGCCGGGGCCATCGGCGGGATCCGCCACACGGTCTCCCCCGGCAGGCCCAGCGGCGCCCGGCCGGTGGCCAGCACGTCCAGCCGGCGGCAGCGGGTCAGCAGCCGGTGCGCCAGCGCCGCGGTCAGGCCCGGCGCCGCGTCGCAGGTCTGCAGGACGACCAGCATCCGCCGCTCGGCGCACTGCTCGACCAGCGTGTCGATCATCGGGCGGCCCGGCTCCGGCCGCAGGCCCAGCGCCGCGGCCAGGGCGGTCGGCAGGCCACCCGGCGCGCTCACCGCGTCGATCGTCCACACCCCACCCGGGTACGCGTCGGCCACCTGCCCGGCCACCGCCAGGCTCAGCCGAGTCTTGCCCGCGCCACCCGCGCCGACCACGCTGACCAGCCGGTGGTGGCTGATCAGCTCGGCCAGCTCGGCGATCTCGGCCGGCCGCCCGACGAACGAGCTGTGCTCGGCCGGCAGGTTGTGCCGGGGCGCCTCGGCCGTCCGCGGACGCGGAAACTCCCGGTCCAGGCCGGGGGCGAGGACCTGGAAGATCCGCTCGTCGTCGTCGAAGCCGCGCAGCCGGAACGCGCCCAGATCCAGCAGATCCACGCCGACCAGCGTCTCCGCGGCGGCGGTCGCCGTGCCGTAGGTCGTGGTCACGGCGAGCGCGGTGGCCTCCGAACACAGCACCTGCCCGCCGTGCGCGGCCGCGGCGACCCGGGCCGCGCGGTGCACCTCGGCGCTGGCGTACTCGGTGCCGATCGGGGTGGCGTGTCCGGTGTGCAGTCCCATCCGGACCCGGGGGACGGCGTCGGCGCGCGGCCAGTCGAACGCGGCGAGCCTCCGCTGAGCCTCCACACAGGCCGCAACGGCCGCATCCGCGTTGTCGAACGCCACGAAGAAGGAGTCACCCTCCGTAAGGAGTTCGACACCACTGAAGTCACTCAGCGCAGCGCGTAACACAGAGCGATGTGCGTTCAGCACAGCGCGATAGGTGTCACCGAGCATCCTGGCCAGCCGCGTGGATCCCTCTATGTCTGTGAACATAAAGGTCACGAGGCCGCTGGGTAGCTCGAGCCGTCCCGACACGGTTGAACCTCCGCCCCCTTGGGAAGTCGCGACTCATGGTGCCGTATCTCAGAGTCACCGCCCATCGTAGAAACGGACGGTAACCATGTTCCCGCCACGGCCGACCCCTTACGGAGGACATCTCCAATCGTGGGATCGACGTCGGCATACGGGACTACGCGTGTCGTAACGAAAGAGATCGAACGCGGAAACGATGCGGTCGGGCAAAACCGCCGGGCTGTTCGGGTGTACCCGTACGTGTCGTCCCAGTTTCTGGGATATCGGGCCTGAGCTGGGCGGATTTGTCGGCAGTGGGTTCAAGGGCGGATACCGAGGGTGAGAATGGACAGGTGGTTGGCGGCCAATGTCGACGGACGACCGGTATCGAGCGGTTTGCAGTAAGGAGTGACGCAGATCACTTTGTAGTGTGAGTGGGTCTCGCGTTTCATCGACCGTTTCAATAGGTCCCGGGCGGTTGGTTGCCACGTTCGGGGCGTGCTGCTCGGGCGCGGCGATGCCTGGGCGCGGGGGCTTTTGAGATCAAGATCTTTTATTGCCTCGGTCCGCCGGGGTACAGATCGTCGCTCCCGCGGGGACCCTTCCGGGTCTCGCAAGGGCGCGGGGCGCCCAGAACACGAGACCCTCCAGGGCGATGTCCGTGGGTGGTTGCGGTTTAAAAGGACCAACGCGAGGGGGCTGCCCGCTTCCGCTACCGCCGCGGGTCGCGGCGTCAGCGGATCCAGGGCGACCTGGTCGGTCGCGGCGCCGTCAGGCGTCGCGGTCTTGATCGGCGGTCGCGGTTCCCGGTGGGCGGTGTCGGTTCGGTGGGCTCGGGCCGGCCGCCGTTCGGTAGGCCTCGGGGGCGGCCGGCCGATGGTTTGGCGGGGTCGGGTTGGTCTGGCCGGGCGCGGTGCTGGTGGGGCTCGGGTGGGTCAGCAGCCGCAGGAACCGCCGCAGCAGCCTCCGCCGCCGCTGCTCGGGGCCGGGGTGGCGCCGCCCCGGCCGGTGACGGCGACTGTGGACAGCAGTTTGACGGTGTCGTCGTGGCCCTCCGGGCAGGCGGCCGGGGCGCTGGCCTCGCGCATCGGGCGGCTGAGCTCGAAGGTGGCGCCACAGGCGCGGCAACGGTAGTCATAACGCGGCATCGGACCAGCGTAAAGCCCCTTTGCCGAGGCGTTGTCCACAGGCCTCCGGCGACTTTCCCAACGTTGGTCGTGGCCCGGTAGGGTCGAGCGCGTGGCGGAGGTACGGAAGAACCCAGCAGAGCGGCCGGAGCTGCGGGCGGCAGCGCCCCATCAGGGCGGCCCCCTGGGCAGTTCCGGAGCGGCTCCGGCCGAGGAGACCTCGGGCGGGAAGCATGCGCTGCCACCCGAGTCCGGCAAGTCGGACACGTCCGCGGCTCCGTCGACGTCCGCAGCCGTGTCCGGGTCCGGGTCCGCGTCGACCTCGGGTGATGCCGGGTCTGCGGGCGGAAAGGCGTCGGAGTCTGACAAGGGCGGGGCTTCGGGCGAGCCGGGTAAGGGCTCAGCCCAGACCGCGGAGGCCGGCAAAGCCTCGGACGGTTCAGGCAAGGCCTCCGAGGCGGGCAAGGACTCGGCCACGGGCAAAGACGCGACAGGCAAGGACTCAGCGGCCGGCAAAGACTCGCCTGCGGACAAAGACTCCGCTGCGGGCAAAGGCTCGGAGGCTGACAAGGGCTCGGCGGGCGACAAGGCTGGGGCCGCGCCGGTCAAGCAGGGGCTGGTGCGCCGGTCGGTGGGGCTGGTCGGCCGGGGTGGGCGGGGCGTGGCGGCCTGGGCGAAACGGCCCAGCGGGCGCGTGATCCTGCCCAGTGTCGTGGTCGTGGCGCTGATCGGGCTCGCCGGCACGGCCGGGGTCTACCTGGTTCCCCGGGCGCTGGAGGCGGCGCCGACGCCGAGTGCCACGCCGACGTTCGGGGCGGCCGGGGCCGTTCCGGCGCCCTCGGCGAGCGATCCCTACGGCCTGGGCGGGCTGCCGTCCGCGCCGGCCGGGGGCGCGTTCCCGGGCTACACGCTGCCGGGCTACACCGCGCCGACGACCGCGTTCGGGGTGCCGAACACCGGGATCGGCACGCCCGGCGGGGTCACCGTGAACCGCCCGGCGGATTCGCTGGCCGCGTGGGCGCAGACCGCCGGCACCAAGGCCGGGATCCCGGTGATCGCGGTCCAGGCGTATGGCTATGCCGAGCTGGTCGCCTCGCAGACCACCCCGACCTGTCACCTGAGCTGGACCACGCTGGCCGCGATCGGCAAGATCGCGTCCGGGCACGGCAGCTCGAACGGCGCGGTGCTCAGCGTCGACGGGGTGGCGCAGCCGACGATCTACGGGCTGCCGCTGGACGGGCAGGGCGGCCGGCTCCTGGTCCAGGACACCGATCAGGGCGTGCTCGACCAGGACACCACGTATGACCGCGAGGTCGGGCCGATGAAGCTGGTGCCGAGCGCGTGGAAAGCATTCCAGGTGGACGCGGACCGGAACGGCACCGCCGACATCAACGACATCGACGACGCCGCGCTGGTCGCCGCGACCCAGCTGTGCAAGGACGCGAAGGGTGGCGTCCGTGACCTGTCCCGGGCCGACTCCTGGTGGGACGGGATCCTGAACTACAACGGCGGCACGCTCCGCGCGTCCGCGCAGAAGATCTTCGAGGCGGCCAACGACTACGGCCAGCGCAGCCGCACCTGACCCGCGCACCGGTCCACGCGGCGCCGAGCCGACCGCGGACGCCCGAACGGCCGGGCCGGGAGCGCGCGGGCGCGGGTGTGACGCGCGGACGCGGCACGTGTGGGTGCGGCAGCGTGGGTGTGGCGCGCGCGAGTGCGGGTCTGGGTGCGGCGCGGGCGCGGCACGTGCGGGGTGCGGCGGCGTGGGCGTCAGGTGGGGTGCGGAGGGGCCGGCGAAGGCTTCGGGTGGTTCGGGCGGGTGTCGGCGACAGGGGCGGAAATGGCTTGCGTAGGGGCGAATCGCATCGCGGTGTGGCGACGCTCGGTGAGTGGATGCGTACTTTTGCGTGGTCAGCACTTCCCTGAAGGTCTGCTAAACGGCACGATGTACGAGTGAGGGTGCGTGAATGGGATCCCCGCTCCGCGTCCGGGGGTGAGATCCACTCGCTGGTGGAGACGGTCAACGCGGTGCTCGCAACTGACCTTCCCGACGATCCACCCTGGCGTGACGTGCAGGTCAGGGACTATCTCGCCGAGACCATGCCGGGCGAGCGCCGGATCTGCTGGGTCGCCGAGGACGACCGTCTGCCGGAGGGTGAGAGCGAGATCTACGCCATGGTCAGCATCCTGCTGCTGGGCGACATCGGCGTGCTCGAGATCCTGGTCAAGCCGCAACTGAGGCGCCGTGGACTCGGGCGGGAGCTGCTCGCGGTCGCGGTCCGACGGGCGTACCTCGAAGGATTTTCCTCGATCGGCGTGGAGGCGATCGGCGGCACCCCGGCGATCGGCTTCTACGAGGCGCTCGGCTTCGAGCGGGAGTATGTGGAGACTCGCAGTGTCCTGAGTCTGGACACCGTCGACTGGGCGGCGCTGGGCGCGATGGCCAGCGGCATCAGCACCGGCTACCGGGTGGAGTATCACCCCGGTGGCCCGCCCGCCGGCCTGCTGGAGCCCTACGCCCGGGCCAAGGCGGAAGCGCAGACGGACGACGACGACCTGGACCTGACACCGCGCTCGTCCGACCCGGAACGGCTGCGGGAGTCGCTGGACACGCTGCACCGGCGGGGTCTGAAGCCGTACATCGTGCTGGCGATCCACGAGTCGACCGGGTCGGTGGCCGGGCTGACCGAGGTGGTCGTCCCGGCGCAGCACCCGGAGCGCGCCGATCAGTACGACACGATCGTCGTCCGCGAACACCGGGGCTACGGCATCGACCGGGCGATCAAGGCCCGGATGCTGTTCGAGCTGCGCGCCGCCGAGACCGGCCTGCGCCAGGTGCAGACCTGGAACGCACAGCACAACGAGTCGATGCTGAAGGTCAACGCCGAACTGGGCTACCAGTCGGATCGGGACTGGTTCGAGTACATCGCGGATGTGGGTCAGTTGGTGCAGAGGTTGGAGCCCAGTTAGAACCGGTTTGGGGGTTTTTGGGAACCGGTTTTGGGGGTTTTGGGAGCAGGTTGACAGGCGCAGACTGAGCTGGCTTGGCTCCGCTTCGCTCCGCGCACAAAGCGCCTGATACCCGATGGGGAGTCAGTTGATTTTCCGACGCCGCAAAACCCGCGGCGTCGGAAAATCAGCTGCCTCCCCATCGGCGGCGCTTCGTGAGAAGCACAACCGGTGGGGTTGGTGAAGATCGGACCAGCGGTGCTTTGTGAGAAGCACGACCGGTGGGGTTGGTGAAGATCGGGCCGGGGGCGCTTTGTGGAAAGCGGAACCGGTGGGGTTAGTAGCGGTTGCGTAGCAGGTGGGCGGCTTCTAGGGCCCAGTAGGTGAGGGTGATTTGGGCGCCGGCTCGCTTGATTGAGGTTAGGGACTCGAGGATTACTCGTTCTCGGTCGATCCAGCCGTTGGCGGCGGCGGCCTCGACCATGGCGTACTCGCCGGAGACCTGGTAGGCGGCGACCGGGATGGTTACGCGGTCGCGGACGGCGGCGATCACGTCGAGGTAGGGCAACGCGGGCTTGACCATGACGATGTCCGCGCCCTCGGCCACGTCCAGGTCGACCTCGCGGAGCGCCTCCCGCAGGTTCGGCGGGTCCTGCTGGTACTGCCGCCGGTCGCCCTGCAGCGTCGACTCGACCGCCTCACGGAACGGGCCGTAGAACGCGCCCGCGTACTTGGCGGCGTACGCCAGCACCGAGACGTCCTGGTAACCGGCCCGGTCGAGGGCCTTGCGGACCACGCCGATCTGGCCGTCCATCATCCCGGACGGGCCGACCACGTGCGCGCCGGCGGCCGCCTGGGCGACCGCCATCTCGGCGTAGACGTCCAGGGTCGCGTCGTTGTCCACGGAGCCGTCCGGGGCGAGCACCCCGCAGTGCCCGTGCGAGGTGAACTCGTCCAGGCAGAGGTCGCTCATGATCACGGTGGCGTCGCCGACCTCGGCGATCAGGTCGCGGATGCCGAGGTTGAGGATGCCGTCCGGGTCGAGGCCGGCCGAGCCGGTCTCGTCCTTGCTGGTGTTCTCCGGCACACCGAACAGCATCAGCCCGCCGATCCCGGCGCTGACCGCCTCGTGGGCGACCTTCCGGAGCGATTCGCGGGAGTGCTGGACGACCCCGGGCAGGGAGCTGATCGGGCGCGGCTCGGTCAGCCCCTCCTTGAGGAAGAGCGGCAGGACCAGCTCGGCCGGGGCGAGGCGGGTCTCCTCGACCAGTCGGCGGATCGCGGGTGTGCGCCGGAGGCGGCGCGGGCGGATGTCAGGAAAGGACACCTGTGGCCTCCAAAAGGAAGAACGCGCCGGGGACGTCCCCGGCGCGTTCACAGCGTTCAAAGCGACGTCAGCGGAAGCGGAGCGCCGTCGGCCCCTGCACCTTGGAGCCGCGACGCTGCTTGGCGGGCATCGCCGCCAGCTTCTCGCGCAGTTCCAGGGCGTACTCGGCGAGGGCCTCGACCAGGTCCGGCACCGAGGCGTTCTGCGGCTGGCTGTCCACCCGCAGGCCGAACTCGATCGCGGTCTCCGCGGTCTTCGGGCCGATCACCGCGACGACCGTACGGGCGTGCGGCTTGCCGGCGATGCCGACCAGGTTGCGAACGGTCGAGGACGAGGTGAAGAGCACCGCGTCGAAGCCACCCGACTTGATCGCGTCGCGGATCTCGGCCGGCGGCGGCGCGGCCCGCACCGTCCGGTACGCGGTCACGTCGTCCACCTCCCAGCCCCGCTCGATCAGGCCGGCCGCGAGGGTCTCGGTGGCGATGTCGGCGCGCGGCAGCAGCACCCGGCCGACCGGGTCGAGGATCTCGTCGTGCGGCGAGAACTCGGCCAGCAGGCCCTCGCTGGACTGCTCGCCGGCCGGGATCATCTCGGGCTGGATGCCGAACGCGCGGACCGCCTCGGCGGTGGCCTCACCGATGCAGGCGATCTTCACGCCGCCGAAGTGGCGGGCGTCCAGGCCGTGCTCGGCGAACTTCTCCCAGACCGCGCGGACCGCGTTCACCGAGGTGAAGACGACCCAGGCGTACCGGCCGTCGACCAGGCCCTTGACCGCGCGCTCCATCTGCGCCGGGGTGCGCGGCGGCTCGACCGCGATGGTCGGCACCTCGCACGGGATGGCGCCGTACGCCCGCAGGCGCGCGCTCATCGCCCCGGCCTGCTCCTTGGTCCGCGGGACCAGGACCTTCCAGCCGTACAGCGGGCGGTTCTCCCACCAGCTGAGCGCGTCCCGCTCGCCGACCTCGGCGCCGACGGTCAGCACGACCCGGCCGGTGAAGCCGAGCGCGGCGGCGACGAAGCTGTCCACCGTCGAGGTGGTGGTGTACTGCGTCTCGCCGGTGCCGTCGCCGGTCACGCCGACCGGGACACCCGGCTCGACGCCGGCGGCGAGCAGCCCGTCGCGGACCGCGGCCAGGTCACCGGCGTCCACCGCGACGGCGAACGAGCCCTTCTGGGCCGCGCCGGCCAGCGCGTCGAAGTCGAGCGTGGTGACGTCGTCGACGTCGGCGGCGATCCGGACGCCGGGCAGCGGCACCCCGGCGTAGGCGGCGACGCCCTCGGCCTGGCCGATGCCCGGGATCACCTCGAAGTGCACGGCGGTACGCGCGACCGCCTGCACCTCCTTGACCACGGACTCGTGGCCGAACGGGTCGCCGGCCACCAGGTGCACGGCGGACAGGCCGGACTTGGCCGCGGAGAGCAGCACCTTGGCCACGTCACCGGGGGCGCCTTCGGCCGGGCTGAACTGGGCGTCCGCCTTGGCGTCGGCGCGGACCGCGGACAGCAGCGAGTCGGGCACGCCCCGGTCGTAGACCACCTGGTCGGCCTCGGTCAGCGCGGCATACGCGCGGCGGGTCAGCAGCTCCGGGTCGCCGGGTCCGGCGCCGATGAACGCGATGCGTCCGGCTGGCTTACGGGCGGTGCGGGTGGTCATTCTGTGCTCCCCATCAGGGTATCGGCGCCGGCGTCGAGGAGTTCGGCGGCGAGTGCCTTGCCGATCTCCGCCGCGCTGGCGGGCGTTCCGGTGCGCGACAGCCGGATGGCTCGAACCCCATCCGGGCTGAACACCGCACCGCGCAGGTGAATCATCTCCTCGCCGTGCCCGTCCCCGGGGACAGAGCTGGGGTTGCCACCCCGGACGAGTCGGGCATAAGCGGCGACCGGGGCGGCACACCCGGCCTCCAGCGTGGCCAGCAACGACCGTTCCGCCATGACGGCGGCCCGGGTCGGTGCGTGGTCGAGCGCGGCCAGCAGCTCGACCAGATCGCCGTCGGCGGACCGGCACTCGACCGCCAGCGCCCCCTGTGCGGGGGCGGGCAGCATGAGCATCGGGTCCAGCGTCTCGGTGATCTCCGCGGTGCGGCCGATACGGGCCACCCCGGCGTGCGCGAGAACGACCGCGTCGAGGTCGGCCTCCGGGCCGAGAACTCGCGCGATACGCGTATCGATGTTGCCTCGAATCGGCGTGACCTGCAACTCCAGCCCGAGGGCGCGCAGCTGCGCGATCCGCCGGACCGCGCCGGTGCCGATCACCGAACCGGGCGCCAGGTCGGCGAGAGTCCGCCCGTCCCGGGCCACCAGAGCGTCCCGCGGGTCCTCCCGGCGCGGGACGGCGGCGATGTCCAGACGCGGGTGCTCGGCGGTGGGCAGGTCCTTGTACGAGTGCACGGCGAAGTCGATCTCGTCGGCCAGCAGCGCGTCCCGCAGCGCGGAGACGAACACGCCGACACCGAGCTGGGCGACCGGCGCGGACGACGTGTCGCCGCGGGTGACGATCCGGACCAGCTCGACCGGACGGCCGGTGGCCGCGGTCAGCTGGTCGGCGACCAGCTGCGACTGGGTGAGCGCCAGCGTGCTCCCCCGGGTCCCGAGGCGCAGCGCCTTGATACTGGTCACGCTTTACCTCCGATCTCGGGTACCGCGTCGGCGTGAATGGCTGAGGGGACGTCCAGGTCGAACAGCTCGCGGAGCAGCGCGGCGTACTGATCGCCACCCGGCTCGGCGGCCAGCTGCCGCACCCGCACGGTCGGCGAGTGCAGGATCTGCTGGACGACCCGGTGCAGGGTACGGGAAACGTCGGCCCGTTGCTCCTCGGTGAATTCCGGCCGCCGGCTCAGGAGCTTGCGCATCTCGGCCGAGACGACGTCCTCGGCGCGGGTCCGCAGGGCGGCCACGGTCGGCGCGATCTCGGCCCCGCGCATCCAGCCGAGGAAGTTCTCCACCTCGCCGGCGACGATCTGCTCGACCGCGGCGGTCTCCGCGACGGCCGGCGCGGACCGGCGACCGGCGGCCAGCCCGTCGATGTCGACCACGATCAGGCCGGGCAGGCCGGCCGCGTCCGGGGCGACGTCGCGCGGCACCGCGAGGTCGAGCACGACCAGCGGGTTCGGCGAGGTACGCGCCGCCAGCGCGGTGCGCAGCCGGTCCCGGGTCAGCACCGGCTGGGTGGACGCGGTCGCGCTGACCACGATGTCCACCTCGCTGAGCGCACGTTCCAGGTCCTGGATCGGGACCGCGGTCGCGCCGTACGCCTCGGCCAGCCGCTCCGCGCGGTCGGCGCTGCGGTTGGTGATCCGCAGCGGGCCGACGCCGGTCCGGGTGAGCGTGGCGATGGACAGCGCGCCCATCGCTCCGGCCCCGATGACCAGCGCGGATCGCCCGGTCAGGTCGCCACCGAGGTGCTCGGCGGCGACGTCGAGGGCGGCGGTGACGACGCTCTGACCGGCCTTGTCGATGCCGGTCTCGGCGTGCGCGCGCTTGCCGACCCGCAGCGCCTGCTGCATCAGCTCGTGCAGCAGCCGGCCGAGGGTGTCGGACTCGGTGGCCGAGTGGTACGCGTTCCGGAGCTGCCCCAGGATCTGCGCCTCACCGATGACCATCGAGTCGAGGCCGGACGAGACCTGGAACGAGTGCCGGACCGCGGCCTCGCCGTAGTGCACGTAGAGGTGGCCGGCCAGCTCGTTGGCCGGGATCCCGGAGTGCTGGGCGAACACGTTGCAGATGTCACCGAGGCCGCCGTGGAAGCCGCTGACCGCGGCGTACACCTCGACCCGGTTGCACGTGGAGACGACCACGGCCTCGCTCACGTACGGCTGAGCGACGAGTTTCTGCAGGATCGCCGGGACCTCGGTCTCCGGGATGGTGAGCCGTTCCAGGACGGCGACGTCGGCGGTGCGGTAGGACGCACCGATGCTGAGGAGATTCACGACCCGACTGCCTCCTGGTCACCCGCGGTGTCGCTGACTCCGCCGGGAAGGGCGGTCAGGGACGCCTTGCGGTGTTCATGGAAAGAG